>JAILFT010000150.1 GCA_024697425.1 Butyrivibrio sp. | reverse complement strand
TGACGGGGGCTACAGTGTGGCAGCCGGAAGTCGCCATGTTCCGGTAAAAGAGCTGGGTGATGACCGCTACGATTTTGGCTGCGATGAAGCTGAGTTTGAAGATTTCTGGCGGGACTACTTTGATCTTGATACAAGTTACCGTGATATCAGGAAAAAGATAGATAAGAAGAGAGATGAGTATCTTTACAGTGCCTCCGAGTTCGGAAGGGGCATCAGGATCCTTAAGCAGGACCCCTGGGAGATGCTGATCTCTTTTATCATTTCCCAGAGAAAAAACATCCCGGCGATCAAGGCATCCATCGAGAAGCTGTGCGCTCTTGCGGGAGAGAAAATAGCTGAAGATACTGAGGGGAAGGCCATATTCTCTTTTCCCACCCCTGATAAACTGGCGGCCCTCTCCATGGAGGAGCTCTCAGGATGCAGCCTTGGCTACAGGGATAAGTATGTCCACAGGGCGGCGCTTGATGTGGTTTCAGGTGCGGTGGACCTTGAGGCCTTTAAGAGCCTGGACGATGAAGCGCTTATGGAGGAACTCTTAAAGCTCTTCGGTGTCGGAGTAAAAGTGGCCAACTGCGAGATACTTTTTGGATATCACAGGCTGGACGCTTTCCCTAAGGACGTGTGGATCAACAGGGTTCTGGAACAGCGCTATCCCGGAGGGTTCCCTTTTGATGAGTATGCTCCCTACAACGGTGTCATGCAGCAGTATCTGTTCTTCTATTCCAGATTGACGGGGATGTGAAATGCTTGCCGGCAAAAGTTTCGGTGAGTGAAATTTGTACATATACAAGTTTTTAAAATTGTTCATTATGTTAATTGACGTTGGGTTCTGCAGGATTTATGATGAATTCGCACGGGTGGCGAATCATAGCCTGTAGAACCTTTTTTAGTACAACTTATCACAAACAATACAACTTATTTGAAATAGTACAACTTTGGTAAAAAACTTTGGCTAAATATCAGAAGATAATCGATTGGATAACTGAATGTATAGATGAGGGGACGCTGAAACCCGGAGAGAAACTGCCATCTGAGAATGAACTCTGCGACAGATTCGGGCTCAGCAGACAGACAGTGAGGCATGCAATCGGCAAGCTGGCTGAGGACGGGCTTCTGGAGAGCAGAAGAGGCAGCGGAACCTACCTGGTGGATCAGCGGGCGGAGGAAGGCGAAAGGAACGTGATTGCCGTGGTCACCACCTATGTGGATGACTACATTTTCCCCAGCACCATCAGAGGAATAGAGAGCACCTTGAGCGACAAGGGATATTCCATGCAGCTTTCATTTTCCGACAACACGGTGGGCAAGGAGAGGCAGATACTTACCGATCTTCTTAGCAGAAGCGATATAGCCGGTATCATTATGGAACCGGTAAAGAGTGCCCTGCCCAATCCCAATATGGAACTGTACAGGAAATTACAGGACCGGAATGTGAAGATTCTTTTTATCAACAGCTTCTATCCTGAGCTGGATATGCCTCACGTATCCTTAAACGATGCGGAATGTGCCTACAGAGCCGTGAAGGCGCTGATAAATCTGGGACACAGGGATATCGGGTGCGTCCTTAAGCTTGACGACGGTCAGGGAAGAGAGAGGTACAGAGGGTACCTGAGGGCCATAACTGAGGCGGGAGTTCCCTTTTCCTACGATCATGTGAACTGGATAGACACCATCGATATCAGGAACGGCAAGGCTGCTTTTATAAAGGCCAAAGAGAGGCTATCCGGATGCAGTGCGGTGTTCTGCTACAACGATCAGGTGGCGGGCATGCTGATGGAGGTTTTGATGGATGCCGGCCTGAAGATCCCGCAGCAGATGTCCATTGTGGCCATGGATGACTCGGATATCGCCAGGATGGGCGTAAGGGGAGTGACAGTTTCCTCAATACCGCATCCTAAGGCAGAACTTGGAAAAAGAGCCGCTCAGAACATGATAAGGATGATCCACAGCGGGCAGATCGCATTTAATGCAACCTACGAATTCAAGGAGGATGTGGTCCTTCGGGATTCAGTAAGACATTTCGAATGACTTCGCCGAAATTGGCGTTGAAATAAATAAAACTATAAATGGGGATTGCTGCTTTGCAGCAGAAGGAGACTATTATGGGTGATGCAAAAAAGGCTATAGCAGAGGGAAAGACATTACTGGGTATCGAGTTTGGTTCCACCAGGATCAAGGCTGTCCTGACAGACTATGACTACAACCCTATCGCTTCCGGTTCACACGGCTGGGAGAACCGTCTGGACAACGGAATCTGGACGTATACCCTGGACGACATCTGGGGAGGACTTCAGGACTGCTACAAAAATCTTGCGGCAGATGTTGAGAAACAGTACGGAGAGAAGCTTGAGACAGTAGGCGCCATGGGCTTCTCCGCCATGATGCACGGATATATGGCATTTAACGGACAGGAACTTCTGGTTCCCTTCAGGACCTGGAGAAACACCATAACAGAGGAGGCTTCAGAGAAGCTAACAGACCTGTTTGGATACCATATTCCTCAGAGGTGGAGCATTGCTCACCTCTATCAGGCAATCCTGAACGGTGAGGATCACATCGGCAGGATTGATTTCTTCACGACACTTGCAGGATACATTCACTGGCAGATGACAGGGGAGAAGGTTCTGGGCGTCGGCGACGCATCCGGTATGTTCCCTATCGATTCCGCAACCTGCGACTACAACCAGAAGATGCTTAATCAGTTTGATGAGCTTATTGCAGACAGGAACCTTGGCTGGAAGATAAGGGATATCATTCCCAAGTCTCTTCCCGCAGGAGCAGCTGCAGGCAAGCTTACAGAAGAAGGAGCCAGAAAGCTGGATCCTACCGGAACACTTAAGGCAGGAATTCCCGTATGTCCTCCCGAGGGAGATGCAGGAACCGGCATGGTTGCCACAAACTCCGTAGGAGTAAGGACGGGTAATATCTCCGCAGGAACCTCAGTATTTTCAATGGTTGTTCTGGAGCACAGCCTCTCAAAGGCATATCCTGAACTCGACCTGGTTACAACTCCTTCAGGTGAGGAAGTTGCCATGGTTCACTGCAACAACTGTACTTCAGATCTGAATGCGTGGGTAGGGCTCTTCAGAGAGTTCGCATCTGCTATCGGCAAAGATGTAGACGATGATACCCTTTACGGAACCCTTTACCGCAAGGCTATGGAAGGCGACGCAGACTGTGGCGGACTTCTTGCTTACAACTATTTCTCAGGCGAGTCCATCACAGGTTTCAATGAGGGAAGACCTCTCTTTGTGAGAAGACCCGATGATAAGTTTAACCTTTCAAACTTCATGAGAACACATCTCTATACTTCCCTTGGAGCTCTTAAGGCAGGTAATGATATCCTGATGAAGGAAGAGAATGTAAAGGCTGACTTCTTCTTTGGCCAGGGCGGATTCTTCAAGGTTCGCGGCGTTGGTGACAGAGTAATGGCAGCGGCCCTGAACACACCTATCAAGCTTATGGAGACAGCAGGAGAAGGCGGTCCCTGGGGCCAGGCTATCCTTGCAGGATTCATGGTTCAGAAGGCTGATGGGGACACCCTTGAAAAATACCTTAACGAGAAGGTATTCGTAGGCGGTAAGGTTGAGACCTGTGAACCTGTCAGCGCAGATGTAGCAGGCTTTGATGAATTCATGAAGGATTACAATGCCGGACTTGCAATAGAGAGAGCTGCAGTAGATAACCTTAAGTAAATCACCCGGCGGGAACATTGCTTCCTTTTTTGGTAACAATAGAGCAATAATTACGGAGCATTGTTATGATGCTCCGTAATACAATGTTAATGGAGAAAAATTATGTTAGAAGAACTCAAGAAAAAAGTTTACGAAGCCAATATCCTGCTTCCCAAATACGGCCTGGTTACCTTTACCTGGGGCAATGTAAGTGAGATTGACAGGCAGAGCGGTTTATTTGTTATCAAGCCAAGTGGCGTAGATTATGATACAATGACACCGGACGATATGGTTGTTATGGACCTTAATGGTAATAAGGTGGAAGGAAGACTTAATCCTTCCTCAGACACCCCGACCCACGTTGAGATCTACAAGGCCTTTAAGGAAGTGGGCGGCGTGGTCCATACCCATTCTTCATACGCAACAAGCTGGGCTCAGGCAGGCAGGAGTATTCCCTGCTACGGAACAACCCATGCGGACTACTTCTACGGTGAGATCCCCTGCGTAAGGTGTCTTAACAAGGACGAGATAGAGTCTGCCTACGAGGAGAACACGGGACATCTTATCGTGAACGAATTTAATCGTTTGGGCAAAGATCCGGTTGCAGTTCCGGCAGTTTTGTGTAAAAATCACGGTGTGTTCACCTGGGGCAAGGATGCTCACGAAGCCGTTCACAATGCCGTAGTGGCAGAGGAAGTTGCCAAGATGGCCTACAGATGTGAAGTGATCAATCCCGAGGTTAAGCCCGCTCCCCAGGAGCTGCAGGACAAGCACTACTACCGTAAGCACGGCGCAAATGCGTATTATGGTCAGCAATCCGAAGGCTGAACGACGTTTTTTATTTAAGGAGGAAATATGGAGAACTTAGAATTGCAGAAAATTGCAAACGAAGTCCGCAAGGGCATTGTTACAGCGGTTCATGCGGCAAAGGCCGGACATCCCGGCGGATCCTTATCAGCAGCAGATATCTTCACATATCTGTACTTTGAGGAGATGAATGTAGATCCCAAGGATCCTAAGAACCCCGACAGGGACCGTTTTGTTCTTTCAAAGGGACATACAGCACCCGGCCTTTACTCTGTAATGGCACAGAAGGGATACTTCCCTGTTGAGGAGCTCACTACACTTCGTAAGCTGGGATCAAGACTTCAGGGTCATCCCAGTATGCAGTACCTTCCCGGCCTTGATATGAGCAGCGGCTCACTTGGACAGGGCATCTCAGTTGCCTGCGGAATGGCTCTTTCTGCAAAACTTGATAATAAAGACTACAGAACCTATACGCTTCTTGGCGACGGTGAGATCGAAGAGGGCCAGGTTTGGGAGGCAGCTATGTTTGCAGGCTTCCGTAAGCTGGACAACCTTGTTGTTATTGTGGACAACAACGGTCTTCAGATTGACGGACCTATCGATCAGGTATGCTCACCTTATCCCATTGACAAGAAGTTTGAGGCATTCAACTTCCATGTTATCAATATCGATGCTCATGACTTTGATGCCATCAGAGCAGCCTTCAAAGAGGCCAGAGAGACTAAGGGTCAGCCTACAGCCATCATCGCACACTCCCTCAAGGGAAAGGGCGTTTCCTTCATGGAAGGCCAGGTTGCATGGCACGGCGTAGCACCTAATGATGAGGAATACGCAATCGCTATGGCAGATCTTGAGAAGATTGGGAAAGAGTTGGAAGGCTGAGAAGGAGGTTGAAGCATGAGTGAAGTTAAGAAGATAGCTACAAGAGACAGCTATGGAAAAGAACTTATAGAGCTTGCCAAGGTCAATGACAAGGTTGTAGTACTTGATGCAGACCTGGCAGCAGCAACAAGAACCGGATGGTTCAAGAAGGAATTCCCCGATCGCCACATCGACTGCGGTATCGCAGAGTGCAATATGATGGGCATCGCAGCAGGCCTTGCAACAACAGGCAAGATCCCTTTTGTAAGCACCTTTGCAATGTTTGCTACAGGACGTGCCTTTGAGCAGGTTCGTAATTCCATCGGATATCCCCACCTTAACGTTAAGATCGGCGGAACACACGCTGGTATCACAGTAGGTGAGGACGGTGCCAGCCATCAGTGTAACGAGGACATCGCACTTATGCGCACCATTCCCGGAATGGTTGTTATGTGTCCCGCAGACGATATCGAGGCAAGAGCCTGCGTAAGAGCAGCAGTTGAGCACGAGGGCCCTGTTTATATCAGATTCGGCCGTGCAGCCTGCCCTGTAGTTAACGACAGACCCGACTACAAATTCGAAATCGGAAAAGGTACTGTACTTAAAGAGGGTACTGATGTTAGTATTATTGCAACAGGTATCGGCGTTGGAGCAGCACTTGAGGCAGCTGAGAAGCTTGCTGCAGACGGCATCAGCGCTGAGGTTGTAAATATCTGCACCATCAAACCCATCGACAGAGAGGTTGTAGTTGCAACAGCAAAGAAGACCGGTAAGGTTGTTACCGTTGAGGAGCATTCTGTTATCGGCGGTCTCGGAAGTGCTGTATGTGATGTCCTTTCCGAGGAGTGCCCTACAGTTGTTAAGAAGATTGGTATGCAGGATAAGTTCGGCGAGTCCGGCTCTGCAGGAGATCTGGTTAAGAAGTATGGCCTTGATGGTGACGGAGTATACTCATCAGTAAAGGAATTTTTAGGTTAATGAATATTTTAAGTCCTTCAATTTTAGCAGCGGATTTTAAAAACCTGGGTCAGCAGATCGCTGATGTGGATGCGGCGGGTGCACCCTACCTTCATGTAGATGTTATGGATGGCACGTTTGTGCCATCCATTTCCTTTGGAATGCCGGTGATAAAGAGCATCAGAAGTGCATCGGATATGGTGTTTGATGTTCATCTTATGATCGTTGATCCCATCAGATACATTGAGGAATTTGTAAAAAGCGGAGCGGATATTATCACCTTCCATCTTGAGGCGACAGATGAGCCACAGGCTGTAATAGACAAGATCCACAGCTTCGGCAAAAAGGCCGGTATTTCCATTAAGCCCGGCACTCCGGTAGAGGCGCTTGAGCCCTATCTTGATAAGGTTGACATGATACTTGTCATGACAGTTGAGCCCGGTTTTGGCGGCCAGCCCTTCATCGAGAGCAGCTACGACAAGATAAAGGCCACAAGGAAGATGTTAAATGACAGAGGCCTTGATACGGATGTTCAGGTGGACGGCGGTATCACCAAAGACAATATTAAGAAGGTCATCGCAGCCGGCGCCAATGTTATAGTGGCCGGTTCCTCGGTTTTCAGAGGCGATGCCAGAGAAAATGCAAAAGAACTTATAAAACTCATGGAAGCCTAAGCTTCCATGAGTTTTTTTCTGTAGGCCACAGGAGTGCAGCCAAAAGTCTCATTGAACATTTTTCTGAAGAGCTTGTAATTGGTAAAACCGTGCTTCTCCAGGATATCCTTAAGGGGCAGGTCAGTCTCTGCCAGGTCTTTCCTGATCTTGGCAAGTCTCAGATCGTTTAAATATCTGGTGTAGGTGATCCCCATCTGTTTCTTGAAAAAGTGGCAGAAGTATTCCTTCTGGAAGCAGGCCACAGAAGCAATTTCATCAAGGCTTATCTGGGATGCATAGTTGTTGTCCAGATAGTCCAGGATGTTCTGGATCCTGCCAAAGGTCTTGGTCTCTTTTCTGCTGTCTGTATCACTTACTTCCTCGGAGAAGTTGTGATAGATCTGGAACATGAATTCAAAGAGCAGGGAGTTAAATCTGAGTATCTCGCCTTCGGGCTTTACCTCAAAAACAACCTGCATCTGTTTTATTATTTCGATAAGCTGCAGAACCTTGGTCCTTACAATTGGGTTATCGCTTTTGCAGTTAAGCTCAAACCTTCTGGAATTAAGGTCCGGTATATAGCGCTCCAAAAGCGGGTAGGGAAGCTGTATAAGAACTGCCTTGTTGCCATTCAGGGACTTGGTGGAGTGGGGAATTGCCGAATCCACAAGAAAAACATCTCCCGGAAGCAGCTCGGTGGTGCTTCCGTTCACTGTGATATCAACTTCTCCCTCAAGTATGTACATGACCTCAATGGCGGAATGCCAATGGGTTGCCACATAGGAACTGGAGTCATCAAAGACCCAGAAAAAGATATCCAGTCCGTCTGTTATTCTGTCGTTTTCATGCCTTAAAAAGGCCTGATCTCTAAGTTCATAGCTCTTTTCCATAATGGAGTCATTCTATTACATCCAAAACAAAAAAGCAATATTGACCTATTACAAAACAAGTATGCCCCTATTATCCCCCTCTTCCCGATGCTAAGATAAATCCGTTTCGTAAGCCACATTATACGGGGAAAGAACGTGGTAAAAAACTAAAGCAAAGGGAGGAATTACAAAGGTATGAGTATGAAAACGAAACATATGTCACTGTTGAAACGCAGTTTTGCCCTGGCAATGTCAGCTGTGCTTGCGCTGGGGACACCGGGAATTCCTGCTATGGCAACGGAGGGAGAAGCGATGCAAGAATCATCGGCCTTTATCAAGGCAGACGGGAAGAACCTGCGAACCGACTATGGCCGTGGAGACATCATTAACCTTCGAGGCACCAATGCAGGCGGTTACCTTCTTCAGGAATTCTGGATGACTCCTTCGGGAGAATCCGCAGCAGTGTACGATCAGTCCACAATCCTTTCAAATCTCACGGAGAGATTCGGAGAGGATGGGGCAAAAGAGCTGGTGGACATCTGGGAAACAGCTTACTGGCAGGAAGAGGACTTTGCAAACTGCAAGGCCATGGGAATGAACACTATCCGTCTTCCGTTCTGGTGGAGAAACCTGGTTGATGAGAACGGAAACTATTACGGCTATGATGAGGGTGCGGCAGATCCTTATGCGGCAGCCTTTGAGAGACTGGACTGGTTTGTTGACATGTGCTCCAAGTACGGTCTATACGTGGTTCTTGATATGCACGGAGCCCCGGGTTCACAGAACGGCAGCGACCACTCCGGCAAGGATGGCAAGGATGCAAAAGAAGCGGGATCAGAGTTTTTCTTCGGTGACAATGCCGGAGCGAATCAGGAGCTTTATTACAGCTTATGGAGAGTGATCGCCGCAAGATACAACGGCAATGCAACCGTTGCGGGCTACGATCTTCTCAACGAGCCCTACTGCACATATCGTTATAATTCTTCAAAGTCTGCGGATGAACTTCATGCCATTCTTTGGGACATCTATGACAAGGCATATGATGTTATAAGGCAGGAAGATCCCGACCATGTGGTTATCATGGAAGCCACCTGGAATCCCGAGGACCTTCCCAATCCCGACGACTACGGCTGGGAAAATGTAATGTATGAGTATCATAACTATCTTTACGATGATTATGACAACGTGGGCGGCGGTCAGATCGTCAACATGGAGAACAAGACCAATGCAATCGGCAACGCAGACTACAACGTACCCAGCTACATGGGCGAGTTTAACTATTTCAACAGCATCGATGCCTGGGATGAGGGCCTGGGGCTCCTTACAGAGCTTGGTATCAACTGGACATCCTGGACCTATAAGACCATAACCGGTTACGGTAACTGGGGACTTTACCATCATCCCGAGTACATGGACAACGGTCTTGATATTTCCACAGCAGAATTCGATGAGATAAAAGAGCTGTGGGCAAATTCCGCAACTTCTGTCGGAAGCGCAAATACAGAACTCATAAACGTTGTTAGCAAGTGGTGCAATGCGCAGACTTTTGAGAACACAACAGAGCCTGTTACTGCAGAGCCCGTAAGTGATTTCCTCAGTGGCTGGCAGAAGCTTGAGACAGAAGATGAGGCTGTATGCGCCATAAAAGGCGGCAAAGTAGAGGAGCAGAACTTCTACTCCGGTGGCAAAGCTGCAGGAAACATGAACAATCCTGATGTTACAGCAGAGAATGTGGCAGAGGACTGGTCAAATATCAATTACCTGACCTTTACCGTTAAGGCTTTGGACAAGGGAACATATCCCATTGTTATGCATTACAACGGTGATGACGACAAGGAGATCCTTGTAAAAGTCGGAGACAATGATGCGCAGCTTGTGTCTGTACCCAGGCTTTCAGGCGGAGCATGGGATAAGATGCATGATGTTGTTGCCTATGTGAACCTCGAGAAGGGCGAGAATACCGTTAAGATCTCAGGCGCTCTTGGAAGCGGCTGGATGAATGTCGATTACATCGCCACCACAAGACACTTTGTAACCCTTAAGGAAGACGGAACCTTAAGACTTGAGGGTGAGTTCTACTACACTAATGCAGGGCTTGAGGGACAGTCATTCTTTTCAGCAGGCTACGCGGTTGGTAATCTTAACACCCATGTTGCCTTTGATGAGATTGCTGAAGACTGGTCCAATATGAAGTATGTTGATTTCGTTATCTTTGCCCAGAAGGCCGGCGATTATCGTCTTACCTGGCACTGGAACGGAAACGGCCAGGATGGAATGGTTGCGGTGTACAAACTCAATGGCGGTGAGAACACAGCCATTACTCTGGACAACGCAGGAGCCCCCTGGAATTCCATGAACAGCTCTGTGCTTGATATTCATCTTGAGGAAGGCTTCAATGATTTCATGCTTTCAGGTACCATCATCGACCAGGATGACTGGGCAAATATTGACTGCATCGAAATTATAAGTGCCGATGAGATTGAAGCTCCCGACGGATATCCCGAGCCTGTAAGCGGCTTTGTAAGAGTTAAGGGCGATGCTGTCTCTTTTGACGAGAACACTGTAAACGTAGAGGTTGATGCTAAATATGCGGGCCAGTACAGATACTTCGCAGGCTACATGAAGGACGGGGAAGAGCCTGCCTTCAGAACCGTATTCGGAACAACAGACCTTGCGGAAGGCGCAAACACAGTTACTTTTGCCAATGAGGCAGCCGAGGGAGAGCAGGTAGTATTCCTGGATCTTGCCGCAGCTCCCGTAACAGTTATCGAAGAGACCGGAGCAGAGAGATATGAGGCAGAGGATCACAATGTGAGATCTGCGAACAATCCTCCTGCTGAGCACCAGGGCTTCTACTCAGGACGTGCAGATGCAAACGGCGTAGGTGGGATGGGAGCTACAGTATCCTCTTTCGCAGTTGGTGATGACATCATCGCTAAGAAACTTAACTACACAGACTACAGTATTTTTGCGGCTAAGGCCGGAAACTATAAGATCACTGTTGCTGCAAACGGTGCAGGCAGTGACATGACTGCTGTTTACCAGCTTGAGGGACAGCCCAGCGTATCCTTTGAACTTCCTAACAGCGGTCAGGAGTGGAACCACATGATCTATGCAGATATAGAGGTTGAGCTGAAGGAAGGCTACAACAGACTGATCCTTGGCGGAACCTGGAATGGTGACTGGCTCAACTATGACTACATCGATGTTGTTTCCACAGATACTCAGACAGAAGATCCACAGGAGCCTCAGGATCCCGAAGATCCTGAAGACCCGCATGATCCCGGGGAGACGATTGAGCCTGAAGATCCTGAAAATCCGGACAATCCTGCTCAGCCCGAGAATCCTGAAAATCCTGATGAACCCGGCCAGGATGAGCCGCATAATCCTTCAACACCTGTTACACCTGTGACCATTATCAAGGTTGTGGTTAAGGTTGTTACAAGGGTTATCAGGTGGATATTCAGTCTTTTCCCTTGATAGGGATTTAAGGAATAAAAACGTTTTAGTAGATTCAACAGAATTTTTGCGTGTCGCTTTGTGCATTGCTTACAAAAATGCTCTCAGCATATTGCGAGCAATTGCGCAAAGTGCTAGACTACGAACAACAGAACAATAAAAACGTTTTTATTCAAGTTTTACAAAGATTTTTGGGAGGTTCCTATGAGGAATAAATGGATATCGGGGATCAGTGCTGTATGCCTCATCCTTGCACTCCCGTTTTTCAACTGGATCAAGGTTGTCAATCTGGTAGCTCTTTTCTCCAGAATAGGAGTTACCAAGGACATGGCGAAGGACCTGCTTACGGGATACAACCTGTACAATCTTCTTTCCTTTGTCCAGTACGCTAATCAGGGAGTTTTGGGACTGTTCGCAATGGTCCTGCTGATACTTACCGCCGCAGCCATCTACTTCAACGTGGCATTTATCTTTCGCAGCCTTCTGGGGATCAAAAAGGGTAAAGGCGAGCTTTCCCTTCTGGCTGCAGGCAAATGCGCATTCCTGTTTGAGTTTCTGACAGCGGCAGCAACAATTGCATTTGTGATCTTCTCAAATGCCAAATTCAAAATGACGGGCTTTCTTCCCGGAGCAGTGGTTTATATAGAGCTGGTGATCTCTATAGCCGCTTACATCTACATCAAGATTCTTGAGAAGAAAGAGAGAGATAAATACAGAGAGCACGGCCTTTGGGTGGAACTCAAGAGGAACTGGGTACTGTTCGTTATGCTGATACCGACCTTCGTGTACTTCATGATCAACAACTACCTCCCCATGCTTGGTGTGTACTTCGCCTTTACGTCATTCAATTTCAGAGACGGTCTCTGGTCCAGCCCCTTCACCGGATTCAAGAACTTTGAATTCCTGATCAAGGCAGACCTGTTCAGACTCACCAAGAACACAGTACTTTACAACGTTGTTTTCATCGGTATAGGCAATATCCTTCAGATCTTTTTTGCCATACTGGTAAGCCGCGTGACAGTCAAGTGGTTCAAGAAGACTTCACAGACACTGATGTTCATGCCCTACTTCGTATCCTTCGTTATCCTGAAGGTTATCGTGTACAACGTATTTGAATATCAGTACGGTCTTATAAACAATCTGGTTACACAGATGGGAGGAGAGAGGATCGACTTCTACAACAATCCTTCCTACTGGCCTTTCCTTATCACCTTCTTCTATCTCTGGAAGAATATCGGATACGGAATGGTTGTATATCTGGCCACCATCATGGGCATAGACAATGAGATCTATGAGGCGGCGAGAGTGGACGGAGCCAATGAGCTTCAGCAGATATGGTACATCACACTGCCACACATCAAGCCCACATTCATAATCCTTCTGCTCTACGCACTGGGAAGCATTATGAAAGGCCAGTTCGAGCTGTTCTATCAGCTTATCGGAAACAACGGAGTTTTGTTCAACGCAACGGATATTTTTGACACCTACGTTTACAGAATCACAATGACGCAGCCTCTGTCCATCGGACTTGGAACGGCGGCAGGTCTTTACCAGTCACTGTTCGGCTTCCTGATCATTGTTCTTGTGAACTACATCGTTAAAAAGAGAAATCCGGAATACGCATTATTCTAAAGAAAGGAGCACAAAGATGGCAAGAGATCTGGATTACGAACCTTCTGCCCCCAAGACCATCAAAAAGTCCACAGGCACGAAAGTTTTTGAGGCCATCGCATATACTCTCCTGGTACTTGGATCGATCATATGCGTGCTGCCTTTCATAATAATTGTTTCCGGTTCCTTTACGGACAATGCAACAATCCTTACACAGGGTTATTCACTGCTCCCGAGAGACTTCACACTCTCTGCCTACCAGACAATCTTTAAGTCCCCCAAGGATATCCTTCAGGCTTACAAGATGACACTGTACTACACAGTAGTGGGAACGGGCCTGGGACTTATGATGATAACCCTCACAGGCTATGTTATTTCAAGAAAAGAGTTCAAGTACAGAAATACGGTTTCATTCCTAATCTATTTCACAAGTATCTTCGGAGGCGGAATGATCCCCTGGTACCTGATGTATGCCAATGTTCTTGGCCTTAAGGGCTCAACCCTGGCAATCTGGTTCCCGGCACTGATGAGTCCCTTCCTGGTAATCCTTATGAGGACCTTCATCGTAGGTGCCGTGCCCGATGCCATCACAGAGTCCGCCAAGATCGACGGAGCCGGACATTTCACGATCTTCTTCAGGATTGTCCTTCCGGTATTGAAACCCGGCCTTGCTACGGTAGGTCTTTTCCTGGCTCTGGGTTACTGGAACGACTGGTACAGATCCTCAATGTTCAGTACCAATTCATCAACCTGGCAGCTTCAGTTCTACCTGTATGACCTTCTGAATGCAACAACAGCCATGAAGCAGATGGCAAGTAACGTCAGCATGAAGACTGCAGATCTGCCTACCGAGTCGGTTAAGCTGGCCATGGCAGTAGTAGCTACGGGTCCTGTACTTTTGTTCTATCCCTTCGTTCAGAGATTCTTTGTTTCGGGAATTACTGTTGGAGCGGTAAAAGGCTGAGAGAACCTGGCGAGGTATTTTCGAGCCTGGTTCGAACGTGTTCTGGACAACGCGCAGCGTTGGAGCAGAACTTCCTTGTTAAAAATGGTAAATAAAAGATTTTCATATCACAAAGGAGGCAAAATATGAAAAAGAAAGTTTTAAGCGCATTGTTGTCAATGGCAATGGTAGCCGGCGTGATCACAGGTTGCGGCGGTCAGGCTACACAGTCAGCAGCTGATCAGCTTGAGGCTGAGGGCGTTGAGGAGATTCCTGTAGCTGAGACTCAGGAAGAGACCACTGAGGCAGAGGCTCCTGCAGCAGAGGCAACAGAGCTGGATCTTTCCCAGCAGGTTGACCTGGTATTCTACGTAATGGGTGATGCACCCCAGGATGAGGAGCTTGTAGAGGCAGCCCTCAATGAGAAGCTTCTCGAGAAGTGCAACGCAACTGTTGATATGCAGTTCTCAACATGGACAGATTTCCAGCAGAAGTACGCTAATGAGATCACAGCTCAGAGCGCAGACCTTATCTACATCGCTAACTGGCTTAACTACGGTCAGCTGGCAAGCAGCGGAGCATTTGAAGAGCTTGATGAAATGCTTGATACTGTAGCTCCCGATCTTAAGGCGCTTGTCGGCGATGCAAACCTCAACATGTGCAAGGTTGGCGGCAAGATCTACGCAGTACCCAACACATGGGCCGAGTATGTATGTAATGGTGTAAAGTACAGAGAAGACCTTCGTGCTAAGTATGATCTTCCTGTTCCCGATTCACTTGAGAACCTTGAGGCATACCTTCTTGGAATCAAGGAGAACGATCCCAGCCAGGGACTTCTTACTGTAACAACAGAAGAGAGCCAGGGACTTAAGACCGGTTTCGATGCAGCATGGGCACTTAACTTCAAGTACAACTGGGTTGCCAACAACGGTCTTGATTACGGCCTTGCAGCAAACTATGATTCACCTTCAGATGTTTATGATTACTGGTACTCAGATGACTTCGTAGATGACATGAAGACCATGAAGAGATGGGCAGACGAAGGATTCTGGTCAAAGAGTGCACTTTCAGATACAAACAACTCAGACGCTTACAAGAACGGTCTTTGCGTAGCAGAAGTTGCAGGCCAGAACCCCAACAAGCAGATCACAGCTATTGCTGATTTTGAGAACGCTGGCGAGGGCTGGGAGTCAGCTTATGTTGCATACGGCGAGACAAACGGCGTTATCTATCCCGGACACGCAACACAGAACGGAACAGCTATCGTAAGAGGCTGCAAGGATCCCGAGAGAGCACTTCTTGTACTTCAGGCTATGCTCTGCGATGACGAGATCAACGCTATCGTTCAGTACGGTATTAAGGGAACACACTATGATGTAGCAGACGGTATCTACAAGAACCTTCAGGAAGAAGCAGGCGAGACACCTACATTCCCTTATGAGGGATTCAACACATGGAACCTTCGTAACGGCGAGACAAAGCTTCCTCAGAAGACGGACGTTAAGCTTCAGGAGATGTTCGACAAGTACGCAGATCTTGGCGCAAAGACCAAGTTCCCTAACGTTAACATCTATGACGGATTCTCAGAGAACTATGATTCCTACAGCGCTGAGAGATCAGCAGTCAGCAACGTAATGAGACAGTACCTCGCTCCTCTTGAGGCAGGTCTTGTTGATGATGTTGATGCAGCAGTAGAAGAGTTCAGAGATAAGATGAAAGAGGCAGGAATTGACAAGTGTCGTGAAGAGTACACCAAGCAGTGGATCGCATACTGCGAGGAGTATGATTACAAGTAATTATCGGGCACTCCTCTTGATCTCATTGTAATATGATATAATGGCAGAGGGTAAAAACGATTTTGCCCTCTGCCTATACTAAGATATAAGCAGATGATATGGGAAAAGGGGTATCAGTCTTGTCTAAGGAAACAAACAAAAAGATAACAATAAAAGATGTGGCAAAAGAAGCGGGAGTATCAATTTCTACTGTGTCTAATGCCCTCAATAACGTGAATGTTCTTCATCCCGACACCAAGGAAAGAGTACTGGAGGTTGCGAGAAGACTTAACTATACCCCGAATCTTAACGGAAGGAACCTTAAGGCACAGGCCACGGGAGTTCTCGGACTGTTTCTTGGGGCAATCAGAGGTCCCTACTACGGGGAACTCTCCGATGCGGTTAACCGAGCATGCCAGGAAGGCGGATATGAGCTGGAGATATTTTTAAGTTCCGATCCCTCTCATATCCTTGCCAATATCATGGGACACAGAGTGGACGGAGCCATCATTCTTAATTCCGCGATCGGGCCGGATCAGGAAGAAATACTCAAGAATCAGGGAATTCCCACGGTATACATCGACCGTATTCTGGTGGGAGAAAGGTCCTCCAGCGTGGTATTTGATTCTCACAGCGGCGGAGAACAGGCTGCCAAGTTCCTGTTGGAACTGGGGCACAAGAAGTTTATGTATATTGAAGGTGTATCCGACAACTACGACAGTATCGAGCGTAAGAAAGGCTTCTTTGAGGTTTTGAAACGCGCCGGTATAACTGTGGATAAAGACTACATTCTAAAAGGTGAATTTGAGAGGGTGAATGCCTACAACGCTGTAAGAGATTTCCTGGAATCAGGAAAGCCTTTGCCTGACGCTGTTTTTGCGGCGAACGACTTAAGTGCCATAGGTGTGCTTGAGGCTTTCAGGGACGGAGGTGTCAAAGTTCCCGATCAGGTTAGCGTTATGGGATGTGACGACATAGAGACCACAAGGCTTGTGAGTCCCTCCTGTACCACCATCAGAACCTTTTTTGAAAAACAGGGCATCATAGCAGTAGAACAGCTTATCCGTATGATCAAGGGTGATCCCGGAGAGCTTATAACATTGAATGGAAGGATAATCCCGCGCGATTCAACAACAGCAAAGGATTGATATGAAAAATATAAAAGTAACGCAGACCAATCTTGCCAAAGGCCAGTTCTGGAGTGAGAGCAGTGCTCCGGATGCAGGCCCTGCAGGCGAGATGAAGCTTGTGGCGGTTTATCCTGAAGAACAGGAGACAACCATCAGAGGCTTCGGAGGTGCATTTACGGAGGCCGCAGCCCACACATATTGCACCCTTGGTGAGGACAAGAGAAAAGAGCTTATCACAGATCTTTTTGGAGATGAGGGCCTTCGCTACAATATCGGCCGCATCCACATGAACAGCTGCGATTTTGCATTGGGCAACTATACCTATATAGAAGAGGGGGACGAGAGTCTTAGTACCTTCGATATTGCCCACGATGAAAAAGAGATCATTCCCATGATCGAAGCAGCTAAGAAAGAGCTGGGCAGACAGCCGGTTCTTATTATGGCTCCCTGGTCACCTCCATCGTTTATGAAGACCAACGGGGAGATGAACCATGGCGGAGAGCTTAAGAGCGAGTACAGAAAGCTCTGGGCGGATTATTACGTTAAGTTTATTCAGGAATACAAGAAGAGGGGTGTCGATATTTCTTTTACCTCCATCCAGAATGAACCCAACGCCACGCAGACCTGGGATTCCTGCAGATACAACGCTGATCAGGAAGCTGAGTTTGCCGTGGAATATCTGGGACCTGCTCTGGAAAAGGCAGGAATGCTTGGAGATGTTCGAATCCTTGTGTGGGATCACAACAAGGAGATCGCCTATGACAGATTCAGACAGATAATGGGCAGGGAAGCTGCGGACAAGTATATTTTCGGATGTGCCGTGCACTGGTATACGGGAGATCACTTTGAAAACCTTGGTCTTATTAAGAAACATTTTCCTTCAAAAGAGATCTTTTTTACTGAGGGGTGTGTTGAATATTCAAGGTTTTCCGGGGAAGGTGATCTTCACAATGCCGAGATGTATGCCCACCAGATGCTTGGTAATCTAAAGGGCGGTATTACCGCAATATTTGACTGGAATCTGATCGTTGACTATCAGGGCGGCCCCAACCATGTGGGCAACTACTGTGATGCGCCCATTAAAGCCAACGAAGCCGGAGATGATTACGAGAAGAAGCTTTCCTATTACTATATTGGACATTTTTCCAGATACGTAAAAGAGGGAGCTAAGCTCATCGTATCATCCGGATATTCCGATAAGGTTGAAAGTGTAGCCTTCCTTAATCCCGATGGGGAGAGGGTGGTTGTGCTGCTTAACAGAGCAGACGAGGACATGCCTGTCGTTTTGGGCGAGGGTGAGTCCTCTGCAAAGCTTCTTGTTTCGGCACATTCCATAGTGACAGTTACCTATTCTGCTTGAATGCTTTAAATCGCCAAAGCAAGGAATTCATTGACAAACAGGGGCTTATCACTTACACTTTTGTCGTGTAATTAGCAAGGAGTACCCATGTGTAATACACGTGGGTATTTTTTTGCGGAAAAATCATTTTTTTAAGACCTTATATATGTAAGGCAGGAGGATTATTATTATGAAGAGGATTTTAGCAACTATGCTCGCAAGCGTTTCATGTGTTGCAATGCTTGCAGGATGCGGCAATTCAGCGTCAACTGAGACTGCTACAGAGACAGCAGAGGCTGTTGTTGAGCAGGCTGCAGAAGAGACAGCAGAAGCAGTAGCAGAGCCCGCAGGCCCTGTACAGATTGACAAGCTTACAATCGGTTTCGTACCTTCACGTGACCCCGATGAGATCGTTACAGCTACTGAGCCCCTTAAGGAGCTCCTTACAACAGAGCTTGCAGGTCTCGGATACGAGGTTGGCGAGGTTGATATCACTGTTGGTACCAGCTACGAGGCAGTAGGTGAGGGACTTTCAGCAGGAACAATTGATGTTGGTCTTATCCCCGGTGGTACATATGTACTTTACGATGACGGATGCGATGTTATCCTTACAGCTACAAGAGACGGTCTTTCAATCGAGAGCCCTGACGCTAAGACATGGAATGACAACAAGCCCACTGAGCCCACTGAGGATCAGGTTACTTTCTACCGTGGACTTATCATCGCAGGACCTTCAGAGGCAGGCCAGGCTATCGCAGCTAAGGTTAACAACGGCGAGGAGATCACATGGGAGGACCTCGATGGTCTTAACTGGAGTGTTATGAACTCTTCATCTTCAGCAGGATACATTTATCCTTCACTCTGGCTCCAGGCTAACTATGAGAAGCACATCACAGACCTTACACACGCTGTACAGGCTGATTCTTACGGTAATGCATTCGCAAGACTTGCTTCAGGCCAGATCGACGTTCTTTGCTGCTATGCAGATGCAAGACGTGACAACGAGGAGAAGTGGACAACTGAGTTTGGAAGAACAGATTCTATCTGGGATGAGACAAACGTTATCGGTGTTACAGACGGTATCTACAACGATACAATCAGCGTAAGCAAGACATCTGACGTTATGGATGATGCTTTCAAGGCTGCTATCACACAGGCCTTCATCAACATCGGAAACACAGATGCCGGTAAGGAAGTTATCTCTATCTACAACCACAACGGATACGTTGAGGCTAAGTCAGAGGACTACGAGTCAGAGAGAGCTGCTCAGGAACTCATCAAGTCAATGCAGTAACTAGAGAGCGCTTATAGAGCGAATAAAAATTAGTGAGGGGGTACAGAAATCATTTCGTCTTACGCAGGCCGTAGATTTTGGTCGGTACCTGGTGAGGTTATTTCGAACCTGGTACCGCTACCAAAAATCTTCGAGCGCAAGCGTGCCAAGTAGACGAAAGATTTTTGCAGCCCCCAATTTAGATTTTAGGAGAAAACTCATGATCAAGTTTGAAAATGTCGGAAAAGTATATCCCAACGGTTTTGAGGGCTTAAAGCATGTTGACCTCACAATTGAGCAGGGAGAATTTGTTGCTATCATCGGTCTGTCCGGAGCCGGTAAGTCTACACTTATTCGTACCATCAACAGGATGCACGATGTAACCAGCGGTAAGCTCACCGTGGATGATGTTGATGTTATGAGCCTGTCGGGCAAACAGCTTCGTAGGTTCAGAAGGAAGATAGGAATGATCTTTCAGTCATTCAACCTGATCACAAGAACTACAGTAATCAAAAACGTTCTGACTGCTTTCGTACCGGACATGCCCTGGTACAGATCTGCTTTCGGAATTTATACCAAGGAAGAGAAGATCAAAGCCCTTGAGTGCCTTGATAAAGTAGGCATTCTTGATAAGGCCTTTGTTCGAGCCGATCAGCTTTCCGGTGGCCAGCAGCAGAGAGTTGCTCTTGCAAGAACCCTTGCTCAGAGCCCACAGATCATTCTTGCGGATGAGCCTGTAGCAGCTCTCGATCCTGTAACCGCCAATCAGGTTATGGGCGATTTCAAGAGGATCAATGAGGACATGAACATCTCTATCCTTATCAATATTCACCACATCGATCTGGCTCTTAAGTATGCCACAAGAGTTGTCGGTATCAGAGAGGGTGAGATCGTATTTGACGGCCCTGCTTCAGGAGCAACCCAGGAAGTCCTTGACAGGATCTACAACGGAAAGGTTGACCGCGACGGCAATATCCAGGAAGAGGGGTGATCGAGGTGAAGTTAGGATTATACGATAAGATATTCAAACCAAGGGAATATGTCCTTCCCAACGGCAAAAAAGCTTATAAGAAAGCCTCCCGCGCTCCGATCTATTTGATACTGATCCTTGCCATGAGTGCTCTTTCCGTTAAAATCACCGGATTCGACATGAAGATCCTGGTTTCCCGTATAGGACAGTTCTTTGTTATTCTGGGCGAGATGTTCCCGCCCAAAACAAGCGTAATGCCTGTTGTATGGACACCGCTTTTTGACACTATCAAGATGTCACTTCTGGGATCCGTAGTCGGCGCGCTTTTGTCGGTACCCTTTGCAATGCTTGCAAGTACCAATGTTTGCCCCAGTAAAGTTGTGGTTTCGATTGTCAGAGTAATGTTCTCTCTGATCAGAACCCTTCCTACCATTGTTATCGCTCTGGTGGCAACCCTTGTTTTCGGCCTTGGAACCCTTGCGGGAACTGTGGCTATAGCCGTTTTCTCTTTTGGCTATATCGGTAAACTTACCTATGAAGAGATTGAGACTGTTGACATGGGAGCCTTCGAGGCCATGCAGGCCATGGGCGCCACAAGATCTCAGGCTTTCATCTCTGCAATAATACCTCAGGTACTGCCTTTCTACCTTTCAAACTGCCTCTTCAACTTCGAGGGCAACGTTAGATATGCAGCAGTTCTTGGTTACGTAGGTGCCGGCGGTATCGGTCTTATACTGAACGAGAAGATAAGCTGGAGAGAGTATCCCAGCGTTGGAATGATCCTTATCGCCCTTTTTGTTACAGTATTTATCATCGAGACTGTCAGCCGTACACTTCGTAAGAAGCTTGTCTGACGGGAGGTAGTATATGAATCAGAGAATTCAAGCAGCATATGAGAAAAGACCCAATGATTGGGTTTATAATTTAATAACAGCACTTGTTGTAGTAGGACTCCTTGTATGGAGCGGAAGCGCCGTTGAGACCAGCGGCTCAACCCAGGATGGCGGACAGATCGCGCTTAACGTTCTTTCCGGAATCTTCCATCCCGATCTGGAGTTCCTCTTCGACTTTTCCACCAAGGGTGTTCCTTACCTGATGCTGGAGACCATCTGTATCGCCTTCCTCGGAACCATTGTGGGAGCCATCATTTCAGTTCCCCTGGCGTTTATCTCCGCATCAAACTTAACACCCAAGCCCATTGCCTTTGCAGGCAGGATCATTATCATGATGGCCCGTACAATTCCGGCTTTCGTTTACGGTCTTATGTTCATCCGTGTAACAGGCCCCGGCGCTTTCGCAGGTCTTTTGACCATGGGCGTGTGCTCCATCGGTATGATCAGCAAGATGTATATTGAGGCCATCGAGGATCTGGACACCAAGGTGGTAGAGTCGCTGGATGCCGCAGGATGCAACACCTGGCAGAAGATCAGATACGGAATTCTGCCTCAGCTGATGCCCAACTTCGCATCAACAGCAATTTACAGATTTGATATCAATTTGAGAGATGCAACAATTCTCGGTATGGTAGGTGCCGGCGGTTTCGGTGCGCCCCTTATCTTTGCCATGAATTCCTACAGATGGAATGAGGCAGGAGCGCTGCTGGCAGGACTTATTGTTCTGATCCTCATCATCGAGTACATCTCCACCAGGATCAGAGTTAAACTTACAAGAGGATAATTAAATGCGTATTATTTTTACCACAGATACACACGGACATTTATATCCCATTGACTATGCACTGAATGGCCCCGATAACACGGGGCTATTTTGTGTTGCCGGACAGATTGAAAAGGACGATGACACACTTATTCTTGACGGCGGAGACACCCTTCAGGGAACGCCGCTTATCTCCTACTATCTGAGCCACAGGGATATGTATGATTTCAATCCCATGGCCGAAGGCTTCAACGCCATGGGCCTTGATTACTACACTTTGGGAAACCACGATTTCAACTTTGGTTATGATGCCATACTGGATTATGTGTCTCAGGTGAAAGCCACTCTCATCAGCTGTAACGTTGAGGACAAGAGAGGCGCTCTGGGCATCAAAAAGAGCGTGATACACACCATGAAGGACGGCACAAGGGTGGGCATCACCGCTGCCGTGACCGGATTTGTAAATGTCTGGGAAAAGAAAGAGAACCTCACCGAACTGGTTGTGACAGATCCGGTGGAAGCACTGCGAAAAGAGCTGGATAATCTCCGGGATAAGTGCGATCTCAAGGTCTGCATCTATCACGGCGGTTTTGAGGAGGACCTTAAGACCGGCAAAAGACTTTCCGAGACCCTCGAGAATCAGGCCTGCCAGATCTGCAAAGAGCTGGACTTTGACATAATACTTACAGGCCATCAGCATATTGCCATAGAGAGTGTTGACATCGCCGGAACCCACGGAGTACAGCCTCCGGATAAAGCCGGGATTTATGCCGAGGTTGTGGCAGAAGGCAGCAAGGGTGCCTGGGACATTACTTCAAAGCTTGTTCCCGTAAAGGGAGTGAGCGAGAGGGCAAAAGAGATAATGGCTGCCCACAGCTTCATGGATCAGATGACAGAAGACCTTGAAAAGTGGCTGGATGAGCCCATCGGGCAGATCTGGGAAGAGATTCCCGTTGAGCAGAAGCTGGATATAGCCATGAACGGCAGCAAGGTTGCGGACCTGTTTAATGAAGCGCAGCTTAAGTTTGCCGGTACAGACTTTTCCTGCACATCACTTTCCAATGATCCTCTGGGACTTCACAAGGGCACAACCATAAGAGACGTACTTGGAATCTACAAGTTCTCCAACACCATGGAGGTTAAGAGCGTAACAAAGGCAGTTTTGAAGCAGGCTCTGGAGAGATGCGCGGAGTATTTTGATTATGACCCCGAAACCGGAAAAGTGGCCATTTCCAATGTGTTCCTGCAGCCAAAGGTTGAACATTACAACTATGACTTTTTTGCCAACCTCTGGTACGAGTTCGACCTGACAAAACCTGTCGGTGAGAGAGTAGTTGTACTTAAGAAGCTGGACGGAACAGAGCTTGAGGAAAACAAAGAGTACACTCTGGTTGCCAGCAACTACAGAGCAACCGGAACCGGTGGATACGAGTGCATAGGAAAGAGCCCCACAATCAGGACTTATTCCGAAGAGATGCCTGATATTCTCATTGATTACATCAGGAACAACAGCCCTGTTTCCGAACCGCACAACAGTCGTATGGCTGTGCGTTTTTGATGATAAACTGATACTGCGATGCCCTGAAATGCTGTAGATATTTGACTTTTACGGTTAGGGATAGCATACTATATATTGAGTATTTATCGGAAAAAGAAGGATTGCTATGTATAAGAGATTAGACAGAAACGATGCTTGCTGGTGTGGAAGCGGCAAGAAATACAAGAGCTGCCACGCTGCATTTGATGACAAAATAATACAGTATGAGCATCAGGGAATTCTGGTGCCCAGCAGGAAACTCCTTAAGACTGAGAAGGATATTGAGGGGATTAAGAAGAGTGCCGTTATCAATATGGCGGTGCTTGATGAAGTTGGAGACAAGATCAGGGCAGGCATGTCCACCCAGGAGATCGACGATATTGTAAACGATGTCACCTCCAAGATGGGCGGAATTCCCGCAGACCTGGGATATCAGGGATTTCCCAAGAGCGTGTGCACCTCCATTAACGAAGAGGTATGCCACGGTATCCCTTCCAAAGACATCATCCTCAAAGAGGGCGATATCATAAACGTTGACTGTTCAACCATCCTGGATGGTTATTTCTCGGATTCATCACGAATGTTTTGCATCGGCGAGGTTTCTCCCGAAAAGAAACGCCTTGTCGATGTAACCCGGGAGTGTATGGAAGCAGGAATCAAGGCCGTTATTCCCTGGACACAGATCGGAGACATGGGACACGCCGTTCATCAGCATGCGCTGGATAACGGCTATACCGTTGTCAAGGAGATCGGTGGCCACGGCTGCGGCAATGAATTCCATGAGGAACCCTATGTAAGCCATGTCAGCAAGCCCGGAACAGGTATGCTGATGGTGCCCGGTATGGTATTCACCATCGAGCCCATGGTAAATATGGGTACCGACGAGATATTTATTGATGAAGAAAATGACTGGACTGTGTACACCGCAGATCTCAAACCCTCCGCGCAGTGGGAGGTTGAGGTTCTGGTTACAGAGACCGGATGCGAAATCTTGTGTCACTAAAAGACACATATATCAGGAAGGATGTTACGGCAATGCAGAATAAAGGCAAATACTATATTACAACCGCTATAGCATACACATCAGGCAAGCCTCATATCGGAAACAGCTATGAGATCGTGCTGGCTGATGCTATCGCAAGATATAAGAGAAGAGACGGCTTTGATGTTCACTTTCAGACAGGCTCAGATGAGCATGGACAGAAGATTGAGACCAGAGCCATTGAGGCAGGATGTGCAAGCCCCAAGGAGTTTGTAGACCAGGTTTCCGACACCATTAAGGGTCTTTGGAATCTCATGGACACATCCTATGACAGATTTATCAGAACCACTGACGAGGATCACGTTAAGCAGGTTCAGAAGATATTCAAGAAGTTTTACAATCAGGGCGATATCTACAAGGGCTCTTATAAGGGAATGTACTGTACAGAGTGTGAGGCTTTCTACACAGAGTCTCAGCTTGTTGACGGGAAGTGCCCTGAATGCGGTGGCCCTGTTCATCCCGCTGAGGAAGAGGCGTACTTTTTCAAGATGAGTAAATACGCAGACAGACTTATTGAGCACATCAACACTCACCCTGACTTTATCCAGCCCGTATCCCGCAAGAACGAGATGATGAACAATTTCCTTCTTCCGGGACTTCAGGATCTGTGCGTTTCCAGGACCTCTTTTAAATGGGGAATTCCTGTAGACTTTGATGACAGGCACGTTGTATATGTATGGCTTGATGCCCTTACAAACTATATTACCGGTATCGGATATGATGCGGACGGCAACAGCAGCGAAGAATACAAGAAGTGGTGGCCTGCGGACCTTCACCTTATCGGTAAGGATATTATCCGCTTCCATACAATTTACTGGCCCATCTTCCTGATGGCCCTTGGGGAGCCCCTTCCCAAGCAGGTATTCGGACATCCCTGGCTTCTGCAGGGCGGCGAGAAGATGAGTAAGAGCAAGGGTAACGTTATCTATGCCGATGACCTTGTAAGCCTCTTCGGCGTTGATCCCGTAAGATACTTCGTTCTTCACGAGATGCCCTTCGACAACGACGGTGTGATCACCTGGGAGCTTCTTGTGGAGCGCTTTAACTCAGATCTTGCCAATACTCTGGGTAACCTTGTAAACAGAACCATCGCCATGAGCAACAAGTATCTTGGCGGTGTGGTTGCAGATACCGGGGTAAAAGAGCCGGTGGATGACGACCTTAAGGCTGTGGCATGCGCATGCTACGACAAGGTAGAAGCCAAGATGAACGAGCTTAGAGTAGCTGATGCTTTGACCGAGATATTCACACTCTTTAAGAGATGCAACAAATATATTGATGAAACCGAGCCCTGGATCCTTGGTAAGGATGAGAGCAAGAAGGACAGGCTTTCAACAGTCCTTTACAATCTGGTGGAGGCTATTTCCATCGGTGCGGCTCTCCTTGATCCCTTTATGCCCGAGACTGCAGAGAAGATCAAAGAGCAGCTTTCCGCTCCCGACAGAGACTTCGATCAGCTTGGCGAGTTTGGCCTTGTAAAGAACGGAACAAAGGTTACCGAAAGCCCCGAGATGCTTTTTGCAAGAAAAGATCTTAAGGACGTTCTTGAGAAGGCAGCAGAGATCACCAAAAAGCAGAAGGCAGAATTTGAGGAGTCTCAGAGAATTGCAGCCATCAACCTTGCGAAGGCAGGACTTGCTCCCGCACCCGCACCGGAGGCCAAGGCCGATGATGAGGACAAGAAGGCTGAGATAGATATTCCGGCCAAGGACGAGATCTCTTTTGACGACTTCGGAGCAATGCAGTTCCAGGTTGGAGAGATCATCAAGTGTGAAGCTGTTGAGAAATCCAAGAAGCTTCTGTGCTCACAGGTCAAGATCGGAAGCCAGGTTAAGCAGATCGTATCAGGTATCAGAAAGTATTATTCACCTGAGGAGATGGTGGGCAAGAAGGTAATGGTTCTTGTGAACTTAAAGCCTGCAAAGCTTGCCGGAGTATTGTCTGAGGGTATGCTGCTTTGCGCAGAGGATGCTGATGGCAACCTTGCACTTATGGTTCCTGAAAAAGATATGCCTGCCGGAGCAGAGATCTGCTGATAATAAGTGGAGATTATGTAAGCAAAGCGCAGAAATCTGTAGTATTATATATATATAATCATTCTTATGGGAGGATTTCCAAATGGTACG
Organism: Butyrivibrio sp.; assembly: GCA_024697425.1. Lineage (GTDB taxonomy): Bacteria > Bacillota > Clostridia > Lachnospirales > Lachnospiraceae > Butyrivibrio. Next base: position 24,271 of record JAILFT010000150.1, on the reverse strand, counting down.
CAAAGAGGAACTGACTTACAAATCAAGAGACAGACAGACAATGCTTCATGCTATTAGGTGGATTCCTGAAGGTGAGCCTATTGCAATCGTGCAGATCATCCACGGAATGCAGGAGTACATCGATCGCTTCGATGAATTTGCAAATTACCTGGCTGAGAAAGGCATTATCGTAATCGGAAACGACCATCTTGGACACGGCGGATCTGTCGGCGAGAAGGGTACCTATGGATATTTTTGCAAAAACGATCCTGCTACAGTTCTTGTAAGAGATGCTCACAGGCTTAAAAAGATGACTCAGGAAGAGTATCCCGGAATTCCGTGTCTGATCCTGGGACACAGTTTCGGCTCTTTTGTGGCAAGAGAATATATAACAAGATACGGCACAGGTATCAAAGGCGCCATCATTCAGGGAACAGCCTTTATGCCAAACGGCACTGTTAAGAGCCTTGGAGGACTTGTAAACTTCCTTTCCGTTCTTATGGGAGAGAAATATCGTTCAACCATGGTTAACAACATGGCCTTTAAGAACTACACCAAGAGGATTGACAATCCCAGGACTCCCTTTGACTGGCTTTCACACAACGAAGCCAGCATTGACAAATACATTGCCGATCCTGCCTGCAACTTTGTCTTCACCTTAAACGGATTCAAGACAATGGCTGAGCTTCTTAAGAGAGTTCAGGATACAGACAAGATGGAGGATATCCCCAAGGATCTCCACATCCTGATCACAGCAGGTAAGGAAGACCCTGTAGGCAACTACGGTGAGGGACCTGAAAAGCTCTACAACATCTACAAGAATGATCTACAGATCAAGGACGTTGAGCTTAAACTTTATGACGGACTTCGTCACGAGCTTCAGCAGGAGATTGGCAGGGAGCAGGTTTATGCTGACCAGTATGAGTGGATCAAGAAAGTGATTGAGAGTGGAGCCAAAAATTGACACTTCAAAAATAATGGTAAGATGCGCTTACCATTCTGACTGGGACGGGGCGATGAAGCTTGCGTGGGAAACCTTCGTAAGATTTAACGCCCCTGACTATTCTCAGGAGGGAATAGATAATTTCCGCAAGTTTATCGCCGACGATATGCTGCGGAAGATGTTTGTGGCCGGGCACTATCAGCTGTTTGTGGCTGTGGAGGAAGACAAATATGTGGGTATGCTTTCTTTGCGTGAGAAGAAGCATATCTCTCTTTTGTTTGTGGACCGGAATTACCACCGCTGCGGGGTTGCCACGGCTCTTTTACGGTATGTGAGCGAGTATGCTCTGGCAGAAGAGGGCGTGGATTCGCTGACAGTAAATGCTGCGCCTTATGCCACAGGCTTTTATCACAAAAGGGGATTTTGTGATACGGCTCCGGAGACTACAACCGACGGAATACGGTATTATCCCATGGAGCTGAAATTAAACAGACAGTAATACAAGGAGTTTTGTTGAATTATGGGAAGAATTTTTGATCTGGACAGTCCGCTTATGAGGGGGCTTACCAAAATGGCAGATGTGATGTGGATCAACGTGCTTACGCTGGTCTTTGCACTTCCGCTTTTAGTAGAACAGTTTTTTATGCTGGGACCGATATTGATGGGGGAGCAGGAGTTTGCATTTAACTACGTTTTGTATGCCTGGCTCTTTGGTATCATCGCATCGATTCCCCTGGGACCTGCCCTCACAGGCATGCACTTCGTGCTTCTTAAGATTGTAAGAGATGAGGAGAGCTATGTTACCAAAACTTTCTTCAAGTCCTTCAAGGAGAACTTTGTACAGGGAATGATACTCATGGTTATCATGTTTGCAGCAGGCGGAATACTGTTGATGGATTACCTGATCATGAAAGGAAATGCAGTGGTTTACAAGTACATCCTTTTTGCTGTGTCACTTATTCTGTACCTGGCATCGCTGTACATTTTCCCGCTGCTGGCCAAGTTTGTTAATACGATTCCCGGAACCATCAAGAATGCGTTCCTCATGGCTATACTGGCGCTTCCCAAGACCATTGCCATGGCAATCGTGACACTTCTTCCCTTTGTTCTGTATTATCTTCTGGATTATAAAGTCGTACCTATCCTGTTCCTTTTTGGCTTTGCCGGACCGGGATATCTGTGCGCATTTTTATACAGTGAGACATTCAAAAAATTTGAACCCAAGGAGGCTGAGCTCTCTGAAGAGGAAGAGCTCGACAATGCCATAAAGAAGATCGACGAAGAAGATCAGTGAGGTGCACATGAAGAGATCACATCTAAGGTGGTTTTTTCCAATGATTATCTGCATGATCGCGGTGGCTGTTGCTATCGTGACCTATCTGAATGCAATGCGGGATGAACTTGTTTATGCAAAAGAGACGCAGATAGCCCTCGAAGTTGAGGATGAACTCAGAAAGATAGATGTGGATATCAGTAACTCCACATCTGTTGTCTATGCCACAGGCAATATCATGAGTAAACTCAGAATGGACGATAACAGGAGCCAGCTGGTGTATATGCTGGAGAACATTCTTGAGGAGAGCTCAGTCAATTATGCTGTCATCTGCGATCAGAACGGCAAAGGCTTTGATATGAACAACAGGGACGTTGACGTCAGTACAGAGAGCTTCTTTACCGAGCTGTCTGCGGACTATGCCAATGGCGGATCCGGAATGGTGCTTCCCAGAGATGTTCAGAGCTCCATTGCCGAGATTATGATTGTGTACAGCGCCAAGTTTTCCGGTCAGACAAGAGGCTTTCTTGTTGCATATCTTCCGGTGAAAGCCATCAGTGAGCAGCTGTTCCGGGAGAAATACCTGGCAGACGGTCAGGCAATCATAACCCTCACGGGCGATATTTTATGCTCCGGAGGGTTTGAGACTGTTCCCGCCAGATCCAGTTCTATCTGGGATAAAATACCCCAGTCACTTTCCAAAGATTCCGTTAAGCTTGCTATTTCCCAAAAAAATGTACTGATGTCAGAAGTTCCGGATTACGGTCATGCCATAGTTGTGCCTTTGCAATCCGCCAACGGAGGCTGTATTGTGCTTATCAGCAAAGGGCAGATGAATGCCATGGTTGGAAGAAGCATGGAACCGGGCTACAGATTTTGTGCTGCCATGGTACTGATCTCAGTGGCGTTTGTTCTTCTGGTGCTTCTTGCAAATCTGGTTGCGGACGCCATCCAAAAGGCTTCCGGCAGAAAAGCGGCCGCCGAGCATGAGACGGATATAATAACAGGACTGCTGACAGGAGAAGAGACTCTTAAGGAAATCGACAGCTACACGGCTGAGGGTGCGGATAATAAGGGAATGTTGTTTGTTATCGGCACTAATATTACAAGAGACAGAATCAATGAAAAAGGATCGGCACAATTCAACGATCAGCTTCGTGAATTTGCAAGAGGATTAAAATCCGGATTCAGATCAACGGATGTAATTGGCAGGACGGGAGACAGTGAGTTTACAGTATTCCTGAAGGGAGTCGGCGACGAGAAGGATGTCAGAAAGCAGACTGATGAGATGCAGCTCTTCCTTCATGACGCCACATCAGGAAGCGAAGTAAGTGATCTGGAAGTCAATGCGGGAGCGGTTCTTTTCCCTAACGGAGGCCGGAATGCCAGAGATTTGATAGAGTCCGGAAGGCGCGCACTTACAAGAGCGCGTCAGCAGGGAGCCGGGCGACTATCATTTTGACGGATTTTTGCAATGGGCAAATTGCACAGTGATATTTTGGATTATTCGTCAACATTGAGATTACCCACATTAGTCACAGGTTTTCTTGTCAGATTGGCTAATGAAAAATAAAATCTTTGTGAAAATAGTGAATAGTCAATAAACATGCAAATGTCTATACTTTATTCTAGCGTGTAGATTTATTCACTTATTTTAGGAGGAATGATTGGTATGGCAAGTTTATCACTTGAGCATGTAACAAAAGTTTATCCCAACGGCTTTGAGGCTGTTAAGGATTTCAACCTTGAGATCCAGGATAAAGAATTCATTATTTTCGTAGGACCTTCAGGATGTGGAAAGTCAACAACACTTCGTATGATTGCAGGACTTGAGGATATCTCTTCAGGAACACTTAAGATCGGCGACAGAGTTGTTAACGATGTAGAGCCTAAGGACAGAGATATCGCGATGGTATTCCAGAACTACGCTCTGTATCCCCACATGACTGTTTATGATAACATGGCTTTCGGTCTTAAGCTTAGAAAAGTTCCTAAGAACGAGATCGATACAATGGTTAGAAACGCAGCTAAGATCCTTGACCTTGAGAAGCTCCTTGATCGTAAGCCTAAGGCTCTTTCAGGTGGACAGAGACAGCGTGTAGCTATGGGACGTGCTATCGTTCGTAACCCTAAGGTATTCCTTATGGACGAGCCTCTTTCAAACCTTGATGCTAAGCTCCGTGTTCAGATGAGAACAGAGATTGCTAAGCTTCACCAGAGACTGGGCACAACAATCATCTACGTTACACACGACCAGACAGAGGCTATGACTCTTGGTACCAGAATCGTAGTTATGAAGGACGGTGTTGTTCAGCAGGTTGATACACCTCAGAACCTCTATGACAAGCCCGGCAACCTCTTCGTTGCAGGATTCATGGGATCACCTCAGATGAACTTCCTTGATGCTGAAGTTGTTGTTAACGGTGACAAGGCTTCCCTTAAGATTGCTGATCAGCTCATCGAGCTTCCTCCTGCAAAGGCTAAGAAGCTTATCGATGGCGGTTATGCTGGAAAAGTTGTTACATTCGGTATCCGTCCTGAGGATGTTGATGATTCCGAGATGGTTGTTAACACATCCAAGGCTGTATTCGAGTCAACAATCAACGTATACGAGCTTCTTGGTGCAGAAGTTTATCTGTACTTCGATCTCGCTGAGTTCCCTATCACAGCAAGAGTTGATTCTCGTACAACAGCAAGACCTGGCGACAAGGTTAAGTTTGCATTCGATGTTGAGAAGATCCACGTATTCGACAAAGAGACAGAGCAGGCAATCACAAACTAATCAGAACTTCATTAAGCGAGGTTTTTACGGAGCTGCGCACAATCGCGCAGCTCCTTTTTTTGTGTTATGATATAAGTGTTGAAGTATGTCATGATTTCCAGAAAGGGGCTTGGTATGATATCCGCGCAGACGATCAAAAGCAGCATTGAAGAGTTGAGCACTATTACAAAAGTTGAACTTTGCGTTATGGGTCTTAGTGGAGAGGTGATTGCCGGAAACAGCGAGAAGGATTTCCTGGATATCTCGATAATTACCAGCTTTGCCAATTCGCCGGTGGATTCACAGGTTATCGGAGATGTTCATCTGTTTAAGGTGATGGATGACGGAGAACCGATGTATGTGCTTCTGGCCAAGGGCGATAGTGAGCATGCATATATGGTTGGTAAGATCGGAGTCAGCCAGCTTCAGAATCTTATCGTAGCATATAAGGAGAGGTTTGACAGAAATAACTTTTTCCAGAATCTTCTGCTTGATAATATGCTTCTCATTGACGTGTATAACAGGGCTAAGAAACTCAAGATCGAGGTCACTGCGCCAAGAGTGATAATTCTTGTGGAGACCAAAAATGCAGTGGACAATTCGGCCCAGGAGCTGCTTTCAAGCATGTATGGGAATCATTCCGGAGACTTTGTGACTGCGGTCGATGAGAACAGTGTCATCCTTATAAAGAGTCTTTCAAAGGGGCAATCCTACGAAGAAGTGGGAAACATCGCAAAGACAATTGTTGATATGATGAACACAGAGGCCATGCTGAATGTTCGCGTTGCCTACGGAATGGTGGCAGAAGACCTTAAGGATTTGAGTAAATCCTACAAGGAAGCCAAGATGGCGCTGGAGGTGGGCAAGATCTTCTATGCGGAGAAACTTGTAACTGCCTACAATACCCTTGGTATAGGACGACTTATTTATCAGCTGCCCGAGAGCCTTTGCAGGATATTCATTGATGAGATTTTCGGTGGCAAGGAAGTTCCCGATGATCTGGATGAGGAGACCCTTAACACGATCAACAAGTTTTTTGAGAACAATCTGAATGTCTCGGAAACCTCAAGACAGCTATTTGTTCATAGAAATACACTGGTTTACAGGATTGAGAAGCTGGAAAAGAGCTCCGGACTTGATGTAAGAAGATTCGACGATGCCCTCACCTTCAAAATTGCGCTGATGGTCATCAATTATATGAAATATCTCGAGGGAAATAAATAAAAAAACGACCCTGTGAAAGATGCATGTACGTTTGCTTTCGGAAAAGAACAGGCAACCTTACAACACATGGAAGGTTCTACTTAGTGCTGCTTCGTTCCCGACCTGACACGGTTCGCAGATTTCCATTGCATAAGACCCACTCTCACACAAAAGGACTGCTACATGCACCCATCACAGAGCCGCTATATAAATATAGCAGATACACATGAAAAAAGAAAGTAAAAAAATAATACCTGCAACAGGTAAAGGTTCAAAGAAGTCTCTTTCCCCTGAGGAGGAGATGGACATAAAGTATATGAGGGCTGCCCTGGCTCAGGCCAGGAAGGCATATAAACTGGGAGAGGTACCCATCGGCTGCGTCATCGTCTATGAGGACAAGATCATCGGTCGTGGTTACAACAGGCGCAATACAGATAAGACTCCACTTGCTCATGCTGAGATAACCGCCATCAAAAAGGCCGGTAAATTCATGAAGGACTGGAGACTGGAGGGGTGCAAGCTGTATGTAACACTGGAACCCTGCCAGATGTGTGCCGGAGCCATTGTACAGGCCAGGATCCCGGAAGTCATCATGGCTGCGGAGAATCCCAAGGCCGGCTGCGCCGGGTCTGTTATGGATATACTGAATAACCCTGATTTCAATCACCAGGTTTTGGTCAAAAAAGGCATTCTTCAAAATGAATGCAGTCAGATGCTGAAGAACTTTTTCGTGGAGCTCAGGATCAGAAATAAAGCCGAAAAGGAGCAGAAAGGAGGAAGCATTGAATAAGAGAATAATTGCAGTGATTCTTTCCCTTACCATGCTTCTTGCCACCGCTTCCTGCGGAAAAGAGCGCCCCTATATTAATACTGTCAATCTTCATGCCGATGATGTGATTGACCGCACAAAGGCGCCCACAGTTATCACTTATCTTACCATCGGCGACAAACCCCACAACGGTCAGACTGAGAAGGCTATTGAAGAGCTGAACCAGATTCTTGAAAGGCGTCTGAACGCACATCTTGATATTTACTATGTGGGGTGGAATGATTATCTCCGCAATTATAACTTAATACTTTCTTCTGAGAATTCAGATATAGACCTGGTGGGAACCAGTTCAGACTGGCTTGATGCCTGGCCAAACATTACAAAGGGCAATTTCCTTCCGCTTTCCGAGGATATGCTAAGAGACTATTGCAGTATCACTTATACCAATGTTTCTCCCAGGCAGTGGGAGAACTGTAAGTACGAGGATGAGATCTATCTGATTCCGGAGAACGAGTACAGTCAGTGGACAAATCACGGTTTTATCTACAGAAAAGATATAGCTAATGAAGCGGGACTTAAAGAGATAGCTTCTTTTGAAGATATGGATACATATTTTGAAACAGTGATTCAAAAGCATCCGGAGATGATACCCTGGGACAGAGACCGGGATGGATCCGCATTGACGGAAGGGTATCTCATGTCAGCTTCAAGATATGTTCCCATTTATGAACTTACCGGATATGGTATCTGGGGACAGGATATGACGAACCCCGGAAGGATAATCTCTCCCTACTACAAAGGAACAGATTTTGTTGACTTTGCTAAACTCATGAAGAAATGGAACAGCATGGGAGTGTGGAGAAGAGATGTGAATGATGCCGGAGAAAACGAGGAAGAGTTCTATAGAGGTGAATCTTCTGTCATTCAGCATCATACCCAGAAGTACTACACCTCGGTGCAGCCTACCATGACGGTTCGACAGCCGGGTGTTAATCTGGACTTCTTCTGGTTTGGAAGAGAGAGTGGGAACATTGTTCGTCTGAGCAATATCCACGGTGCGATGGCAGTTTCTTCCAGATCAAAGAATCCTGAAATGGCCCTTCTTGTATATGACATGATCCGCAATGATACCACCTGCTACAGGCTTATGCGCTACGGAGTGGAAGGTGAGCAGTACCAGATCTCGGAAAACGGAATGCTTGAAAGACCCAGCGGCTACAATGAAGAACAAGACAGTATTACTACCAACTTCTGGTGGGGGAGACGGGATGAGATGGAGATTCCCGATGCGTCATATGACTGGGATGCATACTACGAGCTTATAGATGACTATGAGCACCTGGCAATCCAGTATCCCTTTGACGGAGTGCCGTTTTCCACTCCCGCCGTCAATGAAGAGGTTGAAAGCATAAAGAGTATTTTTGATACATACATTCCTCAGATTTCCTCAGGACAGTACGAGGGAACAGCGGAGGAGAAGGTACAGCAGTTCAGAGAGGAGCTTAAGAAAGCGGGATTTGAGAGGATAACGGGACACCTTCAGAGAATTCTCGATAACTACTGATAATTGATATGAAATTTTTTTCAAGGCTACTTAAAAAGAACAAAATGATAAGTCTGGCATGCATATTGCCGCTTTTGGGAAGCGTCGCTGGCTGCGGCGCTTCTTCTGCTGAATTGCCCACAGATGTTGCCGATATCACTTCGTATGTGGTTCCGGTGCAGGTCGATTACGAAGAGCCTGTTCAAATACCCAATACCCTGGTGGATCAGGTGGGATATGAATCTGCTTCGGAGAAGGCAGTGGTATTCAGGGGAGAGAATCTTTCAGATACCTTTGCGATATACGATATTGATTCGGGGGAGCAGGTGTACACCGGGCAGATACTTAAGTCCGTATACAATGAGGAACTTGGGGAATATAACAGCACCGGATATTTCAACGACTTACAGAGGGAAGGAAGGTACTTCATCTTTTCGAATGAACTGGGGCAGTCCTATTCTTTTTCGGTTGGAGAGGATGTATACGGAGGGCTCTTTGATGAAGCCTGCAAAAAATATTACATAAACCGATGCGGCCTGGCTCTGTCAGAGAACTACGCCGGAGATAATGCCCACAGCGCCTGTCATACCACAGTGGCACATCTTCAGGAGGACCCTACCGTGGAGCTGGACGTGACCGGGGGATGGCATATGGATGAACAGGCAGACAAGGATGCAGCTCTGGGATGCCGCATTGCAGAGAACCTTCTCATGGCCTATGAGATGAACGGATCGGCTTTTGGAGATGACAGCGGAATTCCCGAGAGTGGCAACGAGATACCCGATATTCTGGATGAAGTAAGATACGAGGTGGAATGGCTTCTTAAAATGCAGGATACCAGGACCGGGGGTGTGTACGGCGCAGCTGTTACCAGCGCGGCAGAAGGGGCGGATCTTTTTGCTGCTCCCGTGTTTGTGACACCGGTGTCCATGGACGCCACCATAGGTTTTGCATCCATGCTGGCAAGATTCAGTTATTTTTATCAGCAGTACGACGGAGAATTTGCCACCACCTGCCTCAAGGCTGCGGACAGGGCCTGGAGCTGCTTTTTGAATAACCAGAAGATAACCGATAACACCGCTTCGTTTAAAGCGGCGGCGCAGCTTTACAGGGCAACGGGATCATCCTCCTATCACAATGTTCTTGCCGAGTTTTTTGCAAGGAGCGATTTCAAGGAGCTCTTTGACACAGACGAGAATATATTCCTGGGCTCGGTTACTTATCTTTCCATCAGTCAGCAGGTGGATGTTCAGACCTGCGGAATACTTATGAAGTATCTGATGAAAAAGTCAGAGGCCATCGCCCAGGCTGCTTCCAGGTCAACATATCTTGTGACGGATGCGGCGGCAAAAGAGGGCTTTGGCAGAATGCTTCGGGATATGAGATGCCTTACCATAACGGATCACATCATTTACAACCACGAGTACACCACCATTATAGAGAACCATGCCCACTACTTTATGGGAATGAATCCACTGGCGGTGAACTACGTGACGGAGGATACCGAGAGGACCTACAAGGATGCGACCCTTGGAGGCATTATGAACGATCCCGAGGAGGATGCACTCCTTATCTTTATGCTGGGCGTGCTGGAGAAGTAAGAGCATTTTTTTCAAAGCTGTAGTCATCTTTATGAATTTGCAACGGATGGTATCCGGTGTTAATATGGATGGGTCATGAAAGCGAATATAAACGGATTAAATATCAATTACATAGATGAAGGCACAGGGACACTGATGGTTCTACTTCACGGCTGGGGCTCAAACATAGAGCTCTTTTCCGGGCTGGTGAACTTTACGAAGCAGAAGTATCACGTTGTTGCCATGGATATGCCGGGGTTCGGTAAGAGCGATGAACCCAAAGAGCCCATGAACGTTGATGACTATGTGAACTTCGTTCTGGATTTTGTAAGGCAGCTTTATCCCGATGAAAAGGAGATCATTTTCCTTGGGCACTCCATGGGAGGCAGGATCATCATAAAGCTGACCTCCGGGATCCATGATGGCAGGATAAAGGCAGGATTTAGGGTGCCAAAGGTTATCCTTACGGATGCTGCGGGAGTTCCTCCGGTAAGGACTGCAGCTCAGAGTAAGCGCACCAAAAGATACAAGTTCTACAAGAACCTCATTACAAAGACCGGAATCTCAAAGGCTTTTCCCGGAGCTCTTGATGCGCTTCAGAAGAAGTTCGGAAGCGCAGACTATGCTGCGGCTTCTCCGGTGATGAGAGCAAGTCTTGTGAAGGTGGTAAACGAGGACCTTACACCTTACATGCCTTCCGTAACAATGCCGGCTCTTTTGATATGGGGAGATCAGGACACGGCTACACCGCTGTCTGACGGACAGAAGATGGAGGAGCTGATGCCCGAGGCAGGCCTTGCAGTCATAAACGGCGCGGGCCACTACTCGTTCCTTGATAACGTATATCTTTACAACAAGATCCTGGGAAGCTTCCTGGGGATCAGTATCTGAGGTAGATTAACATGTTTTTTGCTTCCACACTTATAATGATAATTCCGGTACTGTGCTTTGCCTTTCTGGCGCTCAGGTACTATACTCACATGCTTCAGCTGTCCAGCTATCAGTTCCAGGGGTATTTCAGATTCCTTCGCAGCATTCCCGTAAGACTCTGCGCTCACGGAGCAATTCTGCTGCTTTCATTGGCGGTGGCTTTCGGGCGCAACGTAATAGGCGCGGGACCGGGTCTGTTTATACTTCTTCTGGTGCTTGGCATATATATCGCACTGATCATCGCGTATCTGCCAAGGCCTGCCAAGAAGAAATTTGTGGTCACCGACAGGGTAAAGAGACTGATCGTAACCTACGCAGTGATAACGCTTTTGGTGTTCGGCCTCACCATGATCATTTCATCTGCGGTTACAAAGGGTGACAACACTTCGGTGGTGGTTGCCGAGATGGTGGCCTGTGCCGTATACGTGGCAGTTCTTCCGCTTATTACCGCACTGGCAAACCTTATCAACAAGCCAATTGAGAACAGGATCAACAGATATTATATAGACGATGCGGTAAGGATACTTAAGGAGCACGAGGGCCTTCGCATCATCGGAATCACCGGAAGCTTCGGCAAGACCAGCGTTAAGTATTATCTGAACACTCTTTTGTCCGAAGGCTTCAGAGTTCTTATGACCCCCGAGAGCTACAACACACCCATGGGTATTGTAAGGACCATAAGAGAGCACATGCAGCCCACTCATGAGATATTCATCTGCGAGATGGGCGCCCGTCACCTCCATGATATCAAGGAGATCACGGACATCGTTCATCCCGATGACGGAATCCTTACATCCATCGGATATCAGCACCTTGAGACCTTCCACTCTCTTGAGAATATCATCAGTACCAAGTACGAGCTTCTTGATGCTGTTGATGAAAAAGAGAAGTCTGAAGGGGGCAAGGTCCCCGGCAAACACCTTAAGTTTGTAAACGGCGACAATGAGATCATCCGGGAGAACATGAAGTATCCCGATGCCATAACCTACGGGCTTAACGAGGGCAACGACTACAGGGCTACGGATATTACGGTGACAGGGGCTGGTACGACATTCACGGTCACATCTCCTGCCGGAGAGAGCGCGGAGTACACCACTAAGCTTGTGGGAAGACACAATGTGGAGAATATCGTTGGCGCTATTGCTGCAGCCAACAGCCTGGGGATTCCCATGACCAAGCTTAAGATGGCGGTAAGACGCCTTCAGAGCGTTCCTCACAGACTTGAGCTTACAAAGCACGGCAATGTGGCAATTCTTGACGATGCTTACAATTCAAATCCCAACGGAGCCAAAGTGGCCCTTGAGACGCTGGCTCTTTTTACTGACAGTGTGAAGATCCTGGTGACACCGGGTATGGTGGAGCTTGGGGCAAAAGAGGATGAGTATAACCGGGAGTTTGGTGCTCAGGCGGCAGCTGTGTGTGATTACATCATCCTTGTTGGTGAGAAGAACAGCACTTCAATTAAGATGGGTGCTCTTGGTGCAGGCTTTGATACCGAGAGGATTTTTGTGAAGAGTACCTTTAATGAGGCGTCTGCTCTTATGTATGAACTTGACGCAGGCAGAGAAAAGGTTATACTTTTGGAGAACGATCTGCCTGATAACTATAAGTGATTTAATGAAAGAAGGAAAAATATGAAGCTGAAGGTTGCGGTATTATTTGGCGGCAAGAGCACAGAGCATGAGATTTCCATTATCTCTGCCATCCAGGCTATTGGATATATCAACACGGACAAGTACGAGGTAATTCCCGTATATATCAGTAAGAACTATGACTATTACGTTGGAGAGGATGTGGGTAAGATCGAAGAGTATACCCATATTCCGGAACTTTTAAAGAAGAGCACCAGAGTCATCTGGGTAAAGGATGGGGACAAGGTATCACTGGTCCGCTACCCCATGAAGAAGTTTGGAAACAACGTGATCACCACAGTGGATGTGGCCTTCCCCATTGTTCACGGAACCAACGTTGAGGATGGAACACTGCAGGGCTTCCTCACAACACTGGGACTTCCCGTTGTTGGATGCGATGTCCTCTCATCTGCCGTTGGAATGAACAAATATGTCATGAAGACAGTTCTCAAGGACAACAATATTCCTGTTCTTGACTGCAAGTGCTATACCTGGAAGGATTATGAGGATGTGGACGGCCTGGTAGCTAAGATCGAGGCGACATTCACATATCCCGTTATCGTAAAGCCCCTTAACCTGGGCTCCAGTATCGGTATCAAGAAGGCCTCAAACAAAGAGGAACTTTTGGAGGCTCTTGATCTTGGTTTTGAATTTTCCAGAAAGATCCTTGTTGAGCGCGCTATCTCACAGCTTAAGGAGATCAACTGCTCGGTTCTTGGTGACTATGAGAGCGCAGAGGCTTCCGAGTGCGAGGAGCCTGTTAACTCAGACGATATTTTAAGCTTTGAGGATAAGTACATCGGCGGAGCCAAGGGCGGCGCAAAGGGCGCAAAGACCGGCGGCAGCAAGGGTATGGCTTCCCTCAAGAGGAAGATCCCCGCTGATATCTCTTCCGAGATGAGAGACAGGATCAGAAAGATGGCTGTAGACGCCTTCATCTGCCTTGGCTGCAGCGGCGTTTCCCGTATCGACTTTATGATCGATATGGCTACCAATGAAGTATATCTCAACGAGATCAACACTATCCCCGGTTCCCTTTCCTTCTATCTGTGGGAGCCCCTGGGAATGAAATATGAGCACCTTTTAGACAACATGATACAGCTGGCTCTTAAGGCAGACAGAGAGAACCACAAGGTTGTATACTCCTTTGACACCAACGTTCTTGAGGGAGTTCACCTTGGCGGCGGCTCAAAGGGCAGCAAGATGTGATAATAAAAAACCTCTTTCCAAAGGCGATGCGCCAATGGGAAGAGGTTTTGTTTGTGTCTTAATATCAGATCTCAAGATTTTCGTTTCTAACGTAGGTCTCTTCGATGATGTTCTTAACGTACTGATCGATGTTCTTCTGGTCTTCCTTATCCAGGTCTTTGATCCTGATGGGCTCACAGTACTCGATCACCACCGTTGTCTTTTTTACCCAGGGCATGTGATTTTCAAAGCAGTCCCTGGTGTGGTTGACAACCACGGGAACGATGGGGCAGTCCGCCTTCTGGGCGATCTTGAAGCTTCCCTTGTGAAACTCCCCAAGGGGCTTGTCGGTCTTGTTTCTGGTTCCTTCGGGATAGATGAAAATGGAGATGCCGTTTTTCACCTTGTCGATGGCTGTAAGAACCATTTCAAGGCCCTTTCGGATATCGGATCTGTCAAGGAAAAGACAGTCCAGATAAACCATCCAGAAGCTGATGACCGGAAGCTTCATGGATTCCTGCTTGGCGATATAGCCTGTTCGTCCGGGAACTCTTGGGTAAGTCACAACAATGTCGAAGATGCTTCGGTGGTTGCTCACATAAAGAACCGCCTCGTCCTTGGGAACATTGTCTTCACCGATGACAACGCGCTTGATGCCGCCGATGAACAGGATTACGTTGAAGGCCCAGCTCACAATGGCCAGTGAAGCCTTCCTGGCGCCGGGATCGTTGAACTTGTGCATGATGAAGAGCACAAGCTGCATGGGAAGACTCACAATAAGAAATATCACCAGAAATATAAAGATCAGTATTGTACGTATCATTAAATTCTTGCCTCTTTTCGATTTTGGAAAATTTCTTCTATATTTTCTCACGAGTGGGGCAAAAATGGAATAGCCAATAGGTTATAATAGTTAGCAGAATAATTATGGGAGGAGTCTATGCTGCTTATAAGAGGTGGATATCTGATGGACCCGGCTTCGGGTACAGAGGGCAAAAGAGACATCGTAATCCGTGAAGGGAGAGTGGAAGCCATATTGCCCCCCGGCGCTAAGACGAGGACCACAAATATTGACCGGATCATCAATGCGGAGGATATGATCGTGGCCCCGGGACTTGTGGATTGCCACGTTCATTTCAGGGATCCTGGATTTACCTATAAAGAGGATATTTACACCGGTGCCATGGCGGCCAAGAGAGGCGGCTTTACTACGGTTGTCATGATGGGCAACACCAATCCCCACATGGACAATCCGGATACCATAAGCGAGGCTGTTAAGAAGGGCATGGATACCGGCATCAACGTTCTTTGCTGCGGCAATGTCACCAAAGGCATGCAGGGAAAAGAGCTGGTGGATATGGATGCTCTGATCAACGCAGGCGCGGTTCTTTTTACCGATGACGGCGTTCCCGTTATGGACGAGGAACTGATGAAGGAAGCCCTCAACATGGCAAGGAAGCGTGGGATGGTCATAAGCCTTCATGAGGAAGATCCCAAATATATTTCCAACAACGGCATAAATGCCGGAGCTGTAGCTGACAAGCTGGGAATCAAGGGCTCCCCCAGAGAAGCTGAGATCTCCATGGTGGAAAGAGACATAAAGCTGGCGGAAGAGACCGGAGGAGCAATTGTTGTGCAGCATATCAGCGCAGCAGAGTCCGTTGAGCTTATAAGGCAGGCCAGAAAGAACTGGGTAAGGGTTTTTGCCGAGGCTACACCACATCACTTTACTCTTACGGAAGAAGCAGTCCTTGAGCATGGGAGCCTTGCCAAAATGAATCCGCCCCTCAGGCTTGAATCCGACAGACAGGCCATTATAGAAGGCATTAAAGACGGGACCATAGAGATGATAGCAACGGACCACGCTCCTCATTCCAAAGAGGAGAAGGAACGTGAAATCACAAAGGCTCCCAGCGGAATAACAGGACTTGAGACTTCCCTGGCTCTTGGGATCCGGGAACTGGTTAACCCCGGGCATATCAGTCTTATGACTCTTCTTGAGAGGATGACCTGCGGCCCCGCCGATGTGTACGGCCTTGACGCGGGACACTTGTGGGAAGGCGACAGAGCGGATATAGTGATCTTTAATCCAAAGGAAGAGTGGGTCTTTGACAGCAGCGTTTCCAAAGCATCCAATACACCTTTCCTGGGACAGAAGCTTCCCGGAAAGATACATTACACCATCTGCGGCGGCGAGATAGTGTACAGCTCCAAGAGCTGAGTTTTTATGCGGCACAGATGCCCGTATACGCGGGTTTCATGATACAGATAAAAGGGAGAGCATCGGATGAAGAAAAAGACAGAAGCATTAGTTGTAAGCCAGAAAATCCTTGCTGAAGGCATCTACGATCTTTGGCTTGAGACGGAACTGGCCAGGGATGCGAAGCCGGGGCAGTTTGTGGGAGTATACCCGGTGGGGAAGGCGACTCTTTTGCCAAGGCCCATAAGCATCTGCGAAGTGGATGCGGCAAAGACCGCCATAAGGCTGGTGTACAGAGTTGTAGGAAGCGGAACCGCAGAGTTTACGCTGTATCAGCCCGGGGATAACATGAGCATACTGGGAGTTCTGGGAAACGGATTTCCTCTCGAGGCAGCAGCCGGGAAAAGAGCTGTTGTCATGGGCGGCGGTATAGGAGTTCCGCCACTTCTTGAGACCGCAAAGAGACTTTCAAAGATGACGGGAAAAGAAGCACCGCAGTCAGTTACGGCAGTCATGGGCTACCGGGATTCGCAGACTTTTTTGTCCGAAGAGTTTGAGAAGGTTTCGGACCTTCATATTGCCACGGAGGACGGAAGCGCAGGAACAAAGGGAAATGTCCTGGATGCCATGAAAGCTGAGGCGATTTGCGCGGATGTGATTTTTGCCTGCGGGCCGATGCCCATGCTGAAGGCCATAAAGTCTTTTGCCGGGGCGAACGGAATAAAGGCATATCTGTCACTGGAGGAGAGGATGGCCTGCGGAGTGGGAGCCTGCCTGGGATGCGTGTGCAGGACCACCAAGGTCGATGAGCATTCACATGTAAAGAACGCCAGGATCTGCACCGAGGGACCGGTGTTTGATGCGGATGACCTTGACTTTTGAGCATAAACTGATAGCGGAGGAAAAGCCTTGAATACAGCAGTAGAGATAGCAGGAATAAAATTTAAAAACCCGGTTATGACCGCGTCCGGAACCTTCGGGTCCGGCATGGAATACTCGGACTTTGTGGATCTGAACAGACTGGGAGCCGTAGTGACCAAGGGGGTTGCCAATGTGCCCTGGGAGGGTAATCCCACGCCGAGAGTTACGGAAGTTTACGGTGGGATGCTTAACGCCATCGGCCTCCAGAACCCGGGAATAGATGTATTTATAGAAAGAGACCTGGAGTTTTTGAAAAAGTATGACACTAAGGTCATAGTCAATGTCTGCGGAAAGAGCGTAAATGACTATCTGGATGTGGTGGAGAAGCTGTCCGATCAGGCGGTGGATATGCTGGAGATCAACGTCTCCTGCCCCAACGTCAAAGAGGGTGCCATTGCCTTTGGCCAGAAGGTGTCAGCTCTTTTTGATATAACCAGTGAGATCAAGAAGATCGCAAAGCAGCCTGTGATTATGAAACTCAGTCCCAACGTCACCAACATTGCGGAGATGGCGAAGGCGGCAGAGGCAGCAGGTGCGGATGCCATATCACTTATTAATACAATCACGGGAATGAAGATAGATATCCACAAGAGGAAGTTCGCTCTGGCCAATAAGACCGGAGGCCTGTCAGGCCCTGCAATTAAGCCGGTTGCGGTGCGTATGGTCTATGAGGCTTCACATGCGGTAAGTATTCCGGTTATCGGAATGGGCGGCATTGCCAATGCTGAGGATGCCATCGAATTCATAATGGCCGGTGCAACAGCAGTGGCTGTGGGCGCCATGAATTTCCACGACCCGTATACCACGGTCAATGTCATCGAGGGGATCGAGTCCTACATGAAGCAGTATGGAGTTAAGGATATCAATGAGCTTCGGGGAATCGTGTAAGGAAAAGATCCTAAGAGAATATAAGAAGATATATGAAAAGATATATGAAAAGAGGATGTACTTTTTAGGGTACATCCTCTTCTTCGTTACTAGCAACGGTTGCGGTCTTAGGCCTCAGTTTTGCCGGTCAGCTCGTCAAATCCTTTCATGACGGCGCCGTAGGTCTGCTTTGAGATCTCCGGTAGCTCTCCGCCCCAGGTCTTCTCAGCCTGCGCATAGCCTTTTTCGAAAGCGGCGCGCATTTTCTCCAGTTTTTCAGGATCGTCACCTGCCAGAGCTTTTGCAAAGTCCAGGATTCTCTCTGAGGTCTGCTTAACGCCCCAGTATCCGTTCTCGGATATGTCTTCCTGAGCCTGCGCCTTGGTCGCTGCGTCTACAGTAAAATCACCTTTCGCCAGGAACTTCCAGATGGAATCATCATCACTGTTAGCCATACCAAATGCTTTAACCTGCTTGCCCATCATTTTGTGAACGATGTCAACAAGCTGTTGCTGGCGCATTGCATCATCGGCTTTGAGCTGTTGGATGATCTTCTTTCTGTCAGCTTCCTTGGTTGAAACCTTAGACGACTTGTCAGAGGTCTCTTCAGATTTCTCGTACACAGCAGCGGCTTCCGCTTTTACCTTTACCTCAGAATCTTTCTTCTTGTCTTCGACAGGAGCATTGATCGTTGAAGTATAGGTGGTTGCGATGTTGTTAGTAACCTCGGTAACTCCGTTTACGCCCATATAGAACTCCTTTTCCGCACAGGTTAACTAAAGTTGGACCGCGCTTGAAACGAAACTATAGTGTACCTAATCTGTTTGTCGGCTGATTTTCAAAAAACTTTAGAGGTAAATATAAATATTTTTCAATTTTTTAGGACTTTTTTTCTTGTAATGATTACGTATGGGTGAGAAGATGTTAATTGGAAAAAAGACAGAAGTGGAGCGGTTTTTAGAGATGGAAGTGACCAGAAAAGCTTACGCCAAGATAAATCTGGGACTCGATGTGACCGGAAAGCGTGATGATGGCTATCATCTTGTCCGTATGATAATGCAGAACATAGATATATACGATACTCTGACCTTCAGAAAAAACGACACAGGAGAGATAAACCTTAGCTGTTCTAAGGAGGGGATCCCCACAGACGCACGAAACCTCATCTGCAAGGTAGCGCAGCAGCTTAAGGTGGAGTATGGCGTAGCTGCCGGAGCAGACATTACTCTGGAGAAGATCATCCCGGCGGCAGCAGGCATGGCCGGCGGAAGTACTGACGGAGCAGCTGCCTATTATGCTCTGAATGAGCTGTGGAACCTTGGCATGAGCCGGGACGAGATGTGCGCCCTTTCCGTTAAGCTGGGAGCTGATATTCCCTACTGCATTGTGGGAGGCACGGCGCTTTCCGAGGGCATAGGTGAAGTTCTTACCCCGTTAAAAGACCTTGCGGACTGCGCCATAGTTATCGCAAAGCCGGGAATAGATGTGTCAACGGCCTGGGTATATAAGGAGCTGGACAGCAGCACCTTCGTAAGCCACCCGGATATTGACGGCATACGGAATGCTATTGAAGCCGGGGATATAAAAGGCATGTGCGCTCTTATAGACAATGTGCTTGAGCCGGTTACTACAGGTGAGCACACGGTCATAAAGGATATAGAAAAGATTCTTCTGGATAATGGGGCCATTGGAGCATTTATGACAGGAAGCGGTCCCACGGTATTCGGAATTTACGAGGATGAGAAAAAGGCTGGGGAAGGAATGGAAGCCGTTAGAAAGAGCGGACTTGCGCCGGAGCTCTTTTTAACAAGACCGATAAATCCCAACTTGTGAGAGAAGGTGGCCTATGAACAGTAATGTAGAGGTTAATGTGACCGGAATACACGCCCGGGAAGGTGAACCTACTGAGAAGGTGGAATCGACACACATCGGAAGCTTTAAGCTTCTTGCGGACGGAAGTCGGGTGGTTGAATATGACTCGGACATGGACACTGGGCACGAGAGCATGAAGGTCCACAACAGGGTTCTCATTGCTCCCGGGGGCAATACCATGGAGATAGTGCGCAGCGGAGCCACCAGTTCAAGGCTGGCTTTCGGGGACGATATGGAGTATGACACGGAATATGTGACACCCTACGGATCAATGAAGATGAAAGTTCGAACCAACAGCTTCGATTTTAATGTGGGTATAAATGAAGAAGAGATGAAAGTGGTGACGGAGTACGATCTGGAGATCGACGGTCAGGTCATCTCAAGCTCAATGGTGGTTTTGGACATAAAAAATACGGAGGCAGGATGACCTGTCTCCGTTTCTTGTCGATATTAAGTTATTTGATCGATTTAGCGCCGGCTTTTTCCTGGGCCTTCTCAACAAGGTTCTTGAAGAAGCCCTTTTTCTTTTCCTGAACAGGAGCTTTGCCGCGAAGTCCCTTAACCTCTGTTACGTAGATACCGCTTACAGAAGCCTTGACTTCTTTCTTGACCGGAACGGAATCGAAGATCTTCTCGTCGCAGATAAGGCTCATAACTCTGTTCCCAACTCTTACCTTGAGGATAGGGAGTTTGGAACCACGAAGGAGCTTGGGTGTCTGGTCGATCACCGCCTGAGGAAGACCGGCTTCCTTGAGCTTCATGCGCTTCTTGTCAATGATCAGCATGGTAACGGTCTGCTTCATTGCATCCAGCTGTTCCTGCTGCTCTGCCTGCTTCTTCTGAGCTCTTTTGCCGAAGAAATAAAGAGCGACAGCGGCGGCTGCCAGAACTACGGCTACCACGATCAAAGTAATAAGTACCGGGTTCATAGAAAAAAATACCTCCAAAAAATCTCTTGTACCACTTAAGTGGTAACAACCTATTTTAGCATTGTTTACTTTGTTAGGCAATAAAATACTTTAATAAGAAGGAAGAGTGTGGTAGTATAAAAAATATTGTTTAGAAGGAGTATTATTATGAAAAAGAATTTAACGCTATTTGTTGCATTTGTTTCGGCAGCAGCTCTTCTTACAGCGTGCGGAGATAAGGCAAATGATAACAGCAGTGAGGAGGCATCGGCCGTAGCTACAGAAGCAGCTGATGCGGAAAGTGCTACCCAGACCGGGACAGATGTTGATCTGTCAACCCTTGAGACTCAGACTCTTTTGGACACAGATCTTGAGACCTGCCTGACTCTTGGTGAGTACAAGGGTGTTACCGCAGAGGTTACCACTGTGGAGATCACCGACGAGGATGTTGAGAGCAAGCTTGCAAGTGTGTATGCTCAGGACCCCATGATGGTTGATGTTACAGACAGAGCAGTTGAGAGCGGAGATACAGTCAATATCGATTATGTTGGCAAGTATGCCGATACACAGGAGGCTTTCCAGGGCGGAACAGCGCAGGGTGCTTCACTTACCATCGGTTCACACAGCTACATCGATGGATTTGAGGACGGACTTATCGGAGTTAATATCGGAGATACAGTGGACCTCAATCTTACTTTCCCTGAGAATTACGGCGCAGCTGAGCTTGCCGGCAAGGATGTTGTCTTTACCGTAACCGTTAACGGAATCCAGACCGCAGAGGCAGAGCCTTCCGATGAGTGGGTTGCTTCCAAAAATCTTGAAGGTGTTACCGATCTTGAAGGATTCAAGAACCATCTGAAGGAACAGCTTACACAGGATGCACAGTCAACAAGAGAAGATACAATTCAGAATACCGTTCTTGAGACTGTTATGAACAACACCACATTTAATGAGATTCCCGAGAAGCTCTATAACAGATATTACAAGCAGCAGTACGAAGCCATCAATTATTACACACAGCTTTATGCCGCTTCTACAGGTACACAGCTTACAGCAGATGAGTTCGTTACCATGACAATGCAGAACAACGGAATTGCTGGCGAAGCACAGGATTACATCAAGAATATGGTTGACCAGACTACCAAGCAGTTCATGATGCTTCAGGCCATCGCAGACAAGGAAGGCATTGAGGTTACCGACGAGGATATTGATGAGTATCTGCATAACGCTTATGACAATGCAGCTACTACAGCATACAGCACTTTTGAAGAGTACAAGGCTTCACTTGAAATGGAGATCTACAGAGAGGGCCTTATGAGCCAGAAGGTTGTGGATTTCCTTACAGAAAACGCAAACGTGGTTGAGACCAACTAACATATAACAGGAGGGGTGTTTCATGGAACTTACAGATATCAAAGCTCTTTTTACCAAACCGGAAGAATTTGCGGGACAGACAGTAACAGTTGGAGGCTGGATCAGAAACATCAGAGATTCAAAGACTATCGGATTCATTGTACTCAATGACGGTACTTTTTTTAAGCCTCTGCAGGTCGTATATACAGATGCGCTGGACAACTTCACAGCCATCAGCAAGCTGAACGTAGGCGCAGCAATTATTGCCACAGGTAAGATTGTTGCAACCCCTGAGGCCAAGCAGCCCTTTGAGATGCAGGCAGACAAGATTGAGATCGAGGGACCTTCAACAGAGGATTATCCTCTTCAGCCCAAGAGACACAGCCTTGAGTTTTTGAGGACACTTCCTCACCTTCGCGCAAGGACAAACACCTTTGAGGCTGTATTCAGAGTAAGAAGCGTTGCGGCATTCGCCATTCACTCTTTCTTCCAGGATAGAGGCTTCGTATATGTACACACACCTCTTATCACAGGAAGTGACTGTGAAGGTGCTGGAGAGATGTTCCAGGTAACTACCATGGACCTCAACAATGTTCCCAAAACTGAGGAAGGTGCAGTTGATTACTCCAAGGACTTCTTCGGAAAGCCCGTTAACCTTACCGTAAGCGGACAGCTGAACGTTGAGACCTATGCTTTTGCGTTCAAGAACGTTTATACCTTTGGACCTACTTTCAGAGCAGAGAACTCCAACACCACAAGACATGCTGCTGAGTTCTGGATGATCGAGCCTGAGATGTGCTTCGCGGATCTTAAGGATGACTGCGACACAGCAGAGGCTATGCTCAAGTATGTTATCAAGTATGTTCTGGAGCACTGCCCTGAGGAGATGGAGTTCTTTAACCAGTTCGTGGACAAGGGACTTATCGAGAGGCTTGAGAATGTTGCAAACAGTGAGTTTGGCCGTATCTCTTATACAGAGGCGGTTGAGATCCTTGAGAAGCACAATGACAAGTTTGATTACAAGGTAAGCTGGGGCGCAGATCTTCAGACTGAGCACGAGAGATACCTCACAGAGGAAGTGTTCAAGAGACCTGTATTCGTTACAGATTATCCCAAGGAGATCAAGGCTTTCTACATGAAGCTCAACGAGGACGGCAAGACCGTTGCTGCAGCTGACTGTCTGGTTCCCGGAATCGGTGAGATCGTAGGTGGAAGCCAGAGAGAGGATGACCTTGAGAAGCTTGAGAAGCGTATGGATGAGCTGGGACTTAAGAAGGAGGACTACAAGTTCTATCTTGACCTTCGTAAGTACGGAAGCGTTCGTCACTCCGGATTCGGTCTTGGATTTGAGAGATGCGTAATGTATCTCACAGGTATGAGCAACATCAGAGATGTTGAGTCATTCCCCAGAACTGTTGGAAACTGTGAGTTATAATGTTATACTAGATATAGTAGTTCGAAGGAACTATAAATACTAACTATTGTCTGATTAAAAGCAAGGGGGTATTGGTATGAGAAGATTTTATTCTGTCGTAGCCGTTATACTTTCCCTTGCTTTTTTTGCGCTTACTCCTGTTTCGGCTTATGCCACCACCAGCGAGGAACTCAAAGAGAACCAGAAGAAGCTGGAGCAGGAAGAGAAGGAGCTGGAGAAGCAGAAGAAAGATGCCGAGAATCAGAAGAAAGACAGCCAGAACAAGTTAAATGAAGCTCAGGGGCGTATCGGAGATGCCTCCGAGGGAATGGATGAGACCCAGGGAGCCATCGATTCCACCAATGCTGAGATTGTCGGGCTGATGACAGACATTGAGCTTATCAAAGAGGACATCGCCGATAAGGCAGTTAAGATAGAAGAGACCAACGCCGAGTATGAGGAGGCCAAAGCCCAGGAGGAGACCCTCTATGGCGCCATGGTTTCCAGAGTTAAGTTCATGTATGAGAAGGGTAACCTCACTTATGTACAGCTTCTTTTGACCGCTACCAGCTACGCTGAGGCCCTCAATAAGGCGCAGTATGTTGAGGAACTTTACGAGTACGACCGCATCAAGCTGGCTGAGTTTGTGGCGGCCAAGGAAGCGGCAGAGGCCCTGGGGCAGCAGCTTGAAGAAGAAAAGGCTGAGCTTGAAGCTTCCCAGTATGAGCTTGAGGAGGAGCAGGCGTACATGGAGCAGCTCCTTGCTCAGTACAAGGCAGAGTACGAGGACTACGAGGTGAAGCTTGCCAAGGCCAAGCAGGATGCTGCGGTTTATACAGCCCAGGTCAAGAGTCAGCAGGCCAGCATTGCCACCCTCCAGAAGCAGATAGAATCCAAGCAGAAAGAGATTGATGCCACCAAGAAGGCTGCCGATGC
>JAILFT010000055.1 GCA_024697425.1 Butyrivibrio sp. | reverse complement strand
ATCTACTCCCCAGCAGTTAGCCATCCAGTTGGAGAAGTTAGCATAGTAGTGTGCCGGGATAGACCATACGATGGCTCTGTACTTCATCTTGCCGCGCCATGCCTCATCCCTGTTCTCATAGGCCTTGAGCATAAGCTTGTCGACCTTCTGGAATGTGGAGATGATTCTGGGATCAAGTCCGCCGTCCATCTCGTAGTTCCACTTACGGAACAGCTCGTAGCAAGGTCCGATGAGCTGCGGGTAAGGAGTCTGGTTGATCTCCCATTTCTGGAGCTCGTATTTGGTCTCGGTGTTAAAGCGCTTCATGGCTGAGAAATATGCATCCCAGTTCCACTTTGCACCTGTATTTTCCTCGATAAATCTGATGCATCCTCTTATATCTTTTACCGCTGCATCCATGATGGATTCGTCTTCATAACGAACCGGGAATGCCAGGTGGTAGGTAGGCAGATCCTTGAATCTGCGGCTTGTGTAGGATGATGCCATTACCGAACCGTCACAGGGCATTGAGCTTGAAATGAAGCATGCTCCCATGTGAGGAAGAGCATCCACAACCACCGCACCGCACTCCGATGAAGGAACGGGACAGGTGTCTGAGGGAAGTCCGTAGGACTCAATTGCATCGATATATGGCATGCAGGCCAGCTGATCGATCTCGGACAAAAGAAATACCGGCATAAGCTGGTAAGGTATTCCGATGAGGTCGGGGAAACCTGCCATGATCTGTGACATTGTCATCTCGTCGAAGAGAACAATCTTCTTGGAAAGTTCCTTACAGTTACCAACTTTCTCATCCGACTTCATAAGAAGAACCAGGTTCTCCGCAACATATCTGAAGATTGCATAGATGAGCTCGTGGTGCATCTGAAGGGCTCTGCCTCTAAGACCGAGAGTGTTCTTGTCCATGAAGGAGTGACAGCAGAAGTATGAAACCATCCATCTGTAATGAACTGCACCCATCATGGCGGGAACAAGGTCCTTGGAGAAAGTTCCAAGAAGCATTCCCCACATTCTGGCCCACTCGTAGAAGTCGTAGCCGGTGTCCTTGACACCTCTCCACTCACGTCTTACAGTGGCCATCTTGCCGTTGGCATAGAGCTTACCAAGCTGCTTCTCACCGTTGATCATGAAGTCCTTGAACTCCTCGGGACTCATGTTCTTCAGAAGGTTTGCCTCATGTTTAAGACGCTTGGTAAATCCCTTCGCGTCCTGACCCATGGACCTGGCAACGTCCTTCCAGTCGGTTTCCTTAATGAGGTCGCCTACGATTCCGGCGATCTCCTTCATATTATCTGCCTGGGCCTTCCAGTTTATCTGATCCTTAAGTCTGAAGTTCTTGGGATCTATATACTTCATACAGAGGCCTCCTTCCTGATCCGCTTGATCTCAAGGGCCTCAACAAAGGCCTGGAAGCGGGTCCTCAACTGTCCTGAATTATAAACATTGTATGAGCGGTCGATTGAAAGTGTAGGCCAGCCATACTCCTCTGTAAGGATGTGGCTTGCCAGAGGTCTCTCAAATGCCCAGAAGTCACAGTACTTCATCTGTTCAAAGATGATACCGTCCGCATTGAACTCTTTTGCCAGACGATCTGCTGTGTCACGCCTCTGCTGGATCTTCTCCTCTGCCATGTATCTGGGGCACTCGGAAGTCATCATGTAGTGGCGGGCGATCTGCTTAACAATATCTTCATCATCGTTAAGCACAATCTCTTCTCTTCCGGGGAAAGAACCATAGCAGTACCTGTCGGCTACTACCATGGCGCCTGACTCCTCAAGAAGTCTTGTGAAGTTCAGGTCGTCTATCTCCGAACCCACAACGGCAACCCTTGCTCTGAACCAGGGCTTGGGATCAACCTTTCTCTTTTTGATCTCTTCAAGAGTCTCCTCAAGCAGAGGAAGAATCTTGGATGTAGGGCAGGTATAACTTACAAGGCAGATCACATGGAACTCATATCCGGTGATGGGGGGATTGTCCATCTTCCTTAAATTTCCGATCTCTGTGATAACGCGGCAGAGCTTGTTGTGCTCCTCCACAGCCTTGCGGATTGATTCATCAGAAACATCGGTTCCCAGTTTCTCATGCATCACATCCAAAAGACGCAGCCTCATCTGAGTTGCTACCTGATCCACGTTGTAGCTCTCTACCTTGTAGGGAACGTCAGTGTGAGTAACGAAGAAATGCGGTTTGTTGTTGCAGTTGAGTACCTCAAGGTGCTCGTAGCAGCGGTTCATGGCTGAGCATGCATCCACGCCGGCAACTCCGTCCAGATAACCGTATCCTCCCTCAATTCCTCTCTCCAGAAGTGCTCTGGCAAATTCACAGGTGTAATTGGACATGTAATAGGTCGCAATGTCTATTGAACCTGTTCGCGGTGCGCGCATGCGGGTTGAAAAACAGTTGTCTACGTTAAGCAGTACTTCCGGCATGTGGTAGCATGTATATCCGATGGCATACTTGCCTTCCGCCTGAGCCTCTTTAACCAGGTCATTGGCGGCTTCATCCAAAAGCTTTTCAAAGGTGATTAGATGTTTTAAATCCTGCACGGCTACCTCCTTTCCATAGCTTTTTATAGTATTTTTAAATTTTCAAGGGCTGTCCTCGCGCCCTTTAAGATTCCTGAATCTTCGGGAAGTTCAAAGACATTCTTCCCTTCAATATCGTTCTCGGTCATGGCATCATCCTGGGGAATAACGGAAACAACGCGAACGCCTCCGATCTCCTCCTGGGTTACCCTCTCGGGAAGCGGTGCCCTGTTAACAACAAGACCGGCCTCTTCATACATCACCAGCTCATCTGCCACCTGGCGGATGGTCTCAATGATTCGAAGCCCCTTCTGACTCTGGTCCGAAACACATACAAGATGTGTGACCTTCTCAAGAACTCTTCTGTTGATCTGCTCAATTCCGGCTTCTCCGTCGATAACAACGTAATCGAAGTCGTCTACAAGCATCTCGATAACCTGCTTCAGATAAGTATTGATGGCGCAATAGCATCCTGCTGCCTCCGGGCGTCCGATTGCCAGGAAAGCAAAGCCTCTCTTCTCTTCCATGGCCTCATAGAGCCTGAACTTGGCCTCAGCAAGAATGTCCTGAGTGTCCTTGAGTTTGCCGGTAACATCCTCAGCAACTCTCTTCCTTATCTGGTCTAAGGTTTCTCCTACATCAACCCCTAACGCAACAGAAAGACCTACCGCCGGATCCGCATCTATAGCAAGGATCTTGGCGTCAGGCCTCTTTTCCGTAAGGAGTCGTACAAAAGCAGCGGAAAGTGAAGTCTTACCAACTCCGCCCTTTCCGGCCAAAGCAATGACTACAGTATTCTTTGACATATCACTCCTCATAAAGAAAATCTAACTTAAATCCCCTATAATCTACTATATTAAATTTGCTACACTTTCACAAGTGAAATATAAAAAT
>JAILFT010000035.1 GCA_024697425.1 Butyrivibrio sp. | reverse complement strand
GAGGTCTAAGTCCGACTTGGTAAATCCCGAATATATGATGGTCTTCTCGTAGTGAAAAGGTCCGCCTATATTGTCCGATGTAGCAAGACAGATGTTTGACTTGATATATGAAGACGTAGTACAGAAGTACATCATGTACTTGCCTGTCTTCTTGTTGTAAATTACGCTGGGCGCCCATACGGAGTAACCGTTCTGCTCATTCTTCCCAACAAAGGAAAAGGCATCGAAGGGGTCTGTCAGCAGGTTGTCAAAAATCTTATTTGAGCTGTTGACTCCGTCCCCCCAGGTCGTCCATTTTACGAGGTCCTGCGAAGTTGCCGCAGTCATATGGGTTCCGTAGCAGTAATAAGTGCCGTCGTCTCCAACTATTATCTGGGGATCGTGAAGTGATCCTCCTGAATTTACCGATCCAACCGCAATCTCTTCCACCGAAACCTCCTTTGGAAGCGCCGATACCGCGGCTCCCTGACCAGCTCCGCCAGCAGCATCTGTTCCACAACCACAAATTGTAAGCCCCAGGGCAATTAAAAGCGCTGTTACCCCTTGTAATCTCTTTTGCATGAAATACTCCTTAACCCCTTACTGATCATTCATAGGAAAAGACAGGTCGGCCCTGCGAATCCCATCTTACAGGCATAAGCCTTGCGTGTCTGCCCGGATTGTAAAGAGGGTCTCCTTCAATATTCTCCTCGCCCCTTGCATGATAGACGCAGATATCATTCCCATCTTCATCAACGGTAAAGCTGTTGTGTCCTGGTCCGAAGATCTCTCTGGTCTCATCGCTCTTAAGAACCGGATAACGCTCCTTGGTCCAGGACCTGGGATCAAGAAGATCACTGTCTTCATCAGCTGTCAGCATGCCCATGCAGTAAGCCTTTCCGGTCTCACTTGCTGAGTAGGTAAGGAAAAGCCTGCCATCGTGTTTGATAACAGCAGGGCCTTCATTTACCCAAAAGCCCACTCTCTCCCAGTCATAGTCCGGAGTTGTAAGCATAACCTGCACCGTTGCCAGCTTCCAGGGTTTCTCCATCCTGGCGATATAGAGGTTACTGATCTGCTTGCCGACGCCTACCTTCTCTGCCCAGACGTAGTATCGCTGACCCTTATTCTCAAAAACCGTCCCATCCAGTGAAAAGGCTTCAAAAGAGAATTCGTCATCATCAGCTCTCTGCATTTTGCCAAGTTCCTTCCAGGTTCCGGTGATCGGGTCCTCATCCCTGCACTCAAGCACATAGGGCCTTATATCCCAGATGGCGTCCCTGTCGCCCCCGGCATAGTAGATGTACCATGCCCCGTCAAGATAGTGGAGTTCCGGTGCCCAAATGTGAATGCTCATAGGTCCGCTCTCATGCTTGTGCCAGACTTCCGTCTCGGGTGCATCCTTAAGCCCATAAAGACTGTCGGCCTTCCTTAGGCAAATGCCGTTATAGGCCGGGACGGAAGCTGTGAAATAATAAGTTCCGTCGGTATGTCTGTACACATAAGGATCCGCCCTTTGGGTAATCCAAGGCTCGTTATATCTGATATTTTCCATTCCGCTCATAACACTTTCCCTCAGTCTATCGATATCATAAATAAATTTTATTGCCACGAAAGTTGAGTGTCAATGAATATTTTAGTTTTAGATGAACTATTTTAGATATTTGTATGAATGAACAAAAACATCTCTTTTCTTTGTGCATATTTCTGAGGGTTTATCACAAAAAGAGAGCATCAATCATTGGTTATTATGCCAATAATTTGATGCTCTTCAAAATCTCTTTAGATTTATCTATATGTTACTTCAGCCTCTCGATAAACCTTTCCAGACGCTCCATAGCCGCCTTGAGGTTCTCCAGAGAATAGGCGTAGGAAATACGGATATATCCCTCTCCGCAGTCACCGAAGGCATTTCCCGGAACCACAGCAAGCTTCTCTTCCTTAAGAAGCCTTGTACAGAACTCGTCGCTGCTCATTCCGAACTGCTTGATGCTGGGGAACACGTAAAAGGCACCGAAGGGCTCAAAGCAGGTAAGTCCGATGCGCTTGAACTCATTCAGAAGATACCTTCTGCGGTGGTTGTACTGCTCCCTCATCATGGCCACATCGTCGTCGCCGTTCTTAAGTGCCTCAACAGCCGCATACTGACTGGTGGTGGGAGCACACATGATGGCAAACTGATGAATCTTTACCATCTGTTCCATGATCTCCTTAGGACCGCAGGCGTAGCCCAGTCTCCATCCGGTCATGGCATAGGCCTTGGAGAAACCGTTGATAAGTATCGTCCTCTCCTTCATTCCGGGCAGAGATACTATGGATACGTGCTTGCCGCTGTAGGTGAGCTCACTGTAGATCTCATCGGAGATGACATAGAGGTCCTTCTCAATGACCACTTTGGCTATGGCCTCCAGGTCCTCCTTCTCCATTACAGCTCCTGTGGGGTTGTTGGGGAAGGGCAGCACCAGGATCTTGGTCTTGTCCGTTACCTTATCAAGGACCTCCTGCGCCGTAAGCCTGAACTGATTCTCCTCTTTGAGCTCGATAATAACAGGCACTGCGTCTGCAAGAATGGCGCAGGGCTCGTAAGAAACATAGCTTGGCTGAGGGATCAGAACCTCGTCTCCCTCATCTACCATGGCGCGAAGAGCAAGGTCAATTGCCTCGGATCCGCCCACGGTTATAAATATCTCTTTTATCGGGTCATAGGTGACCCCCTGTGTTCTGTTAATGTAGTTTGATACTTCCTGCCTCAGCTCCTTAAGACCGGAGTTGGAGGTGTAGAAAGTTCTGCCCTTTTCCAGTGAATAGATGCCCTCATCTCTTATGTGCCAGGGAGTGTCAAAATCCGGCTCGCCCACACCCAGTGAGATGGCTCCTTCCGTCTCCTGAACGATGTCAAAGAACTTTCTGATCCCCGAAGGCTTGATATCCACTACTTTTTTGCCGATCGGATTTCTCATGGTGTGATTATCTCCCTTGTATCTTCATACTTCTTAGCCAGAATAGTGCCGTGATCCTTGTACTTTTTCAGGATGAAATGTGTAGCTGTTGAAAGCACGGTGTCCAGAGTGGAAAGCTTGTTGCTTACAAAACCGGCAACCTCCTGCAGGGTCTTCCCCTCAAGAATTACCATAAGATCAAAGCCTCCGCTCATAAGATATACGCTGGTAACCTCCGGATACTTGTAGATCCTCTCAGCGATGCTGTCAAATCCAAGGCCCCTCTGAGGAGTAACCTTCACTTCAATAAGAGCGTTAACCTTCTCTATGTCGGTCTTGGACCAGTCAATCATTGTATGGTAACCGCAGATTATTCCCTCTTCTTCCATGGCCTTAAGCTCATTGGCCACAACTATCTCCTCCGCCCCAAGAAGGACGCTGAGCTCGCGAACATCAATGCGGCTGTTCTTTTCGATAATATTAAGTATCTCTTGTCTTGTACTCATACAGGTTCTCCCCTTCTATTTATCGCTTTAATTCGACATATTATATCTATGATATCACAATATTGCACAGGTTACCCAAGAATTCTCAGCACCTCGTCAGCCTGGGGCCGCTCCAGAAATCTGCTCTCATCGCCGTTAATGATAAGTCTGTCATTTCCCTTTTGGAGCTGTCCTATCACCCTTGCGCCAATACCGCATTCCGTAAGGGCCTGCACCAGCGCTTCTCCGTCATCAGCAGCGCATAAAAGAGCTCCCTGTGACGCAAGAAAATACGGGTTAACCTCAAAAAACTCGCAGACCTCAATTGTCTGCTGCTTTATCGGGATGCTCTTTAAATCTACATGCATCCCGCATCCCGCTCGTTCAGCCATCTCCCATAAAGAAGCAAATATTCCTCCAAAGGAACAGTCGTGTATCGCCGAGGCTCCTTTTTCTATCGCCGCCCCCGCTGCATCTTTAATGCTTATACAGTTCCGGAAGTTCTCCGCTTCCTCAATAAAAGGCACAGGATACCGCTTTGAAAGCTCATCCTTTCTCTCCCTTGCCAGCATCGCGCTGCCCTCAAGGGCAATGTGGCCAACGACCACCAGGTCCATTCCCGCAGAAACTTTCTTATCCGCGAGGGATTCGCCTTCCGCCGCATATCCCACAGCTGTTGCGGTGACGACAGGTCTTCTTACCGCAGCAGTGACCTCTGTGTGGCCTCCGGCGTAGACTGTCCCGGATGCCTTAGCTCCCTCGATGGCCCCCTTCACAATCTCCTTAAGCAGAGGCTCCTCTGTATCCTCCGGAAGAAGCACAGCCACTGTCACATGATCAATCTGTATCCCCTGGGAAAAGAGTCCGTTACAGGCATTTACAACGCTGTAGTATCCGAGGTCTGTTCCGCCTATGCCAAGCGCCAACGGCGCAGTGGCTGAAAACACCTCCATTTTTTCAGAAAAAGCGCAGTCTGACCCTACAGCTGCGCTTTTAACATTCTTAAATTCAGTTTTTATCTGCTTTAACACGGAGCGCTTAAGAGCGTTCTCCGTAATCTTGCCAATTCTCATAGGCTCTCCACATTCCGGCATCAGCCTGTGGTTATGGCCTCCGCATCGCCGCCCTCTTCGACAGGTGCAGGCTGCTGTTGCTGCTGAAGCTGGGCGTTGGCCGCGTTAACCGCATCATTCACCGCCTGACCTGCTGCCTCGGCGCCCTCGGTTCCCGCTGCCGCTCTTGCTGCTCCAAGAGCACCTGCCACTGACTTAACCGTGGCCACGTCCCCTGTTGCTATCGCTGTCTGAAGCTGTGCAATGGCTGTAGGATCTGCTCCGGCTGTTCCCACGGTAACAATCTTGGGAACCATCTTGTAAGTACTGCTGTTGACCTGTTCAGTGGTGCTCTGACCGTTCTCAGTCACAGTCTTCCAAAGCTGTGCCTTGTATCCAAGGTGCGCGGACTGAACACCCACGTATCCGATCCCCTGTGAAGGGTCTGTAACGAACTGATCTGCAGAAGCTGGTGTGGTCTCAAGTACCTTGCTCTCAAAGGAAATCTTTCTGCCTGCCGGCCTTGTCTCCACGCCATAGACAGTAAAGGTAATGTGCTTGTCAGGGGTTGTATACCCTTCAATATATATAGGTGACTCAAGGTTATTTACAAACTTGAAGTTCTTGCCTCCGGACTCCGCAATAGCCGCATCAGCCGAGGGCTCCACATAAGTAACGATCATTGAGTGGTTGTGCCTCTCGGTAACCTCCAGCTCTGCAAGAAGAACTGCGTTATAGAGGGTTGTGGAAACCTGACAGATTCCGCCGCCGACGCTCTCAACAACCAGGCCATTCAGATAGGATCCCGCAGGGAAATAGCCGTTGGCCTCAGTGAAAGGAGTTATGGTATCAAGTACAGAAAACTCCTCTCCGGGATAAATGGTTGCTCCATTTATAAGTGAGCATCCGTTGGCCACATTCGCACTTCTGGCCGCACCGGAAGTCTTATAGCTGGTGGTATAGGTGCCAAGAACGTCCCTTACTCTGGAAAGTTCCTCAGCGCTTCCCTTGGGCGGGTCAGCCTTTACCGACAGATCAACGATATTGTCTCCGCCTCCCAGGCCCTCGCTCAAATAGCTCTTAATGATATTCACCGACTGAGCCTGATCCACAAGATATCCTGTCTGGCCTTCGGTTACCTGAAATCCGTCAGCAGTCTTTGTAAGGCTGCAGTTTATAGTCTCCTGGTCAAAAGAGTCAGCACATTTCGCCACGTATCCGGCAATGGCCGCCTCGTCATATCCGTACACCAGATCAAAGGTGTGATTGTTGCGCTCAAGATCCTTGAGCTCCTTGTATCTCTTGATGATGTTTCCTTCGTGGCCGAGAGCATATGCCTCTTCAACCACTCCGGTGTTGCTCCAGTAAAGGCCAAGATCAAGACCTGTTATCTCCATCTGCTTGTCAGGTCCGGCCGACAGCACAATGGTCTGTTGCTCAATCTCATTGACATAAGCAGTAACCGCATCTTCCGCTTCAGTCACTCCCATGCCGGAAACGTCTACAGGGCCGATAAAAACACCCTTGGCAATCTGTCTTGAATCCGATGCCATAACCTTTGTTCCCGGGGCAATAACCGCCATGGAAAGGACCAGCACCAGTCCCACAAAAAATTTTTTCATAATGCTTCCTCTGTGCTATTATGTAAATAATAATCCACGATTTTCTGAAAGGATATTATAGATGATATTCCCCTTTTTAGCAACCTTCATACTGATAGCAATACTGTTCAATATCAGCAGTCGCCGGGTCTCCAGGAAGACCGAAGAAAGGGAGGAATCCTTCTGGCAAAAAGAGCTTGAGGCCAACAATGTCAGGAAAAAGAGCCTCGACTCTCTGGAATATATCCACATTCCCACAGACCTTTTACCTTTTGAAACCGCAGAAGATGATGAATATCTGCAGGGCTGCGAGAATGAGGTTCTCGCCCTTAAGGACGAGAAGATAGTGAATCTCACCGGAATATCCAACACCGACCTTAAACTGGAATACGGAACAGCCAATATCACAGTCCTGTCCCAGTATGATCAGAACTACACTGCCCTTGTGTGCGGACTTCAGAAATGGGGCCAGGCGCTTTATGACAGAGGCCGCTACGAAGATGCAGCCAAGGTCCTGGAATTTGCCGCCAGAACCCGCTCCGACATCACTGCCACCTACAGAGTTCTGGCAGATCTCTACCGCACAAAGCTCGGCTACAACGAAGATGAGATCAAGAAGAAGATCGACGGACTCATTCCAATAGCCAAAAACCTGAATGCCCTTAGTAAGTCAACCATTCTGAAGATCTTAGAGCCGGAGCCCCGGGAAGAATCCCAGTGAATATCACAAGCCGGAAAGCAGCTGCTTTCCGGCTTTATTGTTATCAAAGTGTCTGAACAAATCTGTCAAAGGCTGCCTGTCCCTCGGGGGTGCGCTTATAAACACCGGCATCCTCTAGAACGTGCATAAACACTTCTCCGATCTCATTCTGAACTATCTCATCAATATTGTCTTTGTTGATGCTGTCATACTTTCTGCTGAAGGCGTCAACCCAGTCTGCGTGCTTCTCAAGAACTTCATCCGCTCTTAGATCCCTGCCTTCAAGAATAGCCTCCTTAAGCTGCGCCATCTCATCCTTAAGTCTTGCAGGAAGAACAGCCAGCCCCATAACCTCGATAAGGCCGATGTTCTCCTTCTTGATGTGATGAAGCTCTGCGTGAGGGTGATATACCCCAAGAGGATGCTCATCGGTGGTGATATTGTTTCGAAGGACCAGATCCAGCTCGTAGTTGTCTCCCCGCTTTCTTGCAATGGGAGTAATGGTGTTGTGAGGTGTTCCATCAGTTTCTGCAAAAATGAAAGCAGCTTCGTCGGTGTAGCCTCTCCACTTCTCAAGGATAACATCAGCAAAGGCAATGATCCTGTTATAGTCGGGAGCTGAGAGTCTTATTACAGACATGGGCCATTTTACTATGCCGCTGGCAACATCTTCGAATCCCTTAACGGTAAAGGTTCTCTCCACCGGGGCTTTAGCCATGGCAAAGGTGTAATGTCCGCCCTGGAAGTGGTCGTGGCTTAAGATTGAGCCGCCCACAATGGGAAGATCCGCATTTGATCCCACAAAGTAGTGAGGGAACTGCTTAACAAAGTCAAAGAGCTTGCAGAAAGTTCCGTGCTCTATCTTCATGGGGATATGCCTGGAGTTAAACACGATGCAGTGCTCATTGTAATAAACATAAGGTGAATACTGGAATCCCCACTTGGAATCCTGAATGGTAACAGGAATGATCCTGTGATTCTCCCTTGCGGGATGATCTACTCTTCCTGAATATCCCTCATTCTCCCAACAAAGCTGGCACTTGGGGTATCCGCTCTGCTTTGCATTTCTTGCCGCTGCAATCGCCTTGGGATCTTTCTCCGGCTTTGATAAGTTGATGGTGATATCAAGGTCACCATACTCTGTGGGAGCGATCCACTTCATATCTCTGGCGATCCTGTAGCGCCTTATATAATCTGTGTTCTTGGAAAAATTATAATAAAAATCTGTGGCTGCTTCAGGGCTCTTGGCATACTCTTCCTTAAATTTCCCTATAACCTCGCTGGGACGAGCCACCATGGTTCCCATAAGCTTTGTATCAAAAAGATCTCTGTATACTACGCTGTCGTTCTCGATAAGACCATTTGCTGCAGCATAGTCATTAAGCTCTTTTAAAACAGCCTCAAGGTAAGATGCCAGCTCTTTTTCTCCGGAAGGCACCTCTTTCGCCAGCTTCTCAATATCCTCAGCCTCATACTCAGCAGCATCAAGTCCAAGCTGAATAAGAAGAGAGTTAACGGTGTAGATTATGTCCTCTTTCTCAATAAGACCGGTACTGAGGCCGTAGGCTGCAAGTTTGTTGATTGCGTTCATATCTGTTCTCCTATCATAGCACTTCCGGGCCGCCGCCAATCTCAACTGTGTAGAATGTAGCGTCGTAGCCGATTTTCTTCCTGTAGTTCTCACCAACGGTCTTCTTGAAGTTCTCAATGGCCTCATCCTTCACGATTGAAACTGTGCAGCCGCCGAATCCGCCGCCGGTCATTCTTGAACCGATAACACCGGGGATCTTCCAGGCCTCCTCAGCAAGAGTATCAAGCTCTATTCCGGTAACATCATAGTCGTCACGAAGAGACTCGTGGGACTGTCTCATAAGCTTGCCAAAGTGCTCAAGGTCACCGTCCTTAAGAGCCTTAACCGCTTCGATGGTCCTCTGGTTTTCGTAAACGGCGTGCTTAGCCTTTTTCTGCATGTCAGGGTCTGTGAGCTGGCCCTTGATCTTCTCA
This sequence comes from Butyrivibrio sp., assembly GCA_024697425.1. GTDB lineage: Bacteria > Bacillota > Clostridia > Lachnospirales > Lachnospiraceae > Butyrivibrio. Next base: position 6,071 of record JAILFT010000035.1, on the reverse strand, counting down.
AACTCCTCGATGGAAAGATCTCCAAGCCCCTTGATGTCAGTGGTCTTCTGAAGGATTGCAAGAGCAGCCTCGCACATGCTGCGCCTTGCGTTGTACTGAGAATCCGTAAGTTTGTGCTTCTTGTTGGTATTTGTGATTATGATCTTGGCACCCTCAAGCTTAATAGGTGCATATTCATAAGAAAGATCTGCAGTGTCCAGGAAAATGGCATTATTCTCTTTGCCCATGGCAACCGCAAACTGGTCCATGATACCGCAGTTGCAACCGTTGAAATTGTTCTCGGAATACTGTCCGATAAGAGCAAGGTCCTGGTTGCTTGTATCGAAACCGTAGAGGTCTCTTAATATAAATCCTGTAAGTACCTCAAGAGACGCAGATGATGAAAGACCTGAACCGTTGGGAATGTTGCCGTAGATCACCATATCAAATCCCTTGTCCAGATTCATGCCTCTCTTGGCAAATGCCCAGATGACTCCCTTGGGATAGTTGGTCCAGCCTGCCTTATCGCTGGGCTTTAAGTCATCCAGTGAGCTCTCAATGACTCCCACTCTGTTCTGGTTCACAGAATAGAAACGAAGCTTGTTGTCATCTCTTTTAGCTGCTGCTCCGTAGGTTCCGATGGTAAGGGCACAGGGGAAAACGTGTCCTCCGTTATAGTCTGTATGTTCTCCGATGAGATTAACTCTGCCCGGTGCAAAATAGGCTTTTACGCCGTCTCTTTTGCCGAATGCCTTCTCGAAGTTCTCTAAAACCGCCTTCTTCATCTCCTGATCTATCATATAACCCTCCTGATATAAAAAACAAAACGTGTTATCTTGTGTAATAATCATAATAAAAGAGGCACGGATTTTCCATGCCTCTTTGTTTATATAACCTGTCAAAATGTTAAATTATTCCAAAATCAGTTCTTGGCAGCTTCAATGAGCTTATCTCTGAGCTGGTTCTCGATCTGAGCAAGCTCAGCCTCTGCCTCACGGCGCTTCTGCTTACCTTCTGTCTGGATCTTAAGAACTTCGTCAAGAGTTGTGATAAGGGACTCATTGGTGTGCTTCAAAGTCTCGATATCAACAATTCCTCTCTCAGCCTCTTTAGCGCTCTCGATGGTAGCAACCTTAAGAGCATCCGCGTTCTTGCGAAGGAGCTTGTTGGTCATATCGTTGACCTCACGCTCAGCCTTTGCTGCCTGTGTGGCGTGCTCAATACCCATGGCGATAACCATCTGGTTCTTCCAAAGAGGAATCGTGTTAACGATGGTTGACTGGATCTTCTCAGCCATTACTGTATCAGAGCTCTGTACCATACGGATCTGAGGACCTGTCTGCATAGCGATGGTTCTTGTAAGCTCAAGGTCATAGATCTTCTTCTCAAATCTGTCACACTTGTTGGCAAAATCCTTGGCTGCCTCTGCATCCTCGGGAAGTCCTGATGCCTCAGCCTTCTTCTGAAGTTCAACCAGTGTTGTTGCACGCTCCTGCTCAAGTCTCTTCTTACCGGCAAGGATGTACATTGTCAGCTCCTTGAAGTAGTTAAGGTTCAGCTCGTACATCTTGTCCAGAAGTTCAACGTCCTTAAGCAGTGTAACCTGGTGCTTCTCCAGCTCGTTGCTGATGGTCTGTACATTGGTTTCAGCCTTGCTGTACTTAACCTTAAGGGCCTCAAGTCTGTTGGCACTCTTCTTGAAAAGAGCCTTCAATCCCTTGTCGTCCTCATCTATCTCAAAGCTCTTGAGCTGGGTAACAAGGTCTGTGATCATGTCACCAACTTCGCCCATATCCTTGGTTCTGACGTTCTCAATAGCCTTCTCTGAGAAATCGGCAAGCTTCTTCTGTGTGCCTACACCGTAGTTCATAACTCCGGCTGAGTTCGCAATATCGATCTGCTTGCTGAACTCATCAACCTGCTTGAGTTCTTCCTCTGTAAGCTGTGCTTCCATGGCAAGATTGCCGTTGTCCTTGGCTGCTTCAGGTGCTGCCTGAGGCTGTGCCTCTGCCTGTGCTGCTTCTGCTCCAAAGCTGAGTGTGGGTGCTGCGGGGGCTGCACCGAATTCTAAATCTACTCCCATAACGTCCTCCTGTATCATTTCTATTATTTAGGCTGTGTCTGAGTAGCCGCTGCTGCAGCTGCCGAGGCAAAACCCTGTCCCTCTTGTGTAAGTCCGTCCTGTGCCATCATGGTCTTCATTACCGAGATGTCCGATGATATATCCCAGGCCATATCCTGGAAAAGACTGTCAAGGAGGTTCTCAAATGCGCTGTTAATGGTATCCATGGCTGCATCGATCTGATCCTTGGTCTTGGTAATGTTGTCTCCAACCTCAGGCTGTCTGTCCAGTTCCACATACGCTCCAAGAAGCTTCTTGGTAGTGGGAAGATAATAAGTCATAAGCTTGTGAAGATCGTCCGCGCTGGAGGGATCTCTTTTGACCTGCATAAAGATCTTATTCATGATCTCTTCAAGTCTGTAAAGCTTATTGGACATCTCCTCCGTATCGGGGATGATGTCATTGACCTGTCTTACGTAGGTAACGTACTCGTCGCCCTCCGCCAGTATGTCTCTGACCTTCTGGGGATACTGGGCATATGCTGCCTGTTTGGCCTTGTCGGCCTCCCTGGTCAACTGAGCAGCTTCTCTCTCGCGGTTCTCCCTGGCAATCCTGTCGTTCTCAGCACCTTCGTACATCCGATAAGCTTCATCAGTGATCATACAGGTGGTCTCTGTGCGGTCAAGTCTTGCCCTTGGCAGAAATCCGCGCTTCATCATGTCCTTGATATCCTTGAGAACTTCCTTGTCGCTCTTGAGAACAACCTTCGCAAGATCCGAGATGGAGAAGTACTGCGCTTCCTTGAGGATATTGCCGTACTGATAATACTTACTTGAAAGCCTGTATTTCCTGAGTCCATTGAAAAAAGCCGCTGCGCAAAGGGCTGAAACCACGCCCATCGCTATGGCTCCTGCAACCGAGCCGCTCACCAGAGCGCCCAAAAGAGCCATAATAAAAAACACTCCCATTGCTCCTCCGAAGAACATCTCCGGTACTCCCAGATATCTGCTGACTTTCTTCTGAAGGAACGGAATGAACACGGGCTTGGGCCTTCCAACCTGCCTTGCGGTCCCGTTCATTGTCTGCGCCTGTCTTGCGCTGGAGTAGGTGGTTCTTGGTGCCACGGAAACTGACTTTATAACCTTGGAGATATCCGCGCCAAGATGACTGTAATCGTTCTTGTCAATGGCGATGGTTACGCTGTCTAATATCTCTTTCCCGGCTTTTATAAATTCATCTCTGTCGTTAGCCAATTTGATCTGTTCCTTTCACATTTTGTACATTATACAAAATGCAACTTACATTTTACAGTAAAAATGGCGAAAAAACAATTATCCTAAGCCGCTAAAACCGCGAATGATTGCACTTGAAATCCCTGTTAGCGGCATATTACAATACTTTTGTATCAAAAAGACGTATCTTAAAGAGGTTCATCCATGGAAAAAGCCTACAAACTGCTGTTTAATACTGAGGAATCCGACGATCTTTATGTGTACTGCTGCGGACTCTCCCAGACTCTGCCGGGCCACAGCTTCGGACCTGCCTTAAAGCCTCATTTCATGATCCACTATGTTTTAAGCGGCAAAGGCTCTTTTAACATAGGAGGCAAAACCTACCCTCTGCGGGAAGGCTACGGCTTCCTTATCGTTCCCGACGAACTGGCCTACTACGTGGCTGATGATGCGGATCCCTGGACCTACGCCTGGGTTGGATTCGGCGGCAAAAGAGCTGAGGCCATCGTTTCACAGCTTGGCCTGTCCCTGATTCAGCCTGTGTTCAAAAGCGATGCACAGCAGACCATCTATGACCTTATCAAGGATATGATGGACCACAATACCTTCAGTGTAGAGGACGTTCTTAGAAGGAACGGCCTTCTTTCCATGTTTTTGTCAGTAATTGCTTCCGGTATCAGCGTATCCCAAAGAAGCGACAGCGGCAGTGCCAACGACTACGTAAACAGAGCACAGGCCTATATCCGCAGCAACTACTGCAATCCCATCAAGGTCACAGACATTGCAAATTACGTCTGCATCAACAGGAGCTATCTCTATACTCTTTTCCAGAAAACCCTTGGCATCTCTCCGCAGCAGTATCTGACAAGCTACCGTATTGCCAAGGCCACGGAGCTTTTGCAGCTCACTCAGCTTCCCATAGAGTCCATAGCCATCTCCTGCGGCTACTCGGACCCTCTTGTTTTCTCCAAGGCCTTTCGTCAGGAGAAAAAAATATCGCCCTCGGGATACAGAAAAACTCTGCCCAAGAGCGATACTAATGCCGGTAATAAAGAGCATTTAAAACAGGTGGAAAAGCTCATCGAGGAGCGTCACTTAGAGTCCAACGACCCCAATTAAAGCTCAAGCTTATCCAAATGCCATACTTCATCCACGTATTCCTGGATGGTTCTGTCTGATGAGAACTTGCCGCAGCATGCGGTGTTCATCATAGACATCTTTGCCCAGCGCTTCTTGTCGGCGTAGGCGTCTGAAATCTTTCTCTGAGCCTCAAGATAGGCCTCGAAATCCTTAAGAATAAAGTACTGGTCTGCCTTGTTGGAATTTATTGTGTTAAGAAGGCAGTTATAAAGCGGTCTGAACAGCTCTCTGTCCTGAGAGAAGGTTCCGTCCACCAGTTTATCAAGAACGGTCTTAACGTTAGGATTGCTGTTGTAGATATCCATGGGATTGTAGCCGCCGTGTTTCTCGAAGTCCATAACCTCCTGAGAGGTAAGACCGAAGATAAATGCGTTCTCCTCGCCAACCTCATTGACGATCTCCACGTTGGCACCGTCCAGTGTTCCCAGTGTAACCGCACCGTTGAGCATCATCTTCATGTTTCCGGTTCCGGAAGCCTCTTTACTTGCTGTTGAGATCTGTTCTGAGATATCAGCTGCCGCAAAGATCAGCTCTGCGTTTGAAACCTTATAATCCTCGATAAATACAACCTTGAGCTTGCCATTGATGTCGGGATCGTTGTTAACCACATCAGCCACAGAGTTAATGAGCTTGATGGTAAGCTTCGCGGTAAGATATCCGGCTGCTGCCTTGGCTCCGAAGATATAGGTCTTGGGATAGAAGTCATTGTCCGGATGAGTCTTGATCTCGTTGTACTTATGGATAACCTGAAGTATGTTAAGAAGCTGTCTCTTGTACTCGTGAAGCCTCTTTACCTGTACATCAAAAATGGACTTGGGATCAACTTCAACGCCGTTGTGTTCCTTGATGTAGGCTGCCAGACGCTTCTTGTTCTTGAGCTTGATCTCCATGAACTCGGCCTGAGCCTTCTTGTCATCCACAAACTGTTTGAGCTTGCTCATCTCGGAGAGGTCAGTGATCCAGCCGTCTCCGATCTTCTCTGTAACCCAGTCGGCCAGAAGCGGATTGGCATGCATAAGGAATCTTCTCTGGGTTATTCCGTTGGTCTTATTGTTGAACTTCTCGGGCATCATCTCGTAGAAGTCCTTAAGCTCTCTCTTTTCCAGGATCTCGGTGTGAAGTCTTGCAACGCCGTTTACGGAGTGACCGCCAACGATGGCAAGATGTGCCATCTTAACCTGGTTGTCATAGAGGATAGCCATGCTCCTGATCTTAGCCTGAACATCGATTCCTGCGGAACCTGTGTACTGGCGCATGATCTGATCCACAAATCTTCTGTTGATCTCATCTACGATCTGATAAATTCTGGGAAGCAGTCTCTGGAAAAGATCTACCGGCCACTTCTCAAGGGCTTCGGCCATGATGGTGTGGTTGGTGTAGCAGCAGGTCTTGGTTGTTACATCCCATGCCTCGTCCCAGGTAAGGTAATATTCATCCATGAGAATGCGCATAAGCTCTGCAACAGCCACTGTGGGGTGAGTGTCGTTGAGCTGGAATACAGCCTTCTCGTAGAACTTTCTGATGTCATCATGTTTTTTGAGATATCTCTTGATGGCGGTCTGAACAGAAGCAGAGATAAAGAAATACTGCTGCTTGAGTCTCAGCTCTTTTCCCGCGATGTGATTGTCGTTGGGATAGAGGACTTCACAGAGCTGGCT
>JAILFT010000022.1 GCA_024697425.1 Butyrivibrio sp. | reverse complement strand
ACATAGTGGGAAGCCGGGTATATCATCACATGGCTAAGTTCAGAGCGAACTTTGGCCGTAACAGGCTCTATCTGGGTTATCCTGTCTATCTCATCTCCGAAGAATTCCACCCTTATAAGGTAGTCATCGGCATTGGCAGGGAACACCTCCACCGTGTCACCGCGTACCCTGAAGTTACATCTGCCCAGCTCCATATCATTTCTGTCGTACTGGATAGCCACCAGCTCCTGGATCAGCTGATCCCTGTCCTTCTCCATTCCGGGGCGAAGTGATATGGACATCCCCTTGAACTCATCAGGGCTGCCAAGGCCGTAAATGCAGGAAACCGAAGCCACAACAATGACATCATTGCGCTCCGCCAAAGAGGCTGTGGCTGAAAGCCGGAGTTTATCAATCTCATCGTTTATGGACGAATCCTTGGCGATGTAAGTATCAGTCTGGGGCACATAGGCCTCAGGCTGGTAGTAATCGTAATATGAAACAAAGTATTCTACGGCATTGTTCGGGAAGAATTCCTTCATTTCGCTGTAAAGCTGACCGGCCAGAGTCTTGTTATGACTGATGATCAGGGTAGGCTTGTTCAGAGCGGCGATGACATTCGCCATCGTAAAAGTCTTACCGGATCCGGTTACGCCAAGCAAGGTCTCAAACTGATTTCCCTGCTTGAAACCTTCTACAAGTTTGGCTATGGCCTGCGGCTGATCACCGGTCGGCTTATATTCTGACTGAAGTTTAAACTCCATTATGCAAAATCCCCCTAGTTAATTATTCACCCAGGTATTCTGAAATTTGTCCCAAAATAGTGACGATTGCTTCTGCATAGCTATTATCATCACATTGTTCATACGCAAGTTCCAACCATCTTTTTGCATTCAGAAAATTATTCCGTACACATGATTTACCATGATCAAGCTTCTGCATGCATAAAGAAATCTTATAATACAGAAATCCTATATCCAATATCAACAGCCAGGAATCATCCCCGCTTTTCAGGATCCTTTTATAGAATTCAAAGGTCTTTGCGTAATAATTCAGAGCGTCTTCGAAGCGCCCGCTGCTTGTTGCCACATCACCGGTAGTATTAATAACATGTGCCGCTGCACGGACTGCATCAGAAGCAGGATTTATCGAAATCTCTTCAATTCTTTGATATATATCATCTGACACTTTGGTCAGTTCAATATATTCACTTTCCCCTATTACTGCTCCGGGTGCCGATATCATATTTACCAGCTCAATACCCTTGTTGATCAGAGTCTCCGGGCGATCGTTGTAATGGCTATATGCTTCTTCTTTATACTTGCCCAACTCTTTCTCAAGGTTATCCTTATCAATTCCCAGATACTCATATGCTTCAAGCATGATCAGGATTGTTTTAGACATCAGTGAGATCCAACGGTTTTTATATCCAAACCCAAAGCTCTCTTCTACTTCCTTCTGATCCTTTATCTTGATCTCTATTATCGAGCAGATTGTTTGCAGCACAGTAACGCAGTTCACATATCTGAAAACGGATTTTTCTTCCATGAGCTGACATATTTTATCCAGAAAAGTGTTTATAGTTCTGCTGTCCATACTATACTTATCCATCAGTATAGTTAAACTGTATGCCCATGTAGAATTAGCAGTAACTTCTTCCTCAGACGTCACTCCATCGATATGGTTCTGCTCATCAAGCAGCTTAAAGATTTTAGCGCAGGTATTGGTATCCAGGTTTAAGAACTGTTCCAGTGTATCCTTGTCAGCGATAAAATGCCCTTTCAAATGCCAGAACAGACGCTCCGATCCATTATAATCCGGATCATCAGTTATGACCTTCAGTACTTCAGGCAGGTACTCTTTCTCTATTTCACCGGTGTAATCATCAAGTTTAACCTGAAAATAGGACTTAAGTTCAGACGTCGCAAAATCAATCTTGCCATTCGGATATATATTTAGCACATCTCTGCAACATGAAACAAAGAATACCAGTAATTCTTCTCTAATGTCTTCTGCAGAAAGGATCTTTACAACAGTATCAGGATCAAAACCATCTAACGAGTTTGCTATCAGCCAAAGGGCAGTTTGCATTTTATCATTGTCAAACATGCCCGCATAATCTAATACAAATTTATAGGTTAACCCATATAAATCATCAGGCAGTGCTTCAATAATATTCTTTTGAACCCTTTCTATTGCATCTATAGGCCGAATGTTTAACTCTTTCTCATATTCGGAGGCCCTTGAGAAATCCCCTTTCGTCATCATATCAAGACGTCTTATCAGTAACTTCTCATACAGGAATGACTTCCCAATACACTTATTTTTGACCAGATCCTTTATATCCTCTGATATCTCTTTTCCCGGTAACAAAAGATGTTCAATGGCATCGATAGAATCCTCGTTCAATTCGTTCTGTATATCTATAGACAATACCCGGTCCGGATTGACATGAACCGACGAAGTGAGAATATAGCTAAAATCAGCAGGATATGCTTTCAGAATATCTATAATACCCTCGATAATTCGCCTTTCCGTATTGGGGGGTGTAATATCATCTATACCATCCAGTATTATTACAACCTTTTCTTCTTGCCTGACATCAACACTGTCAAGTTTTCTTTTTACGATTGTTATGATATCCTCATCGCTGATTCCGTTAACAACAGGGTTTCTGAAGAACAGCGGAACAGGCCGGTAACCATCAGTGTTTTCAAACTTCATGACAAGCGTAGCTGCAAGAGATGTCTTTCCCGAAAGCTCTTCTCCGCTAAGCACTACGATTCTGTTTCGCTCCAGAAAATCCTGTATAGTACTAAAAGTCTCATCACTTACGTATGAGTCTGCGGAGATATTCTCAACCAACAGACGATCGGGATCTTTCATTTGTGTTTTAATGATCGCCTCTATATCTGTCGAAACCAGATCAATAAGGCTGTTCATTCCGTCAAACTGTCCCGTGTTTTCGTTCCAGCTTACCCGATAGTTTTTAATCTTTGCCCCGGAATTTGATATTTTTTCTTTTAGAAGACGAAGTTTTTCCTGCGCTCCCGGATCCTTTTCTTTGAATTCTTCCGGATAATCACCTTCTATCTCCCTAAAGTAGAATAAGATGTTATCTAATCCGATATACTTATCTCCCGCTAAAATTTCAAGCGCGGTAACACTGATTCCTTTATCAAACTCTAAATCATGCCCCTTTATATAAGGCTCTGTAATCCAGTCATCTATAATGGTGCCGTATCTGTCACCCAGGAGTACTATCATATAGGGAACACATTTCTGGATTTCGGTGACGCAATTGGTTATTATTTTCTCCCCGGACTCTTTTTCAGTCATCCCGGCGGTATTAATCCCCCACCTCAGATCTGAAAACAGAACCTTTTCTCCGTACTTATTGGCATAGTAGTTGACCTTTGCCTGGATATTTTTCTGAAAAACATCCCTTTCCTGATGCATATCACTAAATGTGCTCGATATAAAAAAGTTGATCATTCAAATAATACCCCCTAACCATTACACAGGAAAACCCAATGGCTCTTTCCCTATTCCTTCCTGCGGGCATTTATATCCGCAATGGAATCAAAATACTTCCACCACATGTCAAACAGGCCGCGTCCCAGCCGGCTGTCCTTATCAACCACGGGACTTGCCATAAACACGGGATAATCCGTAAGTCTGTGGCCCTTCTCCACCGCATACATATGTCCTTTCGGACACATGAAAACTCTGGCGGGATTAAATCTATATCTCAAGTCTCTTCCAAGATAGATATCAGGGTCGTTCCCCTCAGGGAATACCATCTTGTACATCCTCATCCTGCAGAAAGGACACTGATATGAGGATATCTTAGCGTTACCATCTACATCTCCGAACACTCCCGCAATATTCTCCTGCAGAGCGAAAAGCTCGGCGGGCTCCTCAGGAGTTACAAACATTTCAGACCAGCATGTCCTTGAATCAAGTATCCTCTTCAGCTCTTCAAGAGAGTTGTAACGTAAATCCACCGGGAAGAAGTGTGGAAGATTGCCCCTGCCTGCCATTACCGCCTCTCTGATCCCGAAG
>JAILFT010000230.1 GCA_024697425.1 Butyrivibrio sp. | reverse complement strand
GTATCTCTTTTCCTTACATTCTTCATTATCCAAAAGAGATACAGGTATCTCGATGAAGAGACACAGATGTATAATATGCAGTTCATTGATTTTCTGAAGAAACATTTTAAAGATAAAGGTTACAGGAACGGCTCTTTCGTGTTCGTAAGAGGCGGGGATCCGCAAAATACTGCAGAAGCAATAAGAAGCTGTATGCCGGAAAACAGCATGGCTTTCAGATTGAATAAAGATACATTTCTGTTGTCGTCACATAACCCGGGGGAGAGAGCTCTTAAAGCCTTTGAGGAGCTTCTTAAAACGGAATATGATGCTGCCGGAGGCGGTAAAGACCTTGATGTAAGCGCTATTGTGCAGGGTAAGGAAGAAAATATTGAAGAATTTGTAAAAAGAGCCGGCCTGTGAGTCGGCTCTGAGTTTATGAAAAATTTATAATTTTACCCCTATAAAATGTCGATTTTATGAATGAAAATTTCAAAGCGGGGTACATTTCCGTGATATTATATTATATGGAGCACTATATGTTGTGCTTTGTGCACTTTGGATTCTTTTAAGGGGGTTCTTAAAGAAATGGCTAGTAATCAGGCATATCCATTTGAAAGAAACAGATATTATCCGGGAAAGATGCTTACAACTGCTGACTTCCAGGCAGAGCAGAGCTATCACATCGAAAAAGTGAGGTTCCTTAACAGCCTTATGTACGGCTCGGGAATTGTCTGCGGATGCGGAGTTGTAAACCTGGACGACCTGTCAATCCTGATCGAGAGTGGTGTCGTAATCGACGGAAGCGGAAGGGAGATCATTATCGATTCCTCCCTTGTTAAAAAGCTGTCCTCCATTGAAGGCTTTGATAACCTTACTTCGGATAAGGCAGCACTCTGCGTGCGTTATAAAGAAAAAGACATTCACTCGGTATACGCGGTCTCTCACAAGGAGTCTGACAAGGAATATGAGTATAACCGCATAAGTGAAGGCTTTGAAATCTTCCTTATAGATGCGGAAGAATTTGATGAGGGCTTTGATATCGAGTCGGAGTTCCTCCAGAAAGAGAGCATTTTCAGAGGCCCGAACTATGAGGGCTTTATAACCATGCCCACCATAGTCTGCAAAGGCAGAAATGTAAAGGCCCGGTTGGAAATCCATAAACTCACCGGGGCAAGTGCCACTGTTTCATATAAGGGAACCCTTGATATACCTAACTTTACATCCCCCGAAGGTACACAGCAGATAGATATAGCCATAGATGACGTAGAGCTTGATGAGGGCGAAGTTTATACAAAAGACTTCTGGATGTCGGTACAGGATCAGGCCGGAATAGAGGCCAATGTGATCTTAAGAAGCGGATCGGCAGCAGCCTTTGAAAGTGACAAGGCAATAAATACAGAGAACAGCTTTGCCATGAAGGTAAGGCTTTCGGACGAGAGCCCCACATCTCTTATCAGAAGGGAGACCGGCAAGCTGTCACTGGAGATGAGGACCGCAGTCACTCCTTCAGCCATCAAGCTGGCGGAAGTGGACCTTATGAGAACCGATAGTGCTTACGTTATTGAGAATATCAGAGAAGTAGCCAAGAACCAGTACATCGACCTGCCTTCACAGGTTGGTGCCAGGAATGATTATCTTGAGTTCTTCGTGAAGGATGCGGATATTTCAGCGAAGACAGAAACTGCCGGAGCGGAAGTATCAAGAATGCCTGTTGTGGAGGCAGCTCCTCCGTCAGAGCTTAAGAATGTGGCCACCGGTGTTCTGGAGATCCCTCTGGGAAGAGATGCAAGAGCCGGAGACATCAGATATTCAGGGGAGATCACCCACGGCCTTGGCTCAGGAAATGTTTACGTATCCATCGGATATGAGTATATATCACAGGATCAGGCTCTGGGAGCAAGTGCGAAGAGCACTGTTTACGGCAATCCCGAGCTGTTCTCAAGACAGAATCAGCAGCTGGCTGACGCCGAGACTGCGGTAAGAGTGCTGAACGACAAGGGAAGCTTTGTTGTTGCGGCAAGGCTTCTGAGGGATGTGGACTTTTTGGTGCTCACCTACAGATGGGTTGCCATTAAATTCCCTTCAGGTGAGGAGCTTGAGGCTGCCGATTACTACGGCAAGTCAATTTCAGCCAAGACACCTACCGTTGTAATGAGACCCAGAGAGAACTACTACTTTGGTGTTCAGTTCAACAATATGGATCCCTGCAGCATAACCTATGAGCTTACAGCTCCCGGAAGCGGCGAAGTATCCACAGATGGCGTTTATACCGCGCCTTCCAAAGAGGGTGTATACGAGATCAGGATCTATTGTTCCGATATGCCCATGGTATGTACTTATGCTTATGCCATCGTCAAGTCAACAGCTACTGAAGGCGATGCAGGCAGCATAGAAGAACAGGAAAAGGAACCTATAGTTAAGATTCCGGATATCAATCTCTGAGGGGAACAAAGATGACGTATGATTCCGGTAAAATGCGGCTTATGCCTGTTGCCACCAAGAGCATCGGTGAGGTAAATGACTGCTATATCTGCCGTGACCTTAACTCCTCCGGAGGAATTCTGTATACCGTTCTGGTTATCCATCAGCACGATGTAGTGCGAAGGGTTCTGGAACTATTGGAATTCTCCGGAAGGAACGGTAAGGAGACCATTGTGGACTCCTTTGCATGCGGTGAGCAGCATGTTCTTGTTTTTCCATATCACAACGAAAGGCCGCTATTTGACTTTTATGAGGGGGATTCTCTGACACTGGCTCAGTGTGAGGATGTATGTATCAGTACCATTCTTGCATGCATCACATCAGATCTCCCCTATCCAATTTTATATTTGCTTTTAAGGAACGGAATGCTGAATCTTTCGGTGGACAGATCTGTCTTTTTCGGCTACGAGATGGATTTTAAGGACCTTGATGATACTGTCACCGAGAAGGAGTGTACCGACCTTTGTGCCAGGACTCTTTTGCTCCTGTTAAAGCCAAAGGCCGGACAGAAGGCCACCAGCTACTATCTTCTTGACAAGAAGGTTGCCAACGGAAGTTACAACAGGTTTACGGATCTGTACAGGGATATAACCATTGCGGCGGTAACCAACAAGAAGATCACACCCTGGTTCCTCTTTAAGCTCTGGATAAAAAGAAATTCGGACACCATCATTGGGGTTCTGTTCTGGATAAGTGTAATTCTGGCAGTCATAGCTCTTAGCATAATCATTTCAAGATTTTTGCTTGGAGGTAATTCATGGCTGCGGCTTTTATTTAATACATTCAAGAAGATCGGTACAGAGAGTCTATTGCAGTAGGGAGATCGGACTAAGTGATGAACAGATTGTCGATGCGAAGCAGGATAATAATAGTTCTGTATATACTCAGTTTTACAATATCGCTGTTTATCTTTTACTTTTTGATGAGCAGGGTATCCGTTGACGTGGAATGTACGTCCTATTCTGAGTATACGGTAAACGGAGTCGATATCTATTTTGCCCAGAATGCCAAAGACAAAGGCATAATTTTCAGGATGGACACCAGAGGCAGAGTTTCAAGGATGTTCGATTCAAGGAATGCCGGCGGAAGCCTGGTGCTTGGTCTTACATCTCATGACAACAATGTCTATACAGTGCTGGAGAACTTCAGGGAAGAGGATGACCCAAGCGGAAAAGGAATCATATCCACTCCCGTCTACAGGGTTGTCTGCCTTGACAAGGACCTGAAGGTTCAGACTCAGTCTGCCATGTTCTCAATAGACACCGGGGAGAAGGTAACAGCCATATCCGCGGAGGACGGCGGCTTATACATAACTACCATTACCACCGATGCCCTTACGGCCAAGGTTTATGTGGCTGATTACAGTATTCTCAAGGATCCCGGGGACTCCGGTGCCAATGACCTTAGGCTGGATGTTCAGAGGGCCAAGACCGCCACAGGCAGCAGATTCTTTGCAGATGCGGTTTACAGATCGGGAGAACTGTATGTAAGGACCGACAAGGACGGAGCAACGGGCGTGTTTGAAGTTGATCCTGTGATCCGAAGCGCCGTATCTTCCATAAGGCTGTCGGTAGGCCAGCTTTTCAGTCTTTATTCACTGTACATAATCTGGTATCTCGCATGCCTTATAGTGTGGTTCATAATCCTTTATCTCCTGGTAAGGACCCTGGCGAACAGAAACAGGTCCTTTTACTACCTGTTCATTGCTGAAGCGCTGGTGTTTGCAATAACTCTGGGAGGAGTGATTGCGGTTTGCACAGGCTACTATTCGGCAAGGGAAAAAGAGCATTCAAGATTCGCCGTTCTGTCAATGATAGGCCTTGAGGACGAGATCAACCTCGGAAACGACATCAATTACGCCGACAGCTCTTTTTACGAATCAGCAAGATACAGGCAGCTCAAAAAGGGAATTGTTAATTTTATAAAAAGAGAAGGAAATGCTGACATTTTCTATGACGTATTCGTATATAACTTAAAAGATGAATATGTATGTGTAAGTGCCAGCGGAAGAAACAGACAGCTCCTGTCAGAGATCTACGGTCAGGATATGAGCACACTGGATGACAGGATATACAGAGGCAATAAATACGCCGCTGTTGATTTCAGGCTCGCAGGTCAGGATTACAGAGCGATAGCCGCAACTTTTGACGACTTAAATCCCAAGTATGCGCTGGTGGGGATCATCAATGATACCACAGACCACAAGTCGGTATTTGTGGACAACAGAGCAGTTTTCATAACTTTCCTGTGCGTTTTCGCACTTGCCAGTGCGCTGGTGGTTCTGGCGTGGTACCTGCATCTTAGGGATATAACTCTTTTGGAACATGCTCTTACGGAGACAGCCATGGGAAGAAGCATGCCGCAGCGCCCCATTACTCTTGGAAGCGACATCAAGGATATGTGGGATGCGGTAGCTCAGATACATCAGAAGGTGGACAACATTGAGTACACCAAGATGAGAATACTGGAAGCGTATTACAGATTCGCTCCCAAGAACGTGGAAAAGATACTCTCCAGAAAATCCATTATTGAAGTGGAGAACGGAGATGCGGTAGATGTTTCAGGAACAATCGGAACCTTCGGAATAGAGCTTAGGGGCCACAACAGGACTTCCAGACTCGATTCCCTCATCGACAGCATCGGTGAGTACCAGAAGGAGCATAATACCATAATCATCGGCAAGGCTCCCGATCTTGCCAGGATGCAGGTTCTGTTCATGGAGGATGAAAAAGAGACGGTTCGTTCCTTTGTAAATCTTCTTGAGGGAAATTCAGACAGCACCCGGGCAACCACCGTTTCCATGGTCCTATTCTACGACACCTGCAGATTTGCGGTTATCGGTAGCGAGGATGAGGCCACAACCTACCTTCGTTCCGCCAACAGGGATCTTATTTCCAGAATTAGCATTTTTGCAACAAAGCATAATCTGGACCTTGTAATAACCGAGGACATTAAAGACAGAGAAAATATTACTTCTCCCCTCAGATTTATCGGCTATGCCGGAGAGGATGCCTACGGAAAGATGGTTAAGCTCTATGAAGTACTTGATGCCTGCCAAAGTGCAGTAAGGAAGCAGCGTCTGGCTACACTGGACAAGTACAACGAAGCATTGGAGCTGTTCTACGAAAAGGACTTCTACATTGCAAGAACAAAATTTTCCGATATTCTGAAGGACTCACCGGATGATCTTTTAGTGAAGTTCTATGTATTTGAAAGTGACAGATACCTCAATGAAAGTGCTGAGGGCGACAGTCACAGGATTTTGGATCTTTAACCGGAGGATTGACTTATGGGCGGAGGCGACTTGCTCAATATTCTGATACAGACTATCAAGTCCAGAATGACCGGGCTTGTTACAAAGTTCAAGCTGTATACAAACTGGAACTTCATAAAGACCAAGATAGTTGCAAAGATCAGAGATTTCTTTGCCAGTCTCCTCAGAGTAAAGCCCAGAAACAAGGATGATTACTACACCATCGGCAACTGGATGCTCTCAAAGAGACTCCTGTATGCACTGGTGATCATCGTAGGTGTTGTAAGTATCTGGTACATTTCATCGGAGACCTCGCTTTTCAAGAGGTTTTCGGCAGACGGAGTCACCACCTACAAGTACAACTCTGTAAGACTTCGCACCGCGAAGGGACATGTAAGGATCACCGGAAAGAGCGGGTATCTGGCCTATGACGGAAATGTTGAGAAAGGCTATGTGACCGGAAGCGGAACCCTGTTTAACAAAGAGGGAAACGTAGTTTACACCGGCAATTTTGACCGAAATAAATATGAAGGGCAGGGCGTTCTGAATTTTGAGAGCGGCGCTCAGAAATACAAAGGCTCTTTTCACGAAAATCTCTTTGAGGGAAATGGGATCCTGTACAGGGAAGACGGAACAGCTGAGTATGACGGAGAGTTTGCTCAGGGCAAAAAGAACGGTGCCGGTGTTCTCTATGATACAGGTGAAAATGTAATTTACAGCGGAACCTTCGCTGCAGATGAGATAGTTTTTTCCGAGCTTCTGGGAAAGAGTGTTCAGGAGGTGTCAGACGCCTACAAGGGACACAGGACCTTATATACCACCACTACAGAGTCGGTTGCGGTAATGGATGCCGTAGGAGCTTTGTATCACGCCGAGTCGGATGCGGAAGCTCTCGATGATGAGGAGAAGGTGGACAGCGTATATGTCCTCTCAAATTCTTTTCCCTACGGAAATGAGAGCATAGACAGCGTAGAGAAGCTGGAGGAAGTATTCGGAGCCCCGGTTTACGAGGGGAACTCCAATGTTATCCTTCCCGAGGCCATAGCCATCAACAAGATGAATGAGTCCGAAACAATCCTTTCAGGAAGGGTTGATATGGATATAGATCAGACCTTCTCGGATGTAGCCGAGGTAAAAAGCTTTGACAGAGACTATGTTGTATACATCTATTCCTTCCAGAGGGGTGATGTGCTTTACAACTTCGTAACACCGGGAGCTGATCGAAACTTTGAATTTTATTACATAACGGGTGCAGGGGATGAAAGTGCTTGAGTTTAATTCAAAACTCAATATGGGAAAAAGAGCCGTGGCAGTCCTTGCCATAGCTTTGATGATCGCGCCTGTTTTTGCACCTTACGGTGTTCAGGCAGCGGTACCCGCCAGAAAGAAGCTCACCCTTGATGCCTGCCGGGCTCTGGCTGTTCAGAATTCGACGGAATATGATTCGGCGGAGATATCGGTGGAAAGCAAGCAGGCGGCTTATGAGAGCGCGGTTAAGTCCCTGGCACTCAAAGAAAAGAGCATGAAACAGTTCAGATGGTCTCCGCTTCTTAGTTTTAAATTCCCTACAGAGCCCAATCTGGCTGAGGCATCCGAATTCCAGTACAAGCCCACAGCCCTTTCCTACGAGATCAGAGTGGCACAGCACAAGGTTCAGGACAAGATATTTGCCATCAATGAAAAGGTCAACAATCTGTACCTGGAAATAGTGGTACTTCAGGATACGATAGCATTTAACGAAAAACGCCTTGAATCCACCAAGGAGGGACTGGCCCAGAACCAGGCAAGGCTAAGACTTGGACAGGCCAACAAGGCAGATGTTGAAAAGCTTGAAAAGAAGGTGGAATCCCTTAATAACAAGGTAGCCTCCGACAGAAGGACCCTGGAAGCGGACCTTAAGAAGATGTCCAAGATGGTGGGATTTGACGTTTCAACCATGTACATCTTTGAAAAGCCTTATTTAGAAGCAACAATAGAGCGTTCCATGCTGGATGCGCTTATAGAATATACAGAAGACAGAGACGAAACCTATTACGAGGCCTGCGTGGCAGAGACCACAGCAAGGATCGAGCTCACCACCAATGCCAAGCTTATGAAGAAGCATTACGGCGGCGATTACAACATGATCGAGTCCTATGTAAGCGCAGCACTGGCCGGCGGCGATGTTAACAAAAAGGCATTTTCCAAGCAGTACAAGGCATTTCTTACCAAGATAGACAGCTACTGGAATGGCAAAAAGAGGATATGCCTGTTCATTAAACTCCCCAAGCTCTGGTTTAAGGGAGATATGGACGGAACCAGATATATAGAGGATGACCCCACAGTACTTCAGAGCAATGTACTGGATTACGCTCAGGCAGTGAATGACAAGAAGGGTGCACAGGAAGACCTGGATCAGAGTGTGATCGATACCTTCAACAGCTACATATCCGTCAGGAACTCCTACAAACAGTATCTTACGGATGTGGAGGTTGCGGAAGAGAACCTCAAAAAGGATGCTCTAAGGAACAGAAAAGGGGAGCTTTCCTTTGAAGAATATGATTCGGCAATGGAGAGCTACGAGGAACTCCAGAACAACATGCTGGATTCCATGAAGCTTTATACCAACACACTGTTTGCTTTTGACAGACTTACCTGCGGCGGGATAAGCGCACTTCTTTCCGGTACGGATGCAGATATGCACACCGCAGTGGTAGGCGAAAGCTATATCGAAGAGAATACCGCGGAAGCTTATTACACACTCCGCCCCATTGTACAGAAACAGGAATTTGAACTTACCCTGCAGATCCCGGAGGATTTTGATATTTCCATAAGCGATTACGAGCTGTGGGTCAACAATCAGATGGTAGGTACAAGAACAGAGGCAGACAAGAAGCTCCGCCACCTGATGCTCACCTTTGATGCGGTGGAGGAAGCCAAGATAAGACTATATGACGGTGATGATTTTGTTGATGACTGTGTTATCGATCCCAGCGTTGAGTCGGGACCTTTAAAGATCAGAACAGGATTTGACATAAAAAGAGATCTTCCGGGCCAGATAGGCACCTATGAAATGAGCCAGAACGAAGCCACCGGAATGTTAGAGCTTAAGTTCACCATGAACAGTGAGGGCGTGGAGGCGGCTTCCTTCAAGGTCAAGACCCAGGACGGAAAGACTCTTGGAAAAGATGAGACAATACCCATAGATAAGAGCCTTATTTATATAGAGCTCCTAAGGACATCGGTGGATGATCTTAAGATTGAGTTCTACGACGAAGCAGGAGAGCTTTGGGAAACGGCAAGATTTGATTCAGCAAACTCTGCAGTTATTCGAGAGGATGAGTAGTAATGAAGTTTTCTAAACTGATTTCGGAAAAGTTCATAAAGAGGCTGCTGGCCATGGTACTTATGGCAGCGGTGCTGGCTGTGGTCTTTGGTAAGAGCCTGCCCACCAGGGCGCTCTTCGATCCGGATAAAGCCATTACTTATCAGACCTTTGCGTCAAGGACCACTGTTGAGGATTCGGTTCTTTTCATAGGAACCTATATCGTCCACAAGGATGCCCTTACCGACGATATCTATGAGAAGGCAAAAGAGTCTGCGGCTCAGTCGGCACAGGAGAATATCTATTACAAATCCGAACTTGCTGACGGTCAGTGGTTTGAGATTGGAAACATAGATAACGGTATCAAGGGAATCTCCACAGACGGACTTCCCGAGAGTATAGATACCATCAATCCTCTGTATGTAACTTATTACGTCGGAGCCGACGGCATCATGAAAGATGCCAAAACCATGGCAGGTGTAAATCCCTTTGATGTACCGGATCCTTACGATCTGTCGGGACTTCCCGAGCTGGATCCCATCAGAAGCCAGTACACAATGTCCAGTGCCAGCTCAATATCTCAGGAAGACTTCCTGGAGAATAAGAGCTCCAAGGATACAGGCAATATCAGAAGTGATGTTTATTACTATCAGCTGCTTTCAACTTTCTTTGCACTGGACCTTAGAGATGCCGAGACCAACAGATGTGACGACACACTGGCTAAGCTGAATTCGGCTTATATAGCACTTAAAGCTGCAGGACAGGATGAAGAGGCCGCCATTGTCTATGACCTCATGAGCAAGGTGGATGCAAGAAGAAGGCTTCTTATCATGGAAAGACTCTCAGAACTTGATGATAACCTTCTTAGCAAGCTCCTTGATCTTGCCAGCGGCACCTACTACACACCTTACGGAAACTTCAAGGATTCTTCCTCTGAAGCAGATCTGTCCTCACAGCCGGATTATCAGATAGAACTTGAGGATTCCCTTAAGCACGATTTTGCTTCATCCACTAACAGCGCCAGTGCCTTTGTGGATGCATGGTTGAGAAGTCTTGGAATAACAACATCCTCCAGCGGATGGTGGACGGTTCTTGATCAGTATGAACTGGATAAGAACACAAGACGTGACGAGGCCAATGAAGACAATGATGACTTTGTTCCGGATCTGTCACCTTCAGAGTACCCCTTCGCAGTTGATGCAGCTATGGTGGATGCCATCGGCCAGGCCATGGGCAAGTGTGCCGACAGCGCCAATACCTACAGAGGCAAGGCTTTAGTTGATACAGACGATCTTCTGGGACATGTGATCTACGATTACAGCACTCAGGTAATAGATCAGACCACCGGCGCAGGTGTCGGAGGTCCCATAGATTTCCTTAAGCACGCCACCAACATCAAGGAAGACATAATAAGCGACAAGGAAGGAGAGAGGAACCTTCTTTCATCTTCACTTCTTCCAATGGCAACAAGCAGATATCAGACTTCAGCTCAGGCGGGAGCAGGTCCCGAGTATGCGGCAGCTTCTTCAGAGGGAGCAAAGAAAAACGCTCTGGAACAGCAAAAGACGGACGAGGAAGTCGACAGGGCCATGATGCAGTATCTCATTGAGGCATACCGCCAGAGAACTGATGCCGCAGATGCCCTTGCTTATGTAAAAGAGAAAACGGCAGAAGCGGAAGGCTGGATTGACAGCATGCCTTCCGATGAATATAAGACCTATTCCACATCTTCCGTTCAGGCTTTTATATCCTGGCTTAAGGAAGAGGCGGATAAGATAGTTGATTCCGATGATTCACTGAAATCCAAACTGGATGAGCTACTTGAAAAGAAGGAAGAACTCCAGGAAAAGAGAGATAACTGCCTTGATAACAACGATCTTTCCGGTGCAGCCAAGTACGATGCTCTGATCGCGGCAGTTGATCAGGATATAGACCGTGAGGCAAACGGCATCCTGGCAATGGGCCTTGGAGATGATACTTCAGGCGGAGGTGATGGCTCAGGAAGCGGCTCGGGATCGGGAGCAGGCGGAG
>JAILFT010000189.1 GCA_024697425.1 Butyrivibrio sp. | reverse complement strand
CCACTTCATGGAGACGGAGTGGATATCTTCATCGGTTGCCCTGGTTCTTGCAGTTGCCATCGCGCTTCAGAACATCCCCGAAGCCCTCAGCGTATCACTGTGGCTTAGGGAAACCGGCACAAAGACCGGCAAGGCCTTCCTCATGGGCGTTGTTTCCGGAGCTCCGATTCCCATCCTTGGTATTATCACAGTGGTGGCGGTGGTGCTTTTCCCCGGCTGCCTGCCTTATATCATGGCGGTTTCAGGCGGCGCTTTGGTCTACACAACCATCGAGGAGATCCCTCAGATCGCATTAAAGAAGGACAACGACAGAGGCGCACTGGCCTTTACTGCCGGTTTTGCCCTTGTTATGCTCATGATCTTCCTTTGATTCCTTTCACGTCCACATTGACGCATAGTGTAGAATGATATAAGATGTCATCCTCACATATTTGATGTGGATGATGCGTTTACAGTTTGCATGAAACCATGCTAATGGGAAATTTTGAGAATGAAAGAAATAACTTTACAGGAACTTGAACAATTACAGAAAGACAGCTATCTGCTCATCGATATCAGGGATGAATCCGCCAGGGATTACGGCATGATGCCCGGGGCAGTAGCTGTTTCTTTTGACCGGGAATATGAAGAGGTGGAAAAAGATATAGCGGCTCTCCCCCAGGATAAGATCCTGATCTTCTACTGCGACTACGGCAGAAAGACCAGAGATTTCGGGGACATCGCATTTCTTGAGGGCAGAGAGCATTACAGCCTTGCAGGCGGCTACACCGGATATGTGTGCGCCAGGGTTTCAGACTTCGGAGACCTTGAGGAAAGGCGCAAAAAGGCCGAGCTCAGCATCCGGAAGAAATTCCATAAGCAGCTCTTTTCACCCTTTGCGAAGGCCTGCAAGATGTATCACCTTATTGAGGAAGGCGACAACATTGCGGTCTGCATCTCCGGGGGAAAAGATTCTATGCTGATGGCCAAGCTTTTCCAGGAGATCCAGAAGCACAGGCAGTGCAATTTTGAGCTGACCTTCCTGGTGATGGATCCCGGCTACAACAAGGAGAACAGGGCCCTTATAGAGAGCAACGCCAAGGCGCTGGGGATTCCCGTTACCATATTTGAGAGCGAGATTTTTGATGCGGTGGATACCATTGAGAAGAATCCCTGCTACCTGTGCGCAAGGATGAGAAGAGGCTATCTTTACAGCAAAGCCAGGGAGCTTGGCTGCAACAAGATCGCCCTGGGACACCACTACGATGACGTTATCGAGACCATCCTTATGGGAATGCTCCACGGAGCACAGATCCAGACCATGATGCCCAAGCTTCACAGCACCAACTTCGAGGGCATGGAGCTGATAAGGCCACTGTACTTTGTAAGGGAGAGCGACATCTGCGCATGGCGCGATTACAATGACCTGCATTTCCTGCAGTGCGCCTGCCACTTCACTGAGACCTGCTCCACCTGCCACGAGGACGGCACCACTTCCTCCAAGAGGCTGGAGACCAAGAAACTCATTGCAAAGCTCAAGGAGACCAACCCCTATGTGGAATCCAACATCTTTGCAAGCGTTGAGAATGTAAATCTGGACACCGTTATCTGTTACAAGAAAGATGGTGTGAGACATCACTTTTTAGATGATTACGAGAGCTGACTTTTAGTCGGCTCTTTTTTGCTGCGCTTTATGTATAACGCAATAATAGTTGGATAATCAGCGGCGAAAGGTATATCATTGTGATTAACAGTTTATCATTGACGGAATAGCAAATTACCTGAACTATTAGCCCGGGATCGCAAAGGAGGAAACCATGGCTGATCTGGATTACTGGCATGAATATAATACGATGCCCGATGCGGCAAAGGAAGAACTTAAGTCATTTGTACAGGGAGACTTTGTGCAGATGCTTCACCCCGAGGGCTGCGATAGCGTTGCGCTTCTTAGAGTCAGCAGCGAGATTTTTAACAGAGCCTTTGCCTTTAACAGGAATTATCTTTTCCGCGGCGACTATACCGCGCCTCCGGAGGAGAACAGTTACGGGGATGATGAATGTTTTTTGACCGAAGACGGACTTGCAGGCTTCTCAATAACCCAGAGCAACTGGCTGGTGTCTTTGTACTCCAATGAGCCCTGGAAGGGATTCCTTAAGATGGTGGTGCCTCTTTTGCAGAGGGTGACCAAGCTGGTGTGCATCGTGAACGATGAAAACGAGGACCTGGTCAATGCCTACAGCCATGCCCTTGGTTTTAAGATCATCGCCCGCACGGTGGACGACAAGGAGATCATGACCGAGTACTACGGCGAGGAATTCATTGAGAATTTTGTCCGGAACTACGGCCATCCTCATCATGTCTTCATGTATCGCCCAAGGACTGAGGATGAGGAGATTGAGATAAAGGTTTTTGAAGACTATTTCGAGGCTGAGGCCTACGTTGATAAGGAGGTATTATAAGTGGATATTTTCTTCAGCTATCGGCGGGACGGCGGCCTGGAGCTCACAAGGTCTCTGAAAATGGCATTGAACAAAAAGGGCTACACAACCTTTTTTGACAACGATTCTATAGGAAGCGGGGAGTTCCCCACCCAGATCCTCAACAACATTGAGAGGTCCGACAACTTCGTTCTGATATTATCTTCCGGGGCGCTGGACCGCTGCAGGAATGAGGGCGACTGGGTACGCAGGGAGATCGAGCACGCGGTGAAGTTCGGGAAGAACATTATTCCCGTGTTCAGTCCGGAATATGAGAGCCCCGCGGACCTTCCGGTGAATGTAAAAAAGGCATTGGATTATCAGGGAGTTTTCTACAATCCCATGCAGTTCAATGCTGCCATTAGTGATATCGTAAAGCTCTTAAGGGATGAGAACGGCAAAGCTCTGCGGGTTCGCAAGAAGAGAAATGTTTCAAATTTCTTTTACGCGGAAGGAATGTCTCCCGAAGAGAGGAAGCGCATCTCCCACGATTATGAGTCTGTAAAGAAGACGGAAAAAGAGATCTGGGACAAGCTTCTTGAGGGAAAAGAGAACCTTACGCTTTTTGCGCCTGCAGTCTATGATGCGGACACCTACATGAAGAAGTACAACAGGCCTGAGTTTGCCCATGTTTTCTGCCTTGTGAACTTCGAGAAGGAGTGCGAGGAGGCCAATAAGAAATACGGCAACGACGGCGCAAACCGCTTCTACGTTGGAAATATGGAGCACAGCAATTTCGAGGATGAGATGGACCAGATCATGTCCGACAATGAGATCCGCGGATTTGATTTTGTGGATCTTACCCTGATCCTCAGGGATTCCAGCGATCCCTCCAGGAAGCTGCGGCAGGTGGTGGACAGGATGAACCCCGGCGGGATTGTGTATATAAGGGAATTTGACCACGACTGCGCCCTGGCTTATCCCGATGAGGACGGAAGATTCGAGCACATCCTTGAGCTCATCAACTATGATAAATATTCCGGCGATTTCTATGCCGGAAGGAAGGTCTACGCCCAGATGCTGGACGCATATCTTGAGGACATCGTCCTTGTTGATTCCAGCATTTCCACAGTGGGACTTACAAGGAAAGAGAGGGGCACTCTGTTTGAGGCGCTGTTCTCCTACGTTCCCCGTGAGTACACCGCGCTGGTCAAGGATGACCCCGACAACAAAGCCTACAAAGACGCCCAGGACTGGCTCACGGAGAACTACGATTCCATGAAGCGTGAATTCATGGGCGACAATTTCTTTTACCGGGCAGGGTACATGTTCTTCTACGGATATGTGCCGGAGTAATGCAGCCCCGGCGGGCAATTAAGAAGTCCGGGAAAAGAGATCCCGGCTGAAAATATACGAATATTTAAGGAGA
This sequence comes from Butyrivibrio sp., assembly GCA_024697425.1. Taxonomy (GTDB): domain Bacteria; phylum Bacillota; class Clostridia; order Lachnospirales; family Lachnospiraceae; genus Butyrivibrio. Next base: position 637 of record JAILFT010000189.1, on the reverse strand, counting down.
ACTGCGTAATTATGCGAAAGGCACGCAATGAGAAAGAAAATGCGATCAGAGAGAAGATGATCGCTGAGCTTTATGCAAACGAGTTTAATAAATTCATCGGATTTGAGATCCTGGAGCTGAGCCCCACCTACAGCAAGTCCAGGATCAAGTGCGACAAGAGGCTGCACAATTCCTACGGAAGCATCCACGGCGGCGCACTTCTGTCCATCGTAGACGCCATGGCCGGCGCCACCGGCAGCATGAGCGGATATTATGTCACAACCGTTTCGGCAAATCTGAATTTTCTTTTGCCCGCAGTGAACACGGAGTACATCTACTGCGAGTGCATGAAACTCAAAACCGGCAAGCACATCCTGGTGTTTGACATAAGAGTTACGGACGACGAAGGAAACCTTCTGGACAGCGGAGAATTCTCATTCTTTGCCAGCAAGGTGCCGGTGCTGGGCGACAGCAGGATGTTCTAAGAGGAGGTGCACATGAAATACGGAGAGTCATCATTCGACATACTTTATCTTTTGTTTGCCATCATCAGCGGCTGCATCATCCTTAGCCGGGCCAAAAACCCGACACAGAAACTCATGGGCATCGCTGCTCTGGTGCTGGGATGCGGCGACGCTTTTCACCTGGTGCCCAGGGT
>JAILFT010000172.1 GCA_024697425.1 Butyrivibrio sp. | reverse complement strand
TGACATTCTCCAGGATCCCTGCTTATAGAACAATGATACAGCATCTTTATTGATACCCAGCCTGTTGGTGCAGCCTGAACCATATGGAGTAGCTATCTCGCCTTCTCTGACAGAACCATCCGGATTCAAACGCACTGTAAGATGATCAGCGATTTTCCATGCCTCATTTAAACTTATGCATCTTTCTGCTTCTTTCTGATCAGCAGCAGGAAGAAGAGAAAACATACCGTCTACAACGTCAACCAAAGTGTCTCCTGTATAATCATCAATTCTAACCTTACCTGTTCCTATGCCTTTTGCCAGATTATTATTCAGAAGCAGGCCATCCGCAAACATATAATACCTGGATCCAATCTTTCTTAGCTGTGTATTGTTCATATCATAGAAGCCGTCATTGCTTCCATCCGCTTCATAATACAATCCACGTCCGGTATTATCTCTTTGCAATCCAGTTCCGGGAAGACCGTTTTTGCCAATGACATATCTTGTACTGTAATCGTCGTTTTTTAAGTAAACATCAGTATTCGTGACCACAGTGCCATATCCAGACTTCAATTCAAAACACTTAAGACTTCCGTCAGTGTTAAATACGGCAAATGCGGTTCCAAGCGTACTATTAACCGAAACCGAAGTCGACATGGCACCATCATCTCCGTAATAATACCACTTATTTCCCGTCTTTCTAAATACGTTTACCTCTTTGACTCCGTCCTTAAGGCCAAAGTAGAAGTAGTAATCACCTTTTGCGGTCTTAACCAGAGTTCTTCCTCTTGCCATTGATCCATCGGAATTTTTGTAAGCCATAAGACCGTTAAAACCGGCTTCCATGGACGGATTACTGAAAACTAATCCTGCTTTTCCGGTCTGTACACTTCCGTCAGAAGAAAACCTGTAGATTTTCTTTCCAATAGTTATATCGGCATTTTGTGCGAGAGAACCGATTGGATATTCACCCTCAGAAACAGTCCTGAAATAGATTTTCTTCTTAGGACCTGTAACTCCATCATGAACATTCGTATCAAGAACGTTGCCAAGTGCATCAACCTTAAGAGTATTCATGGTCTTCCAACCTGTCTCTAAAGTTCCACTCTTGCCGAAGTAGAAATAGAATGTACCGTTATATCTTTCAGAAGTAAAATTGTTAATGTCAATAAAATGCGGATCTGTTACTTTTTTCCAGCCGGTATAAAGGGATCCATCTTCATTAAAGCCATAATACTTTCCATTAATCCTTGTAATATCAAAATTATCATCACTGCTGGCAGCTATATTGCCCAAGAAAATGTAATACTTTCGGCCATTAACAGTTGCCCACCCTTTCATCACAATAGATCCATCTTTGTTGACAACATGTCCGTTATAGATCAGTGCTCTGCCGGGAGCATATACACTCCATGAATCATCTGTATTAGGGTCAGCTGCTATGGTACCTTCATTTGCAAAGTACATCTTAAAATCTGAAAAATCGCCACTCGTAATTATACGATCATTTGGTTTGCAGAGTGTACCCTTTGTGGAAAAGAAATACTTCTTTCCACCGATTTTCTGAAGGCCTGTCATAAGTTCACCTGTGGCATTTTTAGGCCTTACCCAGTAACTTTCCACTTTTGTAAACCTATCGGTTGCTGTATTAATTACACCGTTTTTACTGCAGGCATAATATTTGCCCTTATACCGGATAATATCATCCTGTGTACCCGTGTATCTCTTGCAGCCATTCTCAGGGTCAAAGAAAAATGTAGTGGTCTCTCCTTCCGCATTCATTACAACTTTTACAATTCCTGAAGCAAGTTTTCCATTCTTATCAAGATAGAGGCTCGGAACAGCGGACACAACAGTACTTGCATCTCCAATAGTTGATCCATAGCACAGAAATACATTAGTAACTTTCTTTTTGCATTCAACATCGCTGTAGAAGAATGATCCGGCGCCGGGGTCCTTAGCATTAGCCAATTTGGTATATGTCATATTAAGATTTGCATCTGCATCAAGATACCAGTAATGCGTCGGTATACCTTCATCCGTTCCCGTCAGTCTGTAATTATCAAAGTAATATATCCTGCCATCAATGGTTAAAGGTCCGCTTTTGAACAGCTCCCCGTCCTCTTTTGCATAGTATGTCCCCGCAGGATATGTATCATCTCCGGCATAGGTAATAAACTTACTAACCTGAATAGCACCTGTTCCATCAGCATAGTATGGTTTTGTTCCACCCTTGATGATAAATATCTTGTTTAGCTCTATATCTCCTCCATTGGAGTAATATTTTTTCCCATTGATCCATATGATCTGATCTATTGCTAAAGCACCGGCTGCGGCTGGGTCGTAGTATGCAGCATATTTGGCTTTCTTAGCTGTGGTTATCTTTTTATCAGCGAAGTAAAATAGGCCAGACTGACGAATACCACCCTTGAAGCAATAGAAGTTGTAGATGGGCTGAGTCTCATCTTCATCTTCGTATCCGGTGATAATCCTGTGATTACCGTCTTCCATTAACGAGCTTACAGCCTCGCCATCATCCTTCATAAGGCCGTCTTTATTAACCCAGGTATAGCCCTTTCCTCTGGGCACCCAGCTTCTCTTAACAAGCTTTCCATCCAACGGACTGTGATAGTACTCGTCAATTTCATCATCTGCTACCTGCCACCCTGTCTGAAGTTCTCCTGAAGTGTTAATAACATAGTAATCGTCACCAATGTGTCTTGCTTCTTTCTTTGAAGCTCCGACTACGAGTTTATATGCATCATTGATCAGATAGAGCTTCTTACCTGCGGTAATAACCCTATTAGAAACAGGCTTAAGTGTTACCGGATCATAGTATCTGACAAACGCAACATCTTTCTTTTTCAGTGATCCTATCCCGGAAGCAACAGGTGTACCGTCAGCTTTAAATCCCCAGAAGCCGCTTAATGCATTTCCATTGTAGTAATAGGGTTCACCACTGCCCTTGGTGCCATTAACAGTAATAGTGCAGCTGACAGTCTTAACGCCTTCGAGGTTGGCTGTTACAACAGCCTTACCAGGTCCTATAATAGTAATACTCTTTGACGCTTCTCCATCTTCCGCATCAGTTGCATAGTTATCCTCAAAATCAGCTACTGAAGTATTATTTACGGTCCACTTAACGCTGCAGAATACGTCCTCATCCAGCAATATCTTAAGATTCTTTTCTATAGATGACCCTTTATAATCCAGAGTTACATTGCCTTCTTCGAACTTGGCACTCTTAATCTTGAGTGCTGAATTGGCTATTACATTGACATTCTTGGTGACCAAAGGTTTTCCATCTTCGTCCACTGCCTTCGTGGAAACAGTAATAACAGCTTCGCCCGGATAGGTAAGTGCCTTACATCTTCCCTGAGCGTCCACAGAGATCACCTTCGGTGCTGAGCTTAAATAAACAAGTTCTCTTTCTGTTGCAGTCGCAGGTGTAAATGTTTTAGCCACTAAAGTATTTGTATCACCTTTTCTAATATAAACATGATCAGAAATATCCTGTCCGGTGGTAGCGTTATAGAGAGTAAAGCCTGTAGGAATAATCTTGTTATTTACACCTACACAGAACTCTACAGGCTGTGAATCTGCCATATATAACTCATTTGAGAACCAGGTTCCGTTCTTGGTAAAATATGCGGCATATTTTCCCGGTTTAAGACCGTATATACCTATGGAATCACCATCTTTTTCAGCTGCAGAAGATGATCCTCCACCTGCGTAAGGAACATAAGAAATAGTGTCTTTGCCCGCTGTCTTTTTGAATGCAGCTTCACCGTCAGTTTTATCTGTTCCTGTAGCATCAGTGACAGACACCAATTCAGGTACGTAGGGAGGAAGTGTCTCATCGTTATAAAGCACAATGTTATTACTGTCTACATATCCTTTTGAGCCTTCACCGGTATAGAACCTTCCAAAGAAATACCACTTACCGGCACTAAGTTCGCTGAAATCAATATTAACGGCATTGGCTGTATAATACCGGTTTTCAGCAGTAATATAATAATTTCCCGCCCAATAGCTGTAGCTATTCTCAAGATTATCTTTGGTCCCAACCAACACCGCATCAGATTTGTTTGCGTTTCTTGAAGCATAAATATCAACCTTAATTCCATACCTCTTTGACCTTATGGTTACACCCGTTAACATGTCATCAGGAACTTCAGATGTAAAAGTATTAAGATGATTAATAAATCCAATCTCATTCTTTTTTATATCAGGGTCCTCAGATCCCTTAGCTTCGCCAACCAGAGTTTCTTCCTTAACTTCCGCAACAGGCTCGTTGGCAATCACCAGTACAGGCCAGGTGTTGGCAGCAATCACATCATAATTGGAAAGAAGATCTTCACTAAGCTCATAAGTTACACCTGCAGGCTGGTAACCGGCTGACAGAAGGTCAATATCTGATACATCAACAGTAATATCCCCTGCGATGAACTCAGAAACTGTAGGTGCTGACAGAATATCTGCGTCAGTGCCCTCAACAGTTATCTCTTCATCATTTTTAATTACGGTATATTCGTCTGAAACTGTGACTGAAACGTCGGATAAAAGGTCTGATCCTGCAGGCACAACAATGATGCCATCCTCAGGATAGTTTTCTTTTGATACATAAAGTTCATCTGTAGCCGGAAATTCAATGGTCACAAAACGCTTTGTGACAGCGACTTCGGAAAGTGCAAAAGCCGCTTTATTGTCAGAAGTTACTGCCATTGCAGCAACATAGAGCTTGCTTCCGGCATCAGCCTTGGCAAGATCAAGACTTTCCAGTTCGTTGAACACTTCAGCTCTGTCAGTATCGTAAAGTCCGGCAAACTCTTCACTATCGATATCAAAGACTGATTTGTCAGCGATAAACTTATAGCTTACCGAGAATGTCAGTGCATCCGTGGATGACTTCCCGGTCTTAAGTTCATATACAACGTCTTCATCAGCAACAGCCGGGGCAAAGAGCCTGTCAAGATGTCCATCTGTATTATCGGCGCTCTCACCGTACATTAGATCAACAGATCTTAATGTCAGATTAAGCTCATCCGAAAGCGTCTCTGTAACAAGCTCTGCAATTTCGCTCTCTGCAGCTTCCGTAGTCTCTTCAGATACTTCTGTCTCAACAGTATCTTCAATAGATTGTTCCTCTGTCTCCCGGCCGAGATCAGGAACATCCTCGGTAGTTTCATCAAATTCTGCATCAACAGTGCTATCCGGATCAACTACCGGATCTTCGCTTTGGTCATTGTCAGTATCCTCGGAATTTTCTTCATCCGAAAGATTCTCACTGGCAACATCATCGACTCCATCCTGTGAAGATTCTATTACAGCAGGTTCCTGTGCATCTTCGGCTGCAAAAGCCTGTGAAGAAGGCATAAAACTTCCTGCAATAATAGAGATAGTAAGTAGCCATGACAATACTTTTCTTCTCATTTGCTCCCCCTTTGTAAAAATGTAAGCATCAACAAGTTACAAATCCTGTATATAAAATTGTATCATTGATATACATTTCCCGGTGTCTTTTTCGTTAAAAAGCATTCATCATTTCGTTAGCAAATCTTAATCTTCAAGTATCTGACATAAATCGGCAGTCTTCCTTGTTTGAATCAGGAATCCTCATTCCCCCACCGCTTCATATGCTGTATAGAATGTCTCCACCCTGTCGAACCTGTAGTAGGCATCTCCTCTTATCGAAGCCATGGTCCCGGGATCAAGGCATACCTCATCGGTATTCTGAGGTATC
>JAILFT010000132.1 GCA_024697425.1 Butyrivibrio sp. | reverse complement strand
CTAGCGCCCTATAAAAAAATAGATAATCCACCTCGTTTGTGAGTAAACTCCCACGAATCGGATTATCTATTTTTTTGCATGGCTTGTAGCCTTCGCGAATGTTCCCGACGGGATTCGAACCCACGACCTTTCGCTTAGGAGGCGAACGCTCTATCCTGCTGAGCTACGGAAACATGCACTAAGTATATTATCACAAGACTATCATGAAATCAAGGCAGGTTACCGTTCATTGCGCGTTGCCTTCCGCGATACGCCTTGCTGTGGGAATCCCCGCAGCACACAATCCCGTGTAAATTGCCGCAAGGATGTAGTAGAATGAAACCATGAGACACAGGATTAAAGCGGGCAAACGTCTTCGGACCATAACAACGGCGTTTTTGACAGGAGCAGCAATGCTTCTTTTATCTGCGTGCGCAGGAGCGGAGCGGCAGCAGGAGGTCGAGGCTCTGTCGCAGAAGTACGCAGTGCCGGATGAGAAGCAGCTTATTGTCTACACCTCCCACAAGGAAGAGGTGTACCTTCCCATAATCAGGGAGTTTGAGGAGAGGACCGGAATCTGGGTGGAGCTTCACACCGGCGGCACAACCCAGATGTTCTCCGAGGTAAAAGAGGCATCGAAGGAGGGACGCTGCGACATAATGTTCGGCGGCGGTATCGAGAGCTACGAGGCAGCCAGAGATCTTTTTATGCCCTACGTACCACAAGAAAAGGATGTCCTTGACCCTGATTATGTAGATGATGAGGGCTACTGGACTCCGTTTACGGAGCTTCCCATAGTCTTTGTTTATAACAAAAAGCTGGTTTCTTTTTCGGAGGTGCCCTCAACCTGGAGCGAAATCTTTGACAGCAAGTGGAAGGGGCAGATTGCCTTTGCGGATCCAAATAATTCCGGAACCAGCTACACTATACTCTCCACCATGGAGCAGCTGTTTAAGGAAGAGCCAAAGAGCCTGGTGCCAAGGTTCTATCAGCAGCTGGATGGCAGGATCCTTCCATCCTCAGGGCAGGTGATTCCCGAGGTGTCCGATGGCAGTTTCCTTATAGGAATAACTCTGGAGGAAACAGCAAAAAAGGCCATGGACCAATATGAGGACATCTCAATGCTCTATCCGGAGGACGGGACCAGCGCTGTCCCCGACGGATGTGCCATGGTAAAGAACGCGCCCCACAGCTATAACGCCGGAAAGTTCATCGATTTTGTGGTGAGCTACGACACCCAGAGGTATGCCCTTGAGAATTTCTTCCGAAGATCCGCCAGGCGGGATATCGGCAGCAACAGGGGCAATTCCGAGACCTTCATAAAGTTTGACGTTGAAAGATCCGCCAGGGAAGAGGAGGAAGTCTTTTCCCTCTGGAATGCCCTCGCCGGGCAGGAAGGAGAGTGAGCATGGGCTTTGTGAGACAATCCTTCAAGCGGCAGATCTTTGTGGTATTCCTTGCGGTGACTCTTTTCCTTGTAATCTTCGGAGGTATATTGACGGTACAGGGCTTCCAGGCCAGGATCAGAGCCGATTACGAGAAGAGAGACGCAGAGCAGGAAGCCGTTGCTATTAGAAACATAAATGATATCCTGGATAAATCCGGGGAGACACTGGACCTGATCGCAGCAAGCGACGTCCTTCTGGATTCCTTCTATAAGGGAAGAAAGAATTCCATCGCCATCTATGCGGACCTCTACGATGCCACCAGGCAGGTTCGACCATTTGCCCAGGTGGACCTTTATATGGGAAGCCGCTGCATGTACTCCACAGCAAGCGTGGGCAAGCCCGAGGCACTGCCGGATTATTACGGTGTGCTCTATGAAGCTGTGAAGGCGGGTGGCCGCACAGTCTTTTCCCGGGATATGAGCGACGACGCCGAAGGTGGCGGAGATCTGATCATCGCAAGACTCATGGTGAACAAGGAGGAGCCGGGTGTTGCCCTTATCAGAATCGATCAGCAGGTTCTTCGGGACAGAATCTCAGGATCAATAAATGCCAGGGACGGTTTTATGCTCACCGGAAGTTTTCTGGAGCCGTACTGCCTTGTAGGGACAGCCGAGGATGGAAAAGATCTATCGGCTATCCGCAGCAATCTCCTTGGCGGGAAGCTGTATACCGACGGCTTTGACAAGAATGTTTACATGAAGAAGCTTGGAAATACAGGGCTTCTCGGCATCTATATCACGCCGCCGCCTCTGGATGAATCGGCGGTGAGAGCGGGCTATCAGATCATACTTCTTTTGGCGGTCATCAGCGTTGCGGTGTGTCTGTTTGTTGCTAACAGGATGAGTAACTATGTGTCGAAACCCATAGGAATCCTGGCTTCGGGAATGAAGCGATTCAGGAAAGGCGATTTTGACACCAAGATCGAGATAGACAGAGAAGATGAGTTTGAGCAGCTGGCGGTGGGCTTCAACAAGATGACGACCCAGCTCAAGGACACAATGGAAGAGCGGGTTGCGGCAGAGAGGAAGGTCAACGAGACCAGGATCGAGATGATGCAGGCCCAGTTGAATCCACACTTCCTCTACAACACTCTGGACACCATAAAGTGGGTTGCCAAAGCCAACGGGGTGCAGGAGGTGGCCACCATGTCCGCCTCTTTGGCAGGGATTCTTAGGACCAGTATCTCTCAGAAGCAGTTCTGTACGCTCGCCCAGGAGATCAAGCTGGTGGAGAACTACTGCGAGATCCAGAGGATTCGTTTTGATGACAAGTTCGACATAACCATCGATATTCCCGATGAAGTTATGGAGGCGGTGATCCCCAAGCTCATCCTTCAGCCTATTGTTGAGAATGCAATTATCCACGGCATGGACGAGATGGAGCATGGCCATATCTACATGGCGGCGCTGAAACAGGCGGGAAGTGATGGAAGCCCGGATCTTCTGAAGATTTCCGTTCAGGATGACGGCAAAGGCAT
>JAILFT010000088.1 GCA_024697425.1 Butyrivibrio sp. | reverse complement strand
TTTCTTTTGCCTAAAGATTCACAGGTTGTGGATAATTGAAAGCGCCGGCGGCGAAAAATCCATTAATTTTGTGAAATTCGACTATTACGAAGAACTCTGAAAATCATTAAAATACAACCTGGAAATAAACGAAAACATAATATTGGCTGCCTGTATCGGGCGGCCGGGTTGTAACTGTACGCATGTGAAGTGAAGGCCTTTGCATGCGTATTTTTTGTGCTTGGAGGTAAAAAATGAATCAGAACGCAAACAAATATCTCGCAGAAGAAAAGATCGGAAAGCTTCTGCTTAAATTCTCGATACCCTGTATCATGTCCCTTCTGGTGTCGGCACTTTACAATATTGTCGACCAGATCTTCATCGGCCGCGGAATCGGATATCTTGGGAACGGCGCAACAAACGTGGTTTTCCCCATAACAATAATCTCACTTGCCGTTGCTCTTATGATCGGCGACGGATGCGCAGCATTCCTCAGCCTGTGCCAGGGCAAAAAAGACTTAAAGAGCGCCAACAAAAGTGTGGGAAATGCAGTAACTTTGCTCGTTGGCATGGGCCTTTTGATGACAGTTCTTTTTGCTGTATTCAAGAGCCAGATTCTCTACGCCTTTGGAGCCACAGAGAATAACTTTGTCTACGCAAGTGAATACTTCAATTTCATTATCATCGGAATTCCTTTCTTCGTGGTTGGAAACGGATTAAACTCCATCATCAGAGCCGATGGAAGCCCTAAGTTTGCCATGATCACTACACTTGTGGGCTGCATCATAAATGTGATCCTGGACCCGGTTGCCATTTTCGCTCTGGGCTGGGGAATGATGGGCGCTGCACTTGCCACAATCACAGGCCAGATAGTTACTGCTATCTGCGGGATCGTATATCTTACAAGAGCCAAGTCAGTCAGGCTCAGTAAAAAGAGCTTTCTCCCTGACACTGAGATCATCGGAAAATTCCTGCCCCTTGGAATCAGCAGCTTCCTTACTCAGATCTCGATCGTTGTGATCATGGGCGTTATGAATAATGTCCTTGTTGTCTACGGCGCCAGAAGCAAATACGGCGCAGACATTCCTCTTACAGTTGTGGGTATCGTCATGAAGGTATTCCAGATCGTTATCTCAGTATGCATCGGCATCGCAGCAGGATCTCAGCCGGTTATCGGCTACAACTACGGAGCAGGAGAGTACAGAAGGGTCAGACAGATCTTTATGGCTATCGTTAAGGCTGAAACCGTAGTTGGCACCGTTGCTCTGATCCTCTTTGAGTTCTTCCCGCTGCAGATCACTTCAATCTTTGGAAGCGAAGACGGCCTGTATAACGAATTTGCGGTATTGTCCTTCAGGCTCTTCCTTTCGATGATAGTCCTCACCTGTCTTCAGAAATCAATCAGCGTATTCCTGCAGGCGCTGGGTAAGCCTGTGATGTCCATGGGACTGTCTCTCCTCAGAGACTTTGTGCTGAGCGTTCCTTTTGCTATTGTGCTTCCCATGTTTTTTGGTGTGGAAGGCGCACTGTATTCTGCACCCATAGCGGATATCGGCTCCATCATTGCCGCTGCCATTATGTCCGCAGTTATGCTTAAGGAGCTGAAAGCCAAAGAAGATGGCGCAAAAGAGCTTGTTCCTGCTCAGGAGGTGGCATAACTTCCCCGGCTTCTTAGTAGACCGTAACATAACATCCCTTTTCCGGTACTTTTCCGTGGTATAATTATGTAAGTAAGTCTATCCGGGTGCATAAGGAATGCGCATCCGACATAGAAGAGGGAAAAGAACTGAGGAGGAATATTATGAAAAAAAAATTAGTTGCGGTAGCTCTGGCTGCCGTGTTTGTGCTGGGAGGATGCGTCAAAGGCTCCGAACCGGCGCAGGATTCCATGTTTGAGCAGGTAGGACAAAGCAGCGAAACAGGCGAAGAGACTGCAGATACCGCCGGGCAAAACGACGCAGGATCCGGCGAAGAGGGAGCAGCAACAGGAGACGAAGTCACCACCGAGTCCTGCACTTCGGAAAATGCCGGTGATGACTACACAGAGCAGATCCGCAGCGAGATTGCCGATATTACAGCAACTTCGGAATCTCTTTCCGCCGAACTTGTAAATGTTAACAAACTCTACGACAAATATGACGAGCTTCGCATGAACGCTCCCGATCAGACCAGCATCAACCTTCTTTCCAAATGGGGCACGCAGGTCTGGAAGGACGAAGTGGCAAGCCTCTTAAGCAGGATTCAGGAAAAAGATCCGATGATCTACAGCGAGATTCAACCTGATTACGAGAAGTGGGAAAGGTACGTGCCTTCCATGGCAGAGAAGATGAGCGAAACCTACAAGGAAGGCTCCATCTACGCCATGATCTATAATTACAATGAGGCAATGCGCTACAAGCAGAAGGCATTCAGCCTTGCAAGTACCCTGGCGGACCTTAATGATGATGTGGCCTTTGAGCTTCCGGATTCCACACCCTGCGGCTACTACGGCGATTACGACGGGGACCATTACCTTATCATTACAGAGGGCATGGAGAACGGCTCCTATGATATTCTGATCCACATCGATGATTCAAAGGTAATCAAGGGATGGGCAACAACAGATGATTATCCCGGTGGAGTTCAGGTCCTTAGATTTAACAGCGATGACGGGAATGTGGCAGGAACCATAGATTTCTCCATCTTTGATTCCACATTTTATGTGTCAGAGACAGACGGCTCCATTGTGGGGCCTGAAGAGGCATACAGCTTTACATTCAAGTACTGATAACCGCTAAACGAAGTTACTAAAGGGGGATTATATGCTAGACAGAATCGATGTATTTACCCAGAGCAGCATCAGGATCAGAAGCGACGTGGGCACAATCTATATTGATCCTTTTCACTTGAAGGAAGAGCCCCATGATGCAGACTTCATCCTCGTTACTCATCAGCACTACGACCATTTTTCCGTGGAGGATATCCGCAAGATCAATAAGGATTCCACCGTGCTGGTGTGTCCCGAGAGCATGATCGATGATGCCGGAGAGGTAGGGCCTTATGTAAAAGAGCTGGTGGGGGTTAAGCCCGGGGTTTATCGTGAGATAAACGGACTGGAACTTGAGACCATCCCGGCCTACAACACCTTAAAGCCCTTCCATCCAAAGCGCGCTGAATGGGTGGGATATATCTTAAGACTTGAAGGCAAACGCATATATATCGCCGGAGATACGGGACTTACCCAGGAGGCGAAGCAGGTCAAGTGCGAGATAGCTCTTTTGCCCATAGGTGGAACCTACACCATGGATGCCAAGAGAGCGGCGGAACTTGCCAATATAATAAGACCTGAGTACGTCATCCCTACCCACTACGGAAGCATAGTGGGCAAGAAATCCGATGCACAGGTCTTTGCAGGGCTGGTAAAGAGCCCGATCAAGGTTGTCGAGAAAATGCAATATTTTGAGTAATGATAAGTGGAACAGGTGAGGGTCAGACAGATTCCTCCTTGTTCCATTTTTTGTTCCAAAGTTCCATGATCGCCGGGCGGTTGTCTTTGCTTACAAGCCTTAAAGCCAGCACTGCAGCCACAATTGCAGCGGCCACGGTGATCCAGTCGCCTATTCCCATGCCTGTCATGATTCCGCCGGTGCTGCCAAGATCGCCGCGGCAGAACTCCAGGAAATCAAGGCTCATATGTGCGAGAATAACAGCCCAGGCGTTGGCGGTCCTAAGATACACGGCGCCCAGGATCATTCCGATGCCTATGGCATAGACGGCCTGAACAAGAGCGGCAGCGATGTCTGCTCCGGATAAGATGTTTGTAAGGTGGAACAGACCGAAGAATATGGAGGAGAGCCAGAAAATGGTCATTATCTTTTTCTCGGACTTAGTTGTTCTCATGTAGTTGGAAACCCCGAGAATGCGGAACATGGCCTCTTCACCAAAGCCGGGTGCGGTGGCTTTCAGAAGTGCCAGAAACACGCTGCTTGTTCCTAAGGTTATCATACTGACAGCGCTGCCCACATAGTGGATAAGAAGTGCCGGAAGCATCATCAAAAGGGCCTTAACAAAGCCCTTACCTGACAGGATATCCTGAAAATCAGGCTTGAACCACAGCATGTAAATAAGTATCGCTACAAGTGAGCCTATGGCTGCGCCAATTCCAATTGCAGTGGTTGTGGTTCCTGCCGGGGTTACGAGTTCAGTGCTGTACCCCGGAATAAACCGGGCGATCATATGGTCTATCGTGGTGCCCAAATTCATAAATATTATTGCAAAAACAAATAGAATGAAGTATCCCAAAATGGGATGGTCGAGTATCTTGTGAGATCTGGTTTTCATTTCTTCCCTCCGAAAAGTATTTTCTTTGTAATATTATACAGGAAAATTGTACGCTATAAAGAGTTAATTTTATGCTATAATAGATTGCGCAAAATGAATTAGCGCACTATGAAACACAGTTAATGGCAATATAAGAAAGGTCTTTTGTTATGAACGTTACATTTTTTACCGTATTCCTGCAGGGACTTCTCAGTTTCTTTTCCCCGTGTGTACTGCCCCTGCTTCCTGTCTACATGGGGTATCTTTCAGGCGGAACCCTGAAGGAGGACGAAGATGGCACAAAGCACTATGACAGAGCCAAAGTCATGGTCAACACGATCTTCTTCGTGATCGGAATAAGCTTTGCCTTCTTCCTTCTTGGAATGGGCCTGAGCGTACTGGGGCGGTTCTTTAGCGGAAATCAGATCCTGTTCGTGAGGATCGGCGGCATTATCGTCATAATGTTCGGCCTGTATCAGCTTGGAGTGTTCGGCAGCAGCCGCCTCCTTGGCAGCGAGAGAAGGCTCCCTATCGATCTTGGCAAGCTCACAATGTCGCCGCTGACGGCGCTTATTATGGGATTTGTCATCAGCTTTGCCTGGAGTCCCTGCATCGGACCGGTGCTGTCTTCGGTGCTCATCATGGCGGCCTCCGCAAGCTCGGCTTCTGCGGGATTTCTTTTGATTGGGGTCTACACCCTGGGATACATCATCCCCTTCCTTCTGGTGGGAGTGTTCACCACATCCCTTCTTGAATTCTTCGGAAAGCACAGGGGAGTAGTACGATACACGGTAAAGATCGGCGCGGTTCTCATGATCCTTATGGGAATCCTGATGTTTACAGGGCGTCTCAACAGCATATCCGGGTATCTTTCAAAGTTCTCCGGCGCGCAGCTTGAAGTTGCGGGAACCCAGACAGCAGGGGATTCAGAGGAGATTTCCGAAACTGACGATGCAGAGGGAAAAGAGCCGGCTGATTCTCCGGAAAGTACCGGCGAAGCGCAAAATGGCTCCGTTGACAAGGAATCCGCCGCTGAACCGGAGGAAAATGCAGCTTCGGAAGCCGAAGATGACACCGACCTTATCCCTGCCCCCGACTTTACTCTGACTGACCAGTATGGCAACACCCACAGCCTTGCTGACTACAGGGGCAAGGTGGTTTTCCTCAACTTCTGGGCAACCTGGTGTCCTCCCTGCAGAGCGGAGATGCCTGCAATCCAGGAATTGTATGAGAAGTATTCCCAGGAAGAAGATTCGGAGGTTGTGATCCTGGGAGTTGCTTTCCCCGGCATGGGAGATGAGACAGATCCCGAGGGCATCGCTGCTTTCATGGAGGAGAACGGCTACACCTATCCCGTTCTTATGGATGAAGGTGCAACGCTGCAGCTTCCCTACTACATAACAGCCTTCCCCACCACGTTCCTGATAGATCCCGACGGAAATGTTCTTGGGTATATACCGGGAGCTATGACTAAAGATATAATGGAAGATGTAATAGATCAGGCCCTTGCGGAATCCAATTGATTGTTTAAAACGGAGATTTATACTATGAAAAAACTTGGCTTCGGAACAATGAGATTACCACTGACAAATCCTGACGACCCGGCAACCATTGATCTTGAGCAGTTCAAGAAGATGGCGGATATATTCATGGACAGGGGCTTTACCTACTTTGACACGGCCTATCCCTATCACCAGGAGCACTCCGAGGAGTCAGTGAGAGAGGCGGTTGTAAAGAGGTTCCCGAGAGATAGTTTTGTTCTTGCGGACAAGATGCCTATCCTTAGGGTTACAAAGAGCGAGGATTACAGGACTTTCTTTGAGGAGCAGCTCAGGCGCTGCGGCTCAGACTTTTTTGACTACTATCTTCTTCATAACCTGGGAAGAGACAGATATATCAACACCGAGAAATTCGGCGGTTTTCCTTTTATCGAGAAGCTGAAAAAAGACGGCTATGCAGGGAAGATCGGCTTCTCCTTCCACGATGATGCGGAGACTTTGGACAGGATCCTCACCGATCACCCCGAGGTCGATTTTGTGCAGCTTCAGATCAACTATCTTGACTGGGACAGCGTAGCCATCCAGTCCGGCGCCTGCTATGACGTAGCTGTAAAACACGGCAAAAAGGTGATGGTAATGGAGCCCATAAAGGGCGGGGCGCTGATTAAGCTTCCGGAAAAGGCGCTGGAGAAGTTTAACGAGTTCTACGGCCCCATCGGCGATCCGTCGCTTACTCCCGCATCACTGGCCATCAGATACGCCGCCTCACTTGACGAGGTTCAGGTGGTTTTAAGCGGTATGAGCAATTTGGAGCAGCTTACAAATAATACTGATTATATGCAGGAGTTTAAGCCACTCTCCGATGAAGAGCGAAAGCTTGCCGGGGAGATTACGGAAATTTTAAAGGGCACTGGGACAATCCCCTGCACCAGCTGCAAATACTGCACCGAGGTCTGCCCTAAGAACATCAACATCCCCGAGTACTTCGGGCTCTTTAACATGCACGTTGTCACCGGCAACAAGTCAAAGATGTACTACGAGCGCTTTTCCATGAATCACGGCAAAGCTTCGGAATGTATTAAGTGCGGCCTTTGTGAAAAGAACTGTCCTCAGCATATAGACATCAGAAAGCGTCTGGAGGACTTTGCAGCATTATACGAGCAGGCTTAATCAGTTAGCCAAGAGGGAATAATATGCCTAAGAGTAAATTTCGTAAGAAAATAGAAAAAAACATAGCAATGTTTATCAACAAGGTCATGGGCAGCGGACTTGCTCAGGACGAGAACACTGCAGACGGAAAGCGCTACATCACACCGGGTATGCCCGAAAAGGTCAGAGAACTGGCCCAGGAGGGAATCGTGCTTCTTAAAAATGACGGGGTGCTTCCGATCACTGAAGGTAGAAAGGTGTCGGTATTCGGAAGAGTTCAGCACGACTGGTTCTACGTGGGATACGGCAGCGGCGGAGATGTGCATCCGCCCTATGAGATATCTTTTTTCGAGGGACTCAAGAATGCAGGGATTTCATATAACGAGACCCTGAAAGCTGCCTATGATGCCTGGTGCGGCAATGACGAGAATGAGGCGGACCACGGATACTGGGGTCACTGGCCCTATTTCTACGAGGAGATGCCTCTTACAGACGACCTTGTAGCCAAGGCCCAAAAAGACAGCGACGTTGCCATAGTCATCATCGGAAGGGCAGCAGGCGAGGACCGCGAGAACAAGCTTGAGGAGGGTAGTTACTATCTGACTGCCACCGAGAAGGACATGCTGTCCAGGGTCACAAAGGCCTTTGACAAGACGGTTCTTATCATGGACTGCGGAAATGTAATAGACTTGTCTTTTACCGAGGATTACAGACTGTCGGCCATTGTCTATGCATGGCAGCTGGGACAGGAGAACGCCAATGCCCTGGGAAATATTCTCGCGGGAAAGGTCTCTCCCAGCGGAAAGCTCAGCGACACAATTGCGAGAAATTACAAGGACTATCCTTCTGCGGATAACTTCGGCGGCAAAGAATACAACGACTACGCGGAAGGTATCTATGTGGGCTACCGCCACTTCGTGACCCGCGCCCATGAGAAGATACTGTATCCATTCGGCTTTGGCCTTTCCTACACAACCTTTGATCTTAAAGCGGAGCGTGAGTCCGACTACAGCGTAAGATGCACCGTCACCAATACAGGAAACTGCCCGGGAAAAGAGGTAGTGCAGGCCTACGTGGAAGCGCCTTCAGGGAAGCTTTCAAAATCTAAACGTGTGCTTGTTGGCTACGCCAAGACAAAACTTCTTTCGCCGCAAGAGAGTGAGGACGTCGTTATCTCTTTTGACCGGATGGACGTTGCCTCTTTTGACGAGACAGGAGCTGCGGGCTTTAAGGATGCCTTTGTTCTGGAGGCCGGAGAATACGGCGTCTTTGTGGGGACCGACTGCGTTGGAAACGAGAAGATCTATAGCTTTGAGGTTCCGGAGAATACCTGCGTGGAGCAGTGCCTTGATATAAGCGAGGCGACCAGAAGAGAGAGGATCCTTGCGGATCTGCCAAAAGAGATTGCTCAGACAGGGGACCGCGGTATCAAGCTTTCCGACGTTAAGAGCGGGAAGAACAGCATGGAGGAATTCATTGCGCAGCTTTCGGATGAGGAGCTGTGTGATATAAACAGAGGCGAGGG
>JAILFT010000106.1 GCA_024697425.1 Butyrivibrio sp. | reverse complement strand
ATACTCGGGCATGTCAGCGGTATCTGTGCTGATCATGTGGTTCTTTACAACGTCCTTTGTAAAATCAAACCAGAATCTGGACATCTGTGTAAGAACTGTTCCCTTCTTTGAAACCTTGTTCTTAAGGATAACGTCAAAGGCAGATATCCTGTCGGTGGCAACCATGATAAGATTCTCACCTGTGTCGTAGATCTCTCGAACTTTTCCCTCTTTTACGGGTCTGTACTCCTGCATTGCAGCTCCTCCTAGTTTTTAAAAAATATTATGAAACATTACCTGTAACTAATATATGGAAGCAGGGACTTCAGTCGTCCTCTTCCTCCTCAGCAACAGTATTGTATACTGTACGCTTTCTGGCCATTTCATCATTTTCAAGGTACTCATCATAGGTTGATCTCTTGTCCACAAGCGTTCCGTCGGGAAGGATCTCCATGATCCTGTTGGCTGTAGTCTGCACAACCTGGTGGTCACGGCAGGCGAAAAGCTCAACTCCGGGGAACTTGATCATTCCATCGTTAAGAGCGGAAATTGACTCCATATCAAGGTGGTTGGTGGGCTCATCGAAGATAAGGCAGTTAGCTCCGCTGATCATCATCTTGGAAAGCAGGCACCTTACCTTCTCTCCTCCGGAAAGGACCTTAACCTTCTTGATTCCATCCTCACCGGCAAAGAGCATACGTCCAAGGAAGCCTCTTACATAGGTTGCATCCTTGATGGTTGAATAGCCGGTAAGCCACTCGGTAATATTGTAGTCGTTGTCAAACTCCTTGGTGTTATCCTTGGGAAAATAAGCCTGGGAAGTGGTAACGCCCCACTTGTAGGTTCCCTCATCAGGCTCCATCTCTCCGATAAGGATCTGGAAAAGAGTTGTCTTTGCAAGCTCATTGCTGCCAACGAAGGCAATCTTGTCATCATGCTGAACAACAAAGGAAATGTTATCCAGAACTTTCTCTCCGTTTATGGTCTTGGAGATGCCGTCAACGGTAAGTACTTCATTACCGATCTCACGGTCGGGTCTGAAATCGATGTAAGGATATTTTCTGCTGGAGGGCTTGATGGTATCAAGCTCGATCTTCTCCAGGGCTCTCTTTCTTGAAGTAGCCTGCTTGGACTTACTTGCATTGGCAGAGAAACGGGCGATGAATTCCTTCAGCTCCTTGATCTGCTCTTCCTTCTTCTTGTTGGCTTCCTTCATCTGACGGATCATCAGCTGTGAAGACTCATACCAGAAATCATAGTTACCGGCATAGAGCTGGATCTTGCCGTAATCGATATCAGCAATGTATGTACATACCTTATTAAGGAAGTATCTGTCGTGGGATACTACAATAACGATATTCTCATAATTGATAAGGAACTCTTCAAGCCATGCAATAGCATCCAGATCCAGGTGGTTGGTAGGCTCATCGAGAAGCAGGATATCGGGATTTCCAAAAAGTGCTCTCGCAAGAAGTACCTTAACCTTCTGATTACCGTCAAGCTCCTTCATAAGCTTGTAGTGGTTCTCTGTCTCAATACCAAGTCCGTTAAGAAGGCTCTCGGCATCTGACTCAGCTTCCCATCCGTTCATCTCGGCAAACTCAGCTTCAAGTTCGCTGGCTCTTATTCCGTCCTCGTCAGAGAAATCCTCTTTGGCGTAGATCGCATCCTTCTCCTTCATTACCTCAAGGAGACGGGGATTTCCACCCATAACGGTATCAAGAACCACGTTCTCATCATATTTGAAGTGATCCTGCTCAAGGAATGAGAGACGCTCGCCGGGAGTGATGGCGATATCACCGTTGGTGGTCTCGATCTGTCCTGAAAGGATCTTAAGGAAGGTTGACTTACCGGCACCGTTTGCTCCGATGATTCCGTAGCAGTTACCCTCCGTGAATTTGATGTTTACATCCTCAAAAAGAGCCTTTTTTCCGACTCTAAGTGTTACATTATTTGCACTGATCATTAAATAAAACCTCTTATATACTTAATCTTCCATTTTGCAACAGTGGTATTATAGGCTAAAGCGCTGTGAAAGTCAAAGAAAACGGCGGGATATTCCCCGCCGCTTTGCTCTTATGTATCAAATCCTTAAAAAGTCGAATATTTCTGTGCAAAATCAGACATCGGAAGGGGCCTGGAATAATAATACCCCTGCAGATAATCACATCCGACATCCTTAAGCATCTTAGCCATCTCCTCAGTCTCAACTCCCTCAGCGGTGACTCCGTAGTTCATATGCTTAAAGGTCAGGATCATATTGGGAAGTATCTCGTCAGGTTCTTTGCAGTAATCCCTGATTATGCTCATGTCAAACTTTACATTTATGAAGGAACACTTTTTTACCCTGGTTAGATTGGAATAGCCAACGCCGTAATCGTCCAGGACAAACATAAATCCCCGGTGCTGCATGGCCTGCATCTGCCTTCGAAGGAAAACATCGTCGACCATTGCTTCCTCTGTGATCTCAAGATGTATAACCTTAGGATCAATCCCGTAACGTTTTATAACTGCTTCGTAACGCTCCGCCAGGTCAGGCTTCATAAACTGCATGGGAGAAAGATTCACGTTGATCCAGGATATACCAAGCTTTGAAATGTCATTCTCGCTGACAAATCTGCAGGTCTTCTCAAACACCTGCTCTCCAAGCTGATTTATCCGTCCGTTTTTCTCGGCAATGGGAATGAATAACCCCGGAGGTATAAGATCCCCTTTGGAATCTCTTACCCTGCAAAGAGCCTCCGCTCCCGCAACCTTCTCAGTGCCTGCATCCACAATGGGCTGGAGGAACACTTCCACCCTGTCGCCTTCAATGGCTGCTTCGAGAGCTCTTTTTACAGATACTTCATTCTCATTTTCTGCCATCTGAACATCGGACACAACAACAGGTATCCTGTCATCCTTCCTTTCTGCCTCACTAAAGCCAAGAAGAAGTGCATTGAAAAATGCATCCGTGGAGTTCAGTTTACCGGTAAGATCGGCTGTGACATATCCCACCTCCAGATAGAGCTCCATATTCTCTTCGGTCCAGGGCTTATCGAACATTTTGTTTATCATGGCAGTGCATTCTTCATAAGCCATGTCCGATGGCCCGAGAATCATGAATCTTCCCCGGCCGTAGTAAAAGACATTACAACTTGGGAAGGTCACTGAAAGATATCTGGCAATCATGCCGATGCCCTCATCCAGCTTCGTAGCACCGTAGATGTCTCTCATCTCATGATAATTGTGTATAGCCACTCCCAAAAGCCTGTGGGCGAGAAGTCCGTTATTCTCTTCTATATAATCCCTGAAGGCACTGCTGTTAAAAACCGATCCCTTAAGATCCAGATAAAACTCCGGATTCTGGAAGGTAAGATATACATCAATAACGCACATGAGATAGAAGGTATCCATCAAAAGAAGCGTCGGAAAAGCTCTTCTGCAGATGATTCCGGCAAGGATGATGGCATTGAACAGAAGCATGCTGTACCAGTAGCGTCTTTTCTTTATATTATCCCTGTAGATAAGCATGGTGATAAAGGAAGCTGCCAAATAGAAATAGGAAATGATGTATAAAACATCATAGAAAGGCCCGGTATGATAGCCTTTTGCATCTATTGTATAGATGATACCTGTCCAGGGAGTTGACGCCACCATAAGTATCGATACCGCAAGAGGTATCAGCATAAGATTTGCCTTTACCTTATCAAGTATGAGATCAACCCTGAACACATTGGCGGTAAAGACATAGGATGCATATGCCCTTATGTAAAACAGAATAAAATAGACTGAATTAAGGAAATAGAGAACAGATGAGGTCATCAGCGAATAGTTGTTATCGGCCCAGCTGGAGACCACATCAAAGAAGATAACCGCACTCTGAGTGATAAGCATAAAAACAAAAGTGCGGTTCATCCTGATAGACAGTCTAGGCAATGAGAAATAGAAAACCAGAATTATGCCTAATATAAAAGTACTTTGAACGGCAAAACTGTAATTCCACATAGCACATCCTCAAATCTTCATCTGTATATATGATAATTGTATAAAAATACCTTACCCAATACAATCGGGTAAGGTATTAAGATTTTATAAAGTATTTATCGCTTTTTTGATAGCTTCCAGGAACTCATCATATTCCTCAAAAGCGGGAAGGTCGGGGAAATCCGCCTTGATCTTGTCCGTGGTACGGAAAAGAAATCCTGCCTTGGAAGCCTGTATCATTGCTAGGTCATTGTAGCTGTCTCCTGCTGCCACAGTCTCATATCCGATGGACTGAAGTGCCTTGACAGTGGTGAGTTTGGAGTCCTTGATCCTCATCTTAAAGCCTGTGATTGTGCCGTCCCCTGCCACATCAAGGCTGTTGCAGAAGATTGTGGGCCATCCCAGTTTTTCCATAAGAGGTGTTGCAAACTGGGTGAAAGTGTCACTTATGATGATCACCTGTGTCAGACTCCTTAATTCATCCAGAAACTCTTTTGCCCCGGGAAGGGGATCTATCTTCGCTATTGTCTCCTGAATCTCCTTAAGACCAAGGCCGTGCTCCTTAAGGATTCCAAGTCTCCAGTTCATCAGCTTGTTATAATCGGGTTCGTCCCTTGTGGTCCTTCTAAGTTCCGGAATTCCGCTGGCCTCCGAAAAGGCGATCCATATCTCCGGTACCAGTACTCCCTCAAGATCCAAACATACTATATTCATAACCAGTCTCCTCACTTTTACTTTTCATATATTTCGTCTAGTTTAACACATTAAAGTGATGCAGACAACTTCTATATTGCACCGAGTATAAATTCCGCCAATCCGTCGTGGTCGTTATCTTCTTTCGTGATGACATCGGCAGACTCTTTTACAACATCAGTTCCGTTGATCATTGCAATACCCGTTCCGGCTGCTTCGATCATGGAAATGTCATTCTGCTCGTCTCCTGCTGCATAAGTATTCACGATATCCACCCCAAGGATCTTCGCAAGACGCCTTACCGCATTGCCCTTTCCGGCCTCCGATGGGAATATCTCCATGTAGTAAGGATTTGAGTACAAAAGAGTTATCGAATCCCCTACCAGCTCCTGCAGGGCCATCCTGAACCTCTCCTGCTTGTCGTGATCGTGAAGCTCTATGGCGATCATCTTGGAAGGCGGCTCCTTTAAATATCTGGTCACATCATCGGTAACTATAAGCGGAGTCTTGATGACCCTCCTGTAATAGTCCATGCACTCCCCGTTAAAAGGTGTGACTATGTGATCTTCATTGTAGGTATGACAGTGAACATCATACTTTCTCGCAAGGTCGATGATCTTTGGGACCATCTCAAGAGGTACTCCCGTCCTGTAGATGTACCTGTCCTCATCCACACTGTATATCTCGGTCCCGTTGGAACCGCATAAAAAACTCCCCTTAAAATCCAGTGCAAGCCCGTTGTACACTGCCTTGGCACTATCGATCTGCCTTCCGGTGTTGATGCAGAAATAGTTTCCCGCATCGGTAAATTTCCTTAAGGCATCCATAGTCCTGTCGGTGATCTGCTTACTACTGTTAAGGAGAGTCCCGTCTAAATCAAAAAAGAATATTTTTTTGGCCATTTTATCCTTCTACGATGAGGTATCTGCCATCGCCTATATCAAAGACTTCATTGGCTTCAAGCACATTTCCGTCCTCGGTATCGACGCCGGTCTCCTCAAAGTATTCCTCTACCTCCTCAGGTCCGTCTACCACAACTGCCATGCAGTCTTCAAGAAAAGCTTCTGCTTCCTCCATGTTCTCAGCTACAGACTCAGGGAACAGCTGCTCCTGGTTTTCCAAAAAACATCTCAGAACTGCTTCATCATATTCGTGCATAACAACCTCCATATTATCACAAAAGACCATGGTCTCTCATCTCTTTATAGAGTCTTGCCACCGGAAGTCCCATTACATTATAGTAATCGCCGTTGATCCCGCTGATAAATACTGCGAACTGTCCCTGGATCCCGTAGGCTCCCGCCTTGTCATCCGGCTCTCCGGTGCTGACATACTTCGCGATCTCCTCTTCGGTCATGGGAGCAACGTTTACGTCGGTACACTCACTGAAGGTAAAGCTCTTATCCTCGCCGCCTGTGCGGTAAAAAACGGTGACTCCGGTGTATACGGAATGGGTCTGCCCCTGGAGCATGCGCACCATATCGGCGGCCTGGGTTCTGTCAGCGGGCTTTCCCAAAACTCTATGTTTATATGATACAACGGTGTCTGAACCTATTACAACAAGTCCGTCGCTGCTATCCGTTAAATTTTTGTAAAATATTTCGGAAGCCTTCTGAAATGAAAGTTCCTCCACAATATCGGCAGGAAGCTCTTTAGTGGTCACTTCCTCCCCCACTGCGGGTATCACCTCATACTCAGGAACCACCTTGGAAAAGAGCTCTCTTCTCCTGGGTGAACCTGAGGCAAGAATATATCTCATAGTTCCTCCAACGGTCCTCTAAGGACCTTTCTTTATCATATTTTCGGATTGGTCTCGGGGATGAATACTCTGCTGTCAGCTCCGCGCTTTTTGGAAGCCACCTTGGCCTCGTCTCCGAATACCTTCTGTGAATTGATCTTCTCCGTATCCGCCCCGGAATCCTGCATCTTCACATAGATGCCCTTCTCGTTCATAACATGTGCCTTCTCGGTATCCTTAAGCTCAGTCTCAAGGATATGCCACATCTTCTTTCTGAGCTTCTCATCCTCAACAGGGAAAAGAATCTCCACCCTTCGCTCAAGGTTTCTGGGCATCCAGTCGGCACTGGAGCAGTAGAACTCAGGACTTCCGCCGTTCGCAAAGTAGAACATCCTGCTGTGCTCAAGGAAGTTTCCTACTATGGATCTTACGGTGATGTTCTCACTCACTCCCGGAACCCCGGCCCTTAAGCAGCAGATACCACGGACGATCAGATCAATCTTTACCCCCGCACTGCTTGCTCTGTAAAGCGCAGCTATAACCTCCTTGTGGCAGATGGCGTTCATCTTGGCTACGATCCTTGCAGGTTCTCCTGCCAGGGCATGCTCCTCTTCTCTTTTAATAAGATCAAGGATCCTGTCCTTAAGCCACAAAGGTGCCAGAGAAAGCTTATTCCAGCCAAGGGGCTCAGAATAGCCTGAGAGCATGTTGAATACAGCCGTAGCATCCTCACCGAAAGCAGGGGCACAGGTAAACAGGCCCACATCGGTATACTGCTTGGCTGTGGAATCATTGTAGTTACCGGTTCCAAGATGTACGTATCTCTTGATGCCGTCTTCTTCCCTTCTTACAACCAGAGTTATCTTGCAGTGGGTCTTAAGTCCCACAAGACCGTAGATAACGTGACAGCCCGCTTTCTCAAGCATCTTGGCCCAAACGATATTGTTCTCCTCATCAAATCTGGCCTTGAGCTCAACCAGTACGGTTACCTGCTTGCCGTTGTCTGCCGCCTTGGCAAGAGCTGCGATGATGGGTGAGTTTCCGCTGACTCTGTAAAGAGTCTGCTTGATGGCCAGTACATCGGGATCAATTGCTGCCTGCTCAACAAATCTCACCACGTTCTCAAAGGTCTGATAGGGGTGATGCATAAGAACGTCGCCGCGGCTTATTACTTCAAAAATATTGTCTGCGTTCTCAAACTCAGGTACAGGCTGGGGATCGATGTAGCTGTGTTCCTTGAGATGATCGAAGCCCTCCAGCTTGTACATCTTCATAAGATAAGTAAGATCTAAGGGACCCTCGATGTTATAGATCTCGTTGGCTTCAACACCCAGCTCTTTTGCAATGAGCTTAAGGAGCTTTTTGTCTATGCCTGCGGGAACCTCAAGCCTTATGGCCTGTCCCCACTGACGGCGCTTTATCTGCTTCTCGATTTCCTTGAGAAGATCCTCCGCCTCGTCCTCATCTATGGAAAGATCGGCATTTCTGCCCACTCTGTAGGCAGCACTGGTTATAATGTCGTAGTTTAGGTAGAGCTTCTTAATGTTCCTCTCGATGACCTTCTCAAGGAGCATAACCTTGCGCACCTCACCCTTCCCCGGGATCTCAAGGATCCTTGGAAGAACGTCGGGAACCTGGACCGTGGCAAAATCCACGTCATCCTTTCCCTCTTTCTTTTTCAATAAAGATCCGATGTTGAGGGTCTTATTCCTGATAAGGGGGAAAGGTCTTGAGGAATCCACTGCCATGGGTGTGAGAACAGGGTAAACGTACTCGTCGAAGTACCTGTCCACATAGCTCTTTTCCTTATCGGTAAGATCCTCATCGCTGCAGATCAAAAGCCCATTCTCCTTAAGCAGCGGAATCAGCTTCTTATTGTAGATCCTGTACTGGGTATCCACGAAACCGTGGACCCTGCCAAGAACGGCTTCAAGCTGCTCCGTGGCTGTCATGCCGGCGATGTCAAGCTTCTTGTAGCCTGCATTTATCATATCTATAAGGGATGCAACCCTTACCATAAAGAACTCATCCAGATTGCTGGCGGAGATGCTAAGGAACTTAAGCCTCTCAAACAGAGGGTTGGTCTCATCCTCTGCCTCGGACAGTACTCTCTCATTGAACTGAAGCCAGCTCAGTTCTCTGTTTATATAAAGCTCGGGATTCTCAAAATCCATTGTTTTCTTATCTTTAGCCATATGTCACCTCACCTTATTCTCACAGTAATCTCTTTTGCCTGATCACGGGAGTGATGCCGTAGACCTCTTCAAAGAAGGCCGCTCTGTTGTTAAACAGTCCCTTCTCAAGGGTGATGTCGTCTCTGGTGTCGATGTTGATCACCAGCTGTCTGTCCTTAACCGAAACCTTTACATCCCTGAACTTCTGCTTGTGGGTCCTGTCAAGGGCGTTGGCCACTCTTAAGATAGCCGTAAGCTTGGCAACCTTAAGGTACTCCTCATAGGAAAGCCCCGATATGTAGGGACTGCCGCTGGAGTAATAATCGAATCCCTCGTGGTTGTATCTGACAACGTTGGCCACGATCTCCCTCTCCTTGTGGGAAAGGCCTATGATCTCGGTGGACATGATGATGTTGTAGGAGCAGTCACCAAGGTTCACCATGCTGATGTATTTGCCGCAGTCGTGAAGCATGGTTGCTACCTGCAAAAGAAGTCTGTCCCTCTTTGACAGGCCGCTGATCTTCCTGGTGTTGTCAAATATGGCAAGGGCAATATGCTGCAGGGTCTCGCGCCTTGACTTACTGCCCATATATCTCTTGGAAATGTTCTGGGCACAGGAAATAATATCGTGCTCAAAGTTGTGGGGAGACTTTATAAAGTTCTTTTTCTCGGCGTACTCATAGGCAATGCCATCGCAGAGCGTAACGCCGGGAGCCCAGAGATTTTCTGCCTTTGTAATGCCAAGGATGCAGTTGATAAGAATTCCCGACACATAAAGAAGCGGAATGTTCTCCTCCGGGATATTGAACCTCTTGGCCACATCCGCATTATTGATGCCTGCGGCCTTCTCCATAAATCCGGAAAATTCCTCCCTTGAGGCAATCCCCACATGGTCCGTATTTGCAGTGAGTCTTCCAAGCACCGGTGAAACGTAGTCATCAATGATGATAAGGTTCTCAACTGTCCTGTCCTTTAGATACATCTTGGAAAAGACGGACAGCTGTGAATTAACAAGCTCGGTTACCAGCTCCAGGTACCTTGCCCTGGTTGCCTGCACCGTCTGCATCACGGTGTGAAGACGAAGGACTCCCATTTTAAGGTTCTGGGTGGCGATAAGGGCATCCTTCTCGAAGAGCGATATCTGTATGCTTCCTCCGCCGATGTCGATGATGGCGGTAGGTCTTTTGATGATCTCCTGGAACATATCGTGCTTAAGAGCGATGGACTTGTAATCAAGAAACCTCTGCTCGGAATTGCTAAGGACATTGATATGAAGTCCGGTCCTCTGGCGGATAAGCTCCTGAAGAATGACGATATCCCTGGTCTCTCTGATGGCGCTGGTACCATAGGCCTTGTAGCGTCTCGCCCCGTAGCTGTTCATGATGGACTTGAACTCGCTAAGTATCCTTATCATCTCATCGACGCGGCTGCCTGAGATCCTGCCTGTGGCATAGGTCTCGCTGCCAAGGTCGATACGATGTCTTACGTGATCCAGCTCCCTTACTCCGTTTTTGGCTGTGAGATCAAAGATCTTAAGAGCCATCTCATATGAACCAACATCTATTGCCGCAAATACCTCTCCGTTCATAAGAAAAACCCCGTTCCTTCTTAATAATTGCCAAGTATCTTCATCATCCTGGCTTCTTCTCTTAGGCCTCTCAAGGCGTTCTTGACTGCGCTGTCCTCAAGGTTGCCCTCGAAGTCGATGAAAAATCTGTATTCCCAGTTTCTGTCCTCGATAGGTCTTGATTCTATCTTGGTCATGTTGAGGTTGTTATAGATAAAATGGGACATCAGATGGTAAAGAGCTCCCGCCTCGTGAGCAATCTCCAGGCAAAGAGATATCTTTTTTGCCCCCTTCAGAAATACCTTCCGGTTAGTCACAACGATAAATCTTGTGGAATTGGAATCTGCCTGATTGACTCCGTCCACAATGATATCAAGGCCGTAGATCTGCGCCGCAAGCCTGCTTGCAATGGCTGCCTGAGTCCTGTCTCCGTCCTCTGCCACCTTCCTTGCGGCAAAGGCGTTGTTCTTCATGCTGATCTGCCTTATGTCACTGTGCTCCGTAAGGAACCTTGATGACTGCATCAGTGACTGGGGATGGGAAAAGACTGTGTTTATATCCTCCAGCTTTGCTCCGGAAAGCCCCATGAGGCAGTGCCTTATCTCTATGATCTGCTCTCCCACAATGTAGCTTTCGTATTCAGTAAGAAGGTCATAGACCTCGCTGACAATACCTGCCGTGGAATTCTCTATGGGAAGAATGGCGTAGTCTGCGCTGCCGTCCTCAAGGGCATCGAAGGCATCCTTGAAAGTATCCACATGGAAGCTGTTGACCTTCTTGCCAAAGAACTCCTTCATAGCCATCTCGGAATAGGCTCCCTCAGCCCCCTGATAGCAGACCCTTGATTTGTCTATATTAAGGCTGTCTATGGGGATGAAGGGCAGGCGAAGTGATGCGCCCTGCTGGGAGAGCTTCTGATACTGAAGCTTCCTGCTCATGGACATGATGTGGGAAAAGAGCTCCTCAACTCCCACCTTGTTGAAATCATTGTGAGCAAGGGCCTTCACAGCGTTAAGCTTCTGAATCTCCCGCTCCTTATCGAGAACTTTTTTGCCGGTGGAGATCTTATAATCAGCCACCTGGGATGATATTTCCATTCTCTTCTCGTAGAGCTCAACTATTTCTCTGTCAATAACGTCAAGCTCCTCTCGAAGCTGCGAAAGATCCTTCATTTTCTATCCTCTCGTTCCTTAGATTATAACTAAAAGTTTAGACCAATTATTGCTTGATAGCAAGCAAAGACGCGCATATAATGGTTATTGGAGGAAAAAAGATGAACAGAAAATTTATTCTGATTTTTTCTATTTTTATCCTGCTTCTGGCAGGTGGTCTTACCTATTATGTCATTGCAAGGCAGATTCCCATGGATTCGTTAAACCGGGGCAATACTCCCGGCAATCTTCAGAACAGCGGTCTGTTTTTGGAAATGGATGGTAAGGTTTACTTCTCTAATGCCAATGATTACAATTGTCTCTACTCCATGAATGTGGACGAGACAAATCCCAAACGTCTCACCACTATGGGCGCCAAGTACATAAACGGTGCGGACGGATATCTTTATTTCTATATGGACTCCACCAGCAAATCCGATAAAGTCACAGGCCTTGGTGCCGCATCCAACCAGTACGGTTTATACAGATGCAAGGTCAACGGTGAGAAACTCACCTCTCTTCACAGAGATTTCTGTGGCGAGGTTCAGCTCTGCGGCGAGTACCTCTATTATCAGGTCAAAACCGACGGAGGAAGCCTCTACAAGATCCGGTGTGACAAGAAGGATCTGACCAAGGTCGCGGATGAGATGATATCTCCCGTATGCTACAGCAACGGCATCATCTACTACACCGGTGTTACAAACGATCACGATATTCACACATTGTTTACCTCCAACGACGGAGGCGCCTCGGTTCTTTCAGGTTATTACTTCTTCCCTGAGGAACAGGACGGATATCTTTATTACATGAACGGTGAAACAAATTACAGTATATGGCGCACCAACTTAACCACAGGCCTTCAGGAACAGGTAACCACCGACAGAGCAGATTGCTTCTGCGTTGACCGGGAACATATCTACTACGCCTTTTCCGATGCCACTGCTCCGGGTCTTAGAAGATGTAACCTGGACGGCTCCGACACGATCACTCTCTATAACGGAATAGTTAACAGTATCAACCTGACTTCCCGTTATGTTTACTTTAAAGTTTACGGAAACGACAATCAGCTGTATCACATGCCCCTGGATCTGTCCGCGGCGGCAGGACCGTTTTACGTAATATCCAAGTAATTCGAGAGAAATAATAAAGAATGGGAGACGGTATGGAAAAATTAAGGCACATGATGAATCCTCTGGACTTTACTGTGGAGGAACTGGAATCACTTTTTGACCTGGCAGGTGAGATTGAAAGGGACATGGAGGGATATTCCCACAAATGCGACGGCAAGATCCTTGCAACCTGCTTCTACGAGCCAAGCACCAGAACAAGGCTCAGTTTTGAAACCGCAATGCTTAGGCTTGGCGGTAAATGTATGGGATTTGCGGACGCCAGCAACTCTTCCGCAGCCAAGGGAGAAAGCGTGGCTGATACCATTAGAGTTATCTCCTGTTTCGCTGATATCTGCGCAATGAGACATCCCAAGGAAGGCGCTCCCATGGTGGCAGCAAGCAGGTCTTCCATTCCCGTTATCAACGCCGGAGACGGTGGCCATCAGCATCCTACGCAGACACTCACAGATCTTTTGACCATAAGATCTTTGTATGGTAAACTCAGTAACTTCACTATCGGTCTTTGCGGCGACCTTAAATTCGGCAGGACCGTCCACTCTCTCATTAACGCTCTTAGCAGATATGAGGGAATCCGTTTCATCTTTATATCTCCCAAGGAACTTCGCGTTCCCGACTACATAACCGAGATGCTTCGTCAGAAGGGCATCCACTATGAAGAAGTCATCAAGCTTGAAGAGATCATGCCACAGCTGGATTTCCTGTACATGACAAGAGTTCAGAAGGAGCGTTTCTTCAACGAGGAAGACTACATAAGACTTCGCAATTTCTACATTCTCGACAAAGAGAAGATGGCTCTGGCAAAAGAGAAAATGTTTATCCTCCACCCTCTTCCAAGAGTCAACGAGATCTCCGTGGAACTTGACGACGATCCCAGAGCCGCATACTTCAAGCAGGTTCAATACGGCCTGTACGTGAGAATGGCTTTGATACTGACACTTTTGAATATCAAATAAAGGAAGGCATATTATGTTAAATATCGGAAAAATCGAAGAAGGATTCGTTCTTGATCACATAAAAGCAGGCAAGAGCATGCAGATCTACAGGCACCTGGGCCTTGATAACATGGATTCCACCGTAGCCATCATCAAGAATGCTAAGAGTAAGGCCATGGGCAAAAAAGACATCTTAAAGGTCGAGTGTGACATCAACTCCCTGGATCTTGATGTGCTGGCTTTCATCGATCACAACATCACCGTCAATGTAATAAAAGACGGTGAGATAATTGAAAAGAGATCTCTTGTGCTTCCAAAGGAGATAACCGGAGTCATCAAGTGCCATAACCCAAGATGCATCTCCTCCATTGAGCAGGAGCTTCCACAGATCTTCTATCTGGCGGATGAGGAAAAAGAGATATACCGCTGCCGCTACTGCGACGAGAAGTATTCAGAGAGCGACATCATGTAAGGCAGGGATAAAAAATGAGGCAGGGATTCAGGTCCCTGCCTCTTAATTATTATTTCGTATGTGGCGCGATTTTGCTTCTAGCGCGATTTTGGGCGATTGATCTGCCGTTTTTCCAAAAATACGCCATTTTTGGAAATAATGCATTACATTGACAGCTCTTTTTCCAAAACTCACATGGATATCCTCCGAGAATATGGTTTTTGGAAAAAAAGTCCTAATCATATTGGAATTATTTCCAAATTCTTATTTGATGTAGCCGTTCTGTCTGTTGTGAATATCGTCACGGTTCTTCTCCCGGCGCTTCTCTTCTCCGCGAAGCATCTCCTGCATAAAAGGATTGTCGTTGGAGCCCGAAACAGAGAGCGGGCGGGTCTCATTATTGATGTAGATATCTTTTGATGATTTTCCAAACATGGTAACACCTCCCCAGGCATTATATTGTACATATATTATAGCATAAAAAGGGTTAGGCTACCGCCCTGCTTGCTCACGGAGTCCGAAGTGCTATACATCATACTAAAACGGATTGCTCCGCTTCGCTCCCGCAATCCTCAAAACCATTCGCAATTCGGGCTACCGCCCTGCTTGCTCACGGTTTTGATTCGTAAAAGTCAAAAAAAGCACAGCTCCCTTGCAAGCAAGAGCTGTGCTTTTTTAACCTTTACTCGTTTTAGTATCCGAACTCTTGAGCCCAGTACCAACTGCCGTCGCCGGTCTGGCATACTGCAATGCCGACTGTCTTGTAACCGGAATCCATGATGTTGGCTGCGTGGGTAGGAGAATTCATCCAAGCTGTATATACGCTGTCTGCTGACTGATACAGCTTAGCCAGGTTCTCACCGTACTGCACGTTACTGTCAACTGTCCAGAAAGCAGATCCGTTAGGTCTTGTGTGTGAGAAAGTTGTTACAATCTCATTAGCACGAACCTGTGCTGCGCTGGTAAGAGCATCGCTCCATGTAAGAGTTGAAAGTCCTCTTGCAGCTCTCTGCTGGTTCATGAGGTTAAATACTGCAGTGCAGGCATCAAGTGCAGCCTGTGAAGATGCTGCGGAACCTGCAAGTGCGATGGCCTCATCATCAATCCAGATCTCGCCAACGCCCTCGTCCAAACCTCTGACAGCAGCCTGATCGTCGATTGCTGAGTTTGATGCTGCTCCGCAAGCGATCAGTGTGAAGGTCAGAACCCCCGTTAGAACTACCGCTAAAATTCTTTTTACATTCCTCATAATTCACACTCCTAAAAACTAAACCACAGTTACAAACTTTGTACCCGCTTTCTTATATTCATAGTAACTGATGTATTTTTACTATTCAACATAACAAGGCAAAAAATTTCTAAAAAAAAAATATTAATTTCACGGAAAAATAATAAGCGCTGAAACTTTATTTTATATTGGCTATAATTAAATAACGGAGAAAATAAATGACTGAAAATGATCTTAAAAAATACGACAAGTTCATATTTCATATAGATGTCAATTCAGCCTTTCTGTCCTGGTCCGCCCTAAAGAAGCTGCGGGAGGAACCGGGCAGCATTGACCTGCGGACAGTCCCTTCTGCTGTGGGAGGTGACGTTCAAAGGCGCCACGGCATCATTACCGCCAAATCCATCCCTGCGAAAAAATACGGTGTTACCACCGGGGAGCCTGTGGTGAAGGCCCTGCAGAAGTGCCCCAATCTCATTCTCGTTCCGGGTGATTTCACCACCTACAGAGAGTATTCCCATCAGTTCATAGAGCTTCTTGGCCGCTACTCTCCCTCCGTTGAACAGGTTTCCATCGATGAGGCCTACGTTGATGTCACGGGATGCAAAAAAATCTACGGCTATCTTGAAACTCCCGATGACCCCTTCCCGATTTGTCTTGCAAGGAAGATCAAGGATGAGATAAGAGATACTTTGGGATTTACTGTCAATGTAGGAATTTCCGACAACAAGCTTCTTGCAAAGATGGCCAGTGACTTTACCAAACCGGACAGGATACACACTCTTTTCCCTGAGGAAGTCCCAAAGAAAATGTGGCCGCTGCCTATCGGAGATCTCTATGGCTGCGGCAAGTCCACAGCTTCAAGGCTCTGCGACCTTGGCATCCGAACCATCGGTGATGCAGCGAATGCCGACCCTGAGATGCTCTGCTCGATTCTCGGAGATAAGAGCGGCGCCTATATTTATGCGGCCTCCAACGGCATCGGCAGCCGGGAGGTCTCCATAAGCTACGAAGATGCCAAGAGCTATTCCAACGAGACCACTCTAAGCTCGGATATAACCGCCGACAGCTATGATAAAGAGATCATCCCCGTCCTTAAAGGCCTTGCCGCCAGTGTATCCAGAAGGCTCAAAAGGGACAGGGTTTTCGGAAGGACCGTGACCGTCTCTGTAAAGACCGGGAATTTCCGTAGGCATTCCGCTCAGATGCAGCTGGAGAGCTCAATTGACGATGAAATAAGGATCTGCAAGCATGCAAAAGAGCTTTCAGACAAGCTTCTTCTGGGTGATGACGGACTCTTTTCCCGGGGAGAAGTGGTACGGCTTGTGGGCGTTGGTGTCTCCAGGCTGGATGACGGCTCCTACCAGCAGATGAACCTCTTTGACGATGCCCTTATCCCGGCACCGGAGAAATCTGCCGCGGGCACATCCGGCTCTTTTGCCCAGCCTTCTGCGGATGTGGAAAAACAGCGAAGGCTCGACGAGATGACCGCCAAGCTGACCGCGGAATTCGGAAAAGACATTATTAAAAAAGGAAGCTCGTGAGCTTCCTTTACGGTTTACATCTGTATAATTCCAAGTACATTCAGTATCGCGCTGACAAAGATTATCATAATGAAGATCGGGCAGATAACGCGGATCATGGTGCCGAAAATGCAGCTTCTTCCGAAGGGATGTCCGTCCTGCTCAACTTCCTCTTTGAGTCTGTCAATTCCCATGTACCTTGAGATAAGAATGCAGGTAGCCAGGGCTGCAATGGGCATCATTACTGAGTTTGTCAAAAAGTCAAAGAAATCAAGAAATCCCATTCCAAAAATCGTGATCCCTGCAAGCGGGCCGTTGCCCAGGGAAGAAAGGCTTCCAAGAATGATCATCACAAAAGCCATGAACAGCGTTGAGTTCCTTCTGCTCCAGCCGAACTCGTCCGCAAAGGTGGATACTGCGCTTTCCGTAAGGGCAATGGCGCTGGTCACTGCTGCGAACAGTACCAGAGCAAAGAACAATACACCTATGATCCTGCCGAATCCCATCTGCACAAATATCTTTGGCATGGTTATGAACATCAGTGAAGGACCTGCTTTGAGCATACCGGGATCTCCGCCGGAAAAAGCAAATACCGCAGGGATGATCATAAGGCTGGCGAGGATTGCGATTGCTGTATCGAAGATCTCCACCTGAACCGTTGAACTGTCGATGCTGACTTCTTTTTTCATATAAGAGCCGAAGGTGATAAGGATTCCCATGGCGATCGACAGGGAATAAAACATCTGGCCCATGGCCGTAACCACCGTCATTATCGAGAAGTCTTTTATGTTGGGAATGAAAAGATACGCAACTCCCTTAAGGGCTCCGGGCCTTGTTACCGAGTAGATGCAGATTATGATGGCCAGCACAACCAGCACAGGCATCATCATCTTGGACACTCTCTCGATACCGTTTTCAACTCCCATGAATATTACTCCCAAAGTCAGTGCCGCAAATACAATGAACCACAGCTCTGCTCCGGTTCCGTCGGATATAAAGCTTACAAAAAAGCTGTCGGAAGCAATCCCATTTATGTCTCCCACCAGGTACTCGAAAAGATACTTGGTGACCCAGCCGCCTATTACCGAATAATAAGGAACGATGAGTATTGGAATGATGGCATTTATCCAGCCTCCTGCGGTCATTAGCCGGTTCTTTTTCCCAAGCTCGTTAAAAGCGCCTACCGGGCTCTTCTGCGTAGCCCTGCCCACTGCCGTCTCAGCGATGATCATTGTGTAGCCGAAGGTCAGCGCAAGAATTATATATACCAAAAGGAAGATACCGCCGCCGTATTTGGCGCAAAGGTACGGAAATCTCCAGATATTTCCAAGTCCTACCGAAGCTCCTGCGGCCGAGAGGACAAAACCTATCTTGCCGGAGAAACTGCCTCTGTTCTTCTGTCTCAATTTAACTTTCCTCCATAAATAACATCAGCGGCTATTATAGCACATTTTCCATAAATAAAGAATTTTGGCTGTGAAATTCCCGCAACCGGTGCTGTTGCATTTATGCAGAATCTTCATGTTAAACAAACGGAGAGCCCTCTTATCAAAAGAAGGCTCTCCATCATTGGGGTTTATTTTTTATTTGTTATTAAATTGATTTACTTTGTAACTACCGCAAAGTCGATGATCTCGCAGTCATCATACAATGCATACATTGCTGTCATAATAGAGTCATCCTCTACCTGACCGTTCTCGTCTGCTCCTACATCCCTAAGATCTGAGTGATGATAGTAAGTAGCTCCTCCATCGGTGTCATATTCTACAGATGCCTCCTCATCTACTACCAGCCAACCGGGCTCCATTGTGAGCTTCTTGATCCAGTGATTTGATCCTACAAGAAGCATTCCGTCCTTGCTGATGCTAAGGGGATATGCTGTGCCGCCGCACTCAACGTATCCTACATACTCAGGTGCACCGTCTGTATACTTGTAGACCTCTGCATCAATAGCCTGGTGCTGGCCCTCAACTTCAAAAGCTCCGCTGGCTACCAGAAGAACATCTTCCGAGCCAATAGTTGCATTTGCATAGGCCTGTCCGTCTCCCAGCTTGTCTACGATCTGTGTGAAGGTATCACATCCTGTGATATCCATGGGCTGATGCTCATCCTCATCATCAGGCATGCCGTATGTGCCCTGCTTGGTCTCGTCATACATCTGCTCA
Source organism: Butyrivibrio sp. (assembly GCA_024697425.1). Classification (GTDB taxonomy): domain Bacteria; phylum Bacillota; class Clostridia; order Lachnospirales; family Lachnospiraceae; genus Butyrivibrio. Next base: position 7,138 of record JAILFT010000106.1, on the reverse strand, counting down.
GCTATCGCCTGGATGTCGAATCCGTCAAGATCCTTGGCTGAAGTTGAAAGTGAATAGGAAATTCCCACCTCAACGTCATACCAGGTGATAAGATCAACGGTCTCTTCATCTGAAAGGTAGCGGTAACAGTTTCCTTTCATGTTACCATAGGCCCAGTTTGCCAGTGTTACCTCGTCATTTACAGTCCACTCATAGTAAAGACCTGAAATATCGTTGTAGTTATCACCGGTAACCTGTGCTCTTGCTGTGTAGCTGTGAGGATCAAGATTGAAAGTAACCTGAACAAGCTCTCCTGGAACAGGAGCATCAGATTCGGAATCACATTTGCTCCATTTTACGTTTGCTGCTCCCTCGGGCACTTTAAAGAGATTGGGCACTATTGCGCTAGCCTCTTCCTCTGTGATGTCGTGCCAGGGATTTGCCATTCCCACCATTTCCTGGGGCTGTGATTCCGCTTCCTGTGCTGTCTCGGCTGCAGGTTCTGCCTCAGCCTGTGCTGCTGTATCTGCCTGCTGTCCGCAAGCCACCATGGACAAAGCCATGATTCCTGCCATTGTCATAACAATAATCCTTTTCATAATTCATTCCTCCTCAAATGGTTTATTTTAACTACCTGTTCTTTTATACGACTTATAAACATTTGTGGCAAATAAATTTTCTATAAATTAAAACCATCGATATTTTCCGGCAAAAGAGCTGCCATATCGGGCGGAAGAGGCGCGTCAAAAGACATCTCTCTTCCCGTTACCGGATGAATGAATTCAAGGTGATATGCATGTAGAGCAGCCCGCATCATGCCGCGGCTGTTTGCTATCTCTTTTCCATAGAAATAGTCCCCAAGAAGCGGGTGGCCCATGTACTGCATGTGAACCCTTATCTGGTGGGTTCTTCCGGTGTCCAGCCTAAGCCGCACCAGGGCGTAGTCCTCAAACTGCGAGATAACCTTGTAGTGGGTCACGGCTCTTTTCCCGTCGGGGCGAACTTCCCTTACCATGCGCTGGCCGTCCCTGGAGGCTATGGGCGCGTCTATGGTCCCTTCCTTCCGGGCAAAAGAGCCATCGCAGACAGCCAGATACTCTTTTCGCCGGGACATGCTCTCCTTCTGGTCAGAGAGAACCGCAGCGCTGTGGCGGTTCTTGGCAAATATGATAAGTCCCGAAGTCTCCCGGTCAAGCCTTCCTATGGTCCTTATAACATGGTTTTGGCCGGTCCTTTGATAGTAGCCGGCAAGAGCGTTGGACAGGGAATCCTTAAAATGGGCATATGAGGGATGAACCACCATGTCCCCGGGCTTATTTATAAGGATGATGTCCTCGTCCTCGTAAACAATGTCGATGGGGGTATCGGAAGGGACGATTTCAGAAGAATTGTCAATGTCCTCATAGATACGGACCTTCAGAATGTCACCGGGATACAGGAGGTCTTTTACCAGGGCCTTTCTATAACCTTCGCCAACTCCTGCCGCCATAACGCCGTCCTCAAACTGCTTGCAGCGGGTAATCTCCTTGGCGGACATGTTAAGTTTATGCCGCAAAATATCGCGGACAGCCATAGGGCCGTCCGCTTCGGTCAGCATATATTTAATTTCACGAATATTTGAATGATCGGGCATATATCTCCTCGCGGGACAAATGGCAAAACGCGATATCTGTTACAGGCTGTATGTTGTGGTGTACCTGGAAGCCTGTTTCCAACAGGACACTTTTTCTCAGGGCATCTGTATCTGGCAGGATCTCATGGTCTCAAGAGCTGCCTCGTGCTTCTCTACTGTTACTCCGGCGCAGCAGGAAGGATCAACGCTGATCTTTACTTCCGGCATGAAAGCCTTGAGCATAAGTGCATTGGAGACTACGCATATGTCGGTGCAAAGGCCAACCATCTCTATCTCGATCTCCTCTGTGTCAGCGATGGCCTTAATGTCTTTTGCCAGTTCTGTTGAGCCAAAGGTGGGCTTGTTGTAGACTCTGGCGCCTTCAAGAGCCTCCTGCAGGGACTTGTCAAATTCCCAGCCCTCTGTGCCTTCGATGCAATGCTCGACAGGAAGGTTATGCCCCTCCTGGGTGCCCATGTAATCCGGATGGTGTGTGTCCTTTGTAGCGAAGACGTCCTTGATGTCGTAGGATTTGATCTTTTCAAGAACTGCCGGCACAATGGCTACAGCCTCCTTGGTTCCAAGGGCTCCGTCGATGAAGTCCTTCTGCATGTCGATTACTACAAGTATCTTTCTCATAATTTCCTCCTGTGTGGTATGTATTTAAATTTAAAAATTTTGCGCTTTTGGGCTTTTGTGCTTTGGGCAGGATCAGGTGTGATAGCGCGAAGATCTTGTGAAGTGAGCTCTTTCCGACGCAAAGCCCCAAAACAGACAAATGCGTCGGAACCCCCTTGTAGAAATCATCGAAATCCTGTAAGTCCACCGCACATATCCAATTGCGCAATCTGCAGATCAGTCTGTATCAGCCATGGTTATGTATAAAACTCATATTTGCATTATTCTATCCTGCGCAGCCCAAATGTAAAAAGAGACTGATTCTTATCTTTTATATACTGAACATGCATCAGCTGCAGCCCCGGCTGTTTTTGAAAGATAGCGGATAACTTCCACTGGGTACTCTCCCACTGCAGTCTCTCCGGTCACCATCACAGAAGAAGCGCCATCAGCCACAGCATTGTAGATGTCGCTCACCTCAGCTCTGGTGGGAACTTTGCTGTGCTCCATTGAAGCAAGCATCTGAGTCACCACCATAAAGGGCTTGTTGTGCTCCCTGCAGATCTTCGCAATATCCTTCTGCGTCCTTGGGAGCTCCCACAGCGGCATTGCATTTCCAAGGTCGCCTCTGGCTATTATGATCTCGTCCGCATAAGGCAGGAAGCTTTTAAGATTATGAACTCCTGTCATATTCTCAATTTTGGCGTAGATCTTAAGATTCTCCCCTGCTGCTTTTCTGACCTCTGTAAGGTCATCAGCGCTCCTGACAAAGGGCTGCATAACCCCTGTGATACCAAGCTCTTTTGCACACTTTAAATTCTCCAGGTCATGCTCTGTCAAAGCCGGCATGTCATCTATATTCATACCTTTTATTGCTATGCTCTTTCGCCCTTTCAGTATGCCGCCTCGAAGAACTTTAAGTTCTGCCGCATTTTCTTTTGCCTTAGTCACTACGGCCAGTATCCTGCCGTCATCAAGAAGCACATCCTGCCCCGGGGACAGTTTTCTGAGGATTCGCAGGTCAAGGCAGATAGCCTTTTCCCGGTCGATGCCCGGCGCGTATTCGGTATCGGTGCCGGCCGCCTTTTCCGATGCTATGCACAAAGAATTATCCAAGTTTACACATGGCGCTGATTCTGCTGCTATACCTGGCGCAGTTTCCTGTCTGATATGAAGGATGACGCCTTCTTCAAGCTCAAGCGGTTCCTTTAAGTCTCCTATTCGAAGCTCCGGCCCCTGCATGTCTATAAGTATACTTGGAGTGATCCCGATGGCTTTTGCAGCTCTCTGAATTCTTCTTATGCTCTCTTTGCAGTCAGCCAGCATGACATGGGACAGATTTATCCTTATCCCCGTCATTCCCTCTTTAAACATGGCCTTAAGCACTTCTTCCTCATCACAGGAAGGCCCAAGTGTCCCGAATATATCTACCATAGGCATTCACCTTTTTCTTTTATTATGGGCATCAAATATCAGATATATTATAAAGTCTCCACTCCACAGCTGCAATCCACTAATGCAGCAAGAAACCCTTAAAAGCTCTCATGCTTAAAGCCTCCGCCTGTACATCAAAAAGCCCTTCGTACCACCTGAACGAAGGGCCTTTGCACATTGATAATAGATATTCCTTAATTAGATCAAATGTATTTCCTTATTTCCCTGCCGCGCTGCTCCCTGCATTGCAGCTGCATCCTTTGGTCTTGGATGAAGCAGAGCACCCGGAGCATCCGCTGCAGCTTCCGCCGCATCCGGCACATCCGCCCCCGGAAAGCTCGCGCTTAAACTGCCTTAAAGTGCTGCGCCCGGCAAAGAACAAGGCTACAACCAGTGCGATAATGACTATCGCGTTTCCTATAATAGATGCCATATCGCACCTCCTTTCACTATATAAACCACATCAGACTGGCATCACAGCTACCATGTCTTTATCATTTCAAACCACATTATGCTGTCATCTTTACAGCCATCTCTTTTCCCTCGCCCTCAGCGGCCTGGTAGCCCTTGCGGAAGATGAGGTATAAAAGTCCGCCAAGAAGGATGACTCCTACGATGGTTCCGATTCCGAAGGAAACTTCGCCAACAATAATTCCACCTATATTATACACGATAAGTGCCAGTACGTATGCCCAACCTGTCATGTATCCGATTGCAGCCCATGTCCACTTTGCGTTGTTCATCTCACGCTTGATGGCACCGATAGCTGCAAAACAGGGAGCACAAAGAAGGTTGAAGATCATGAATGCGAAAGCTGCAATAGGTGTGTAATCAGCGGCAACTCTGTCCCAGATCTGCTCACCTTCCTCGCCAAGTTCATCTTCTCCGTCCATATCATCATAATTGTAAAGTACACCGAAGGTTCCTACAACTTCCTCTTTTGCTACAAGACCTGTTACTGTAGCAACTGTTGGTTTCCAGTTACCAAAGCCAAGGGGCTTGAATACGAAGGATACTGCATTTCCAACATTTGCAAGAAGAGAAGCATCCATTGCATTTACATCTTCAACAGGAACATCCATCCTGTCTGCCAGCTGCTCAACATAAGCCTCTGTCACAACTGATTCATCCTCAAAAAGATTATCAACCATTCCAAAGTGACCGTTAACTGATCCGAAGCTTGAAAGGAACCAGATAATAACTGAGGAAACTACGATAACACTTCCGGCTCTCTTGATGAAGGACCAGCCTCTCTCCCAGGTTGCACGAAGCACACCTGTGATTGAAGGAACGTGGTAAGCTGGAAGCTCCATAACGAAGGGAGCGGGAATACCTGCAAATGCCTTGAACTTCTTGAGAATGATTCCGGAAAGAATGATTGAACCGATTCCGATGAAGTAAGCTGATGTTGCAATCCAGGGTGATCCGCCGAATACCGCACCTGCGATAAGTCCGATGATAGGAAGCTTAGCTCCGCAGGGCATAAAGGTTGTTGTCATGATGGTCATCTTACGATCACGCTCATTCTCAATTGTACGGCTGGCCATAACACCGGGAACTCCGCATCCTGTTGCTACAAGGCAAGGGATGAATGACTTTCCTGAAAGACCGAACTGTCTGAAGATACGGTCCATAACGAATGCAACACGGGCCATATATCCGATATCCTCAAGGATTGACAGAAGCAGGAAAAGAACCAGCATCTGAGGAACGAATCCGATAACAGCACCAACACCTGCAACAATACCATCCTGAATAAGTCCGTAGAGAACTGACCCCTCTTCTACATGAAGAGCAGTTAGGATTGTATCAAAGAATCCGGGAACCCACTCACCGAAGATAACATCGTTTGTAAAATCAGTAGCCATAGTACCGATGGAAACGCTCCATCCGCCCATGGCGATGGCATAGATGAATGCCATAACAAGTACGAATATAGGAAGACCGAGAATTCTGTTGGTAACGATCTTATCAATCTTATCTGAAACAGAAAGTTCTCCCTTAGCACGGCCCTTCTTAACAGCTGATGCAGTTACTGAAGTGATGTAGCTGTATCTCTCATTGGTGATGATTGACTCTGAATCATCGTCCATTGACTTCTCACACTCTTTTACCACATCTTCTACAGCCTTAAGCTGATCTGAAGTAAGATGGAGCTCTTTTACCGCCTTCTCATCTCTCTCGAAAGCCTTAACAGCGTTCCAGCGAAGGAATTTCTCATCGCAGCTTCCCCTAAGAACACCCTCGATCTTAACAATAGCAGCCTCAACATCGCCGCTGAGCACCTGCTTTTTGGTAGCAACTGTTCCGGCTTTGGCAGCGGTTACTGCTTTCTTGATAAGGGAATCTGTTCCCTCGCCCTTAAGGGCTGACAGTTCAACAACTTCACAGCCAAGTGCATCTGAAAGAGCCTTAATATCAATCTTGTCTCCGTTCTTGCGGACAAGATCCATCATGTTAAGAGCTACAACCATTGGAATGTTCAGCTCAAGAAGCTGAGTTGTAAGATACAGATTACGCTCGATGTTGGTTCCGTCAACGATATTGATGATGGCATCGGGCTTCTCTGTAACAAGATAGGTTCTTGAAACCACCTCTTCAAGAGTATAGGGAGAAAGAGAATAGATACCGGGAAGATCCTGTATCACAACGTCCTTGTACTCTGCTCCCTTAAGTTTTCCTTCCTTCTTCTCTACAGTAACACCGGGCCAGTTACCAACGTACTGCCTGCTTCCTGTGAGATCATTAAAAAGTGTTGTTTTACCACTGTTGGGATTCCCCGCAAGTGCAATCTTTAATTCCATTACTGCCTCCTTAACCTTTTATGTGTTAGCAAGCGCTTACACATTCCTCAAAAATAACTGCATATCCTCTTATATATGCAGCCTAAATCCAGATCTTATTCAACTTCGATAAACTCGGCATCTGCCTTACGTACCGTAAGCTCATAACCTCTGACGGTAAGCTCGATAGGATCTCCTAAAGGAGCTACCTTTCTGACGTTCACTTCAGTTCCCTTGGTCAGGCCCATGTCCATGATCCTGCGCCTTGTGGGTCCCTCTCCGTGAAGCTTAACAACCTTAGCGGTCGCCCCGATCTCAACATCTCTCAGTGTCTTCATCGCTCTCTTCTCCCTCTTAGATAATTATATAAGTATGCGGTTAGCAAGGCTCTTGTCCAGAGCTATTCTGCTGTCCTTCACATTTACGATCAGGTTTCCGCCATTCTTATTCACTATTGTAACTTCTTCTCCCACAACGAACCCGAGAGTAGCCATGTGCTGTTTGATCTCATCGGTTCCCGTGATCTTCTGTATCTTAACCAGTTTCCCGTTATCGGCCATTGTAAGCGGCATCATCAGTACCTCACTTTCAAATAGTGTTAGTAAATACTAACTATTTTTATAATGTACAATCGCACAGTTATCGCATTTCTGCGTTACCCTTTGCTAACTTTCACATAAAGATTATTCCTTTTGAAAAGAAATGTCAATAA
>JAILFT010000085.1 GCA_024697425.1 Butyrivibrio sp. | reverse complement strand
TACAAATCGCCTGAGTACCACAGGATAACAAGGTTTCGTGGCAATGCGATTCCCATGGACAGGCCCGGCGACTATATCTATATAAGAGATAACGAAGACGGTGATTATTTCAGCATCTCCTGGCAGCCTGTGGGCAAGTCTCTGGATGAAGCCAGATACACGACCCGTCATGGCATGAGCGTGACAACCTATAAGTGCGAGTACAAGGGCCTTAAGGCGAGCGAGAAGCTCAGTATCCCGATAGGCGACAATGCCCTGATCTGGGACGTTGTCATAACCAATCAGAGTGAGAGACCAAGAGATCTCTCTGCATTTTCTTATGCAGAGTTTTCCTATCATCATGTTCCTATAGATAATCAGAATTTCCAGATGAGCCTGTATTGCGCAGGAAGCGAGTACAAGGAAGGCACCATCCTCTATGACCTCTTTTATGAAGAGGAAGGCTATCAGTACTTCACATCAAACTTTGAGCCCGATGGCTTTGAGTGCCTGAGGGATGAGTTCATCGGAATCTATAACACAGAGACCAACCCAAAAGCGGTCGAGAGGGGGAGTCTTACCGGTTCATTTGAAAAGGGCGGAAACCATTGCGCCAGCCTCCAGAAGGACCTCATACTTCAAAGCGGTGAATCGGTAAGACTGATCTATTTCCTTGGAGAGGGCGGCTATGAAGAGGCCCGCGCCATAAAAGAAAAGTACAATACTCCTGAAAAACTTGACGAAGCCTACGCTGCGCTTAAGAAGTTCTGGCAGGATAAGCAGAGGCGCTTTGCGGTTAAAAGTGCCGAGAAGGGCATAGATATTATGATAAACACCTGGACACTGTACCAGGCTGAGATCAATGTTATGTTCTCAAGATTTGCATCCTTCATTGAAGTTGGCGGAAGGACCGGTCTTGGCTACCGCGATACCGCGCAGGATGCCATGACTGTCATCGCCACAAACCCTGAGGGCTGCAGGAAGAGGATAATCGAACTTCTCAGAGCCTTGACCAGCAGCGGATACGGAATACACCTCTTTGAACCCCGCTGGTTCTTGCCTGAAGAAGAAAAAGAGAATAAGAAAAAGCCTTTCAAACCTCCCACCGTTATACCCGAGCCGGAGGGTGCATCCAAAGTCCACGGACTTGCGGATGCATGCTCTGACGACGCGCTCTGGCTTGTTCCTTCAATAGTCGAGTACGTCAAGGAAACAGGAGATTTTGGATTCCTTGAGGAAGAGTACGGATACGCCGACGGAGGAAAGGGAAGTGTTTACGAACACATGAAGAAGATAGTTCTTTTCTCTCTGAAGGAAGTTGGTGATAACGGAATCTGTAAAGGTCTTCGCGCTGACTGGAACGACTGCTTAAACCTTGGCGGAGGAGAGAGTGCGCTGGTTTCATTCCTCTTGTTCAGAGCGATGATCTGCCTTTGCGAGACAGCTACCCATATAGGTGATATGTCTTTTGCAAAAGAGCTCTCAGAGAAGATCGAGGGACTGCAGAAGAGCCTTAACGACACCCTCTGGGACGGCAACTGGTACCTGCGCGGATTTACGAAGTCCGGAAGAAAGATCGGGACCAGGGACAACAAGGAGGGCCAGATCCACCTTGAGTCCAATGCCTGGGCAGTACTCTCCGGCGCAGCAGACGAGGATAAGGCAAAAAGAGCTCTAGACTCTATTCACTGTAAGCTGTCAACACCTTACGGGATCATGCTCAATGCACCGGTTTACACGGAGCCCGACGACGAGGTGGGATTTGTCACCAGGGTTTATCCGGGACTTAAGGAGAACGGAAGTATCTTTTCACATCCCAATCCCTCGGTGTGGTCTGCTGAGTGCAGAATGGGCAACGGAGACAGGGCATTTGAGTACTACAGGAGTCTGTGCCCGTACTATCAGAACGACAGCATAGAGACAAGATGGGCTGAGCCATACTCCTACTGCCAGTTCATATCCGGTAAGGACCACTCAACCTACGGAAGGGCGCATCATCCCTTCATGACCGGCAGCGGCGGATGGGCATACTATGCCGTGACACATTACATGCTTGGCATAAGACCCGGATTTGATGAGCTTATAGTAGACCCGTGCATCCCGAAGGATTGGGACGGATTCGAGGTTTCAAGAGTCTTCAGGGGAGCAACCTATAACATCAGTGTGATCAACTCAGAGCATGTGGAAAAAGGCGTTAAGAAGATCTACATCGATGGCAAAGAGGTTTCAAATATCCCTGTATTTGCCGGCGGCGAAGAGCATGCGATAGATGTTGTGATGGGATTAAAGGGGGAAAAGAGATGATCAAATTCGGAACAGGCGGATGGAGAGCCATAATCGGTGATGGTTTTACCAAAGAAAATGTTCAGATCCTGGCATGTGCCATGGCAGCCAAGATGAAAGATGAGAACGTGGCCGATAAGGGAATAGTCCTTGGCTACGACAGAAGGTTTTTGTCCAAGGAAGCCATGCAGTGGGCAGGAGTAGTGTTTGCGGCAGCAGGCATCAAAGCAAGGCTCATCAACAAGTCAAGCCCCACACCCCTTGTAATGTTCTATGTGATGAAGCATGAACTTCCCTATGGAATGATGGTGACAGCAAGCCACAACCCGGCTGTTTATAATGGCATCAAGCTCTTTACCGCAGGCGGAAGAGATGCTGACGAGGAGCAGACAAGACAGGTGGAGGAGTATATCAGCAAGGTGACACTTCCCGTTCCTGCCATGGAATACGAAGATGCAAAGGCAGCAGGCCTGATAGAGGAGTTTTATCCGATCAACGAGTACATCGACAATATCCTCGACAGGATAGA
>JAILFT010000079.1 GCA_024697425.1 Butyrivibrio sp. | reverse complement strand
ATAATGGTGGTATCTCCGGTTGGCATAATGGATCCGGAAATATTAAGGTTCATAACTACCGCATTCTTCTGAATGTGTGTGAAGAATCCAACATAGGACTGGCCTGACTTGATATTGACCTCTGAAATGGTATGGCCCTGTCCGTCAAACACACCGCCAAAGGATGGAATACCTGCAAAGTTCTTACCCACAAGGCTGATGTTCTCTGTAAGGACCACCTTCTTGTTGGCAGACCAGGTATCATTCTTACATTTATCAGCAAGATCAATAAGTTCATCTGCTGCTGCGATCTTTATCTCTTCCATTGCCTCGGGAATAAAGCTTGAGAGCTCCTCCTCGATATCGGCGTCAACGTCTACCGCATCCTCTTTCTCTTTTTCCTGAGTACCTGTTGTAACGTCCTCGGGAAGAGAACCGGCTTCCTGAGATACTCCGTTCTCATTCTCGGCAAAAGAAACTACTGCTGAAGTTGTAAATACCATAGCCGCAAGAAGGGCCGCAATTATCCTCTTTTTCATATTACACGCCCTCCTCTTCCAAAACCGGCGTCGATGTATCCTCATTATCCTCAAGCATCTGAACGTCTCCGTTCTCGATATAAGCACTTACGTTACCGCGAACCACAGCGTGAACAACACCGTTTACGGTACCGTCAATCTTACCGCGGACAACGCCGTCGATTCTCATGGCGCCTGAAAGCTGTTTGGTCTGCAGAGGCATGTTCATAACAAAGGCTGTAAGCTCGATAACCTTATCACCAACCAGAAGGATCTGAGGAAGAACGAACATGGTAACAATGATGGAAATGATAGTTCCTCGTCCAAGAGCCTTTCCGATTCCGTAGATAGCACAGTCGGAAGTCATCTTACCGATAAGAGTTCCCGCAACCGCCAGCATTGTACCGGAGGTAATGATCGTAGGGAAGGAAAGATTCATGGTATCGATAATGGCATCTCTTTTGCCCATCTTCTCTCGAAGCTCTGTGTATCTGCCGGCGATAACGATGGCGTAGTCGATGTTGGCACCCATCTGAATGGAACTAACGATCAGGTAGCCCAGGAAGAACAGGTTATCCTTGCGGATCGCGGGGATAGCGAAATTCATCCAGATACATCCCTGAATAACCGCAATCAGCAGCACAGGCATACCTGCGGATTTGAAGGTGAAAAGAAGTACCACCAGAACCGCCAGGATGGAGATGATGCCTGTAACCGTATTATCTCTGTTAAAGCACTTCTCAAGATCGTACTGGCTCACTGACTCGCCAACCACATAAACCTTGCCCTCTTCGTAGTGCTTCTCTCCTATGCTGCGCATAGTGTCGATGAATGCAAAGGTCTCGGGAGATTCCTCGGGAAGATTGAGATAAACCAGAATTCTGGAGTAATCTTCGCCTCTAAGCTGATTCTTGGCAAAGGTCATCATCTTGTTGGCATCTTCCAGTTTCTTCATCAGGTCATCGTTGAGGGTTACATATCCCTCTTTTACCTCCTGATAAACAAACATGAACATGTCGATGAGAGGAACCTTATAGTTTGCAAGACCGTTGATGGCCTTGGCGTAATCTTCATCGTTAACTGCGTAGGCTGCATAAACCAGCTCCGCAATTTCATAATCTATATCAAGGAGTTCGGAGAACTGACGGGGTGTAAGCTTGTCTGTAAGTGTATATCCGCCGAGGGCCTCGGTATTGGCCAGACCTGTAATGGAGCTCACTTCATCTTTTGCAAGAAGATCTTCTATAAGAAGTTTCTCCTCTTCATAGTCTCCCGAAGGGAACACGAGAGCAACAAAGTTGTCTGACTTGAAGTTCGCCTTCTGCATATTCTGGGCTGCCTGAACCTCATTGGTAAGAGGCGGTGTGATCTTGGAATAGCCGAAAACGTAAGGTGTCCTTGCCTGAATGAAATAAGCGGCAATAATGACCACAACAAACAGCGGAGCCACAATAAATCTTGAAGCGTATGCAAATTTACCTACAAAAGGAATCTTGGGAATGAAATTCCTGTGCTGGGTCTTCTCCATGAGAGGTGCAAACACCATGATAATACCCGGCATAAGCAGGAATACTGAAAGAAGGCTTAAGACGATGGACTTCATAAGAATGATACCCATGTCCTTACCGATTCCAAACTGCATGAACAGCATTGCGAAAAGACCACCCATGGTAGTCAGTGAACTTCCCGAAATCTCAGGAATGGATTTGGAAAGTGCCAGAATAGTTGCTTCTCTGTAAGGATGCTCAGCATGTTCCTCTTTGTATCTGTTAAGGAAGATAACTGCATAGTCAACCGACAGTGCCAGCTGCAATACGATGGTCACGGAATCGGAGACAAAAGAGATAGTGCCCATCAGGAAGTTTGTTCCCATCTGTACCAGAGCTGCCGATCCGAATGTCAGCAAAAGAACCGGAACCTCCGCGTAGGCCTGAGATGTTAAAAGAAGTACGAATACTACAATAAATACAACAAGGATTGAGATGATGCTCATCTCGTGGTCGATGAGCTTGGACTGGGGATCTCCCAGTGTAGATGACAGGTAAGCATCATAGGGTTCGAAGTATGCGGTCACCTGATCAAGAAGTGCAAGGCACTCTTCATCATCCTCATCGTAATCAAAAGTGATGTCAAACAGAGCGGATCCGTTATTGTAATGCTTGTCGGTCTCATCCAGTTCGGCAACAAATACACCGTCGATGTCTTCCACCTCATCTTTAATAAGAAGTGCCTGATCATAGGATATATTGGCTACCATGACCTTTACGGAACCGTATGTCATGAACTGCTCTTCCATCAGATCCAGACCCATTCTGGTCTCTGACGTAGCAGGAAGGTATTTGTCGAGTTTGTTCTCGACTCCTACCCAGTTTCTTGAAACAGCTGAAAATATGCAGAGAATTGCATAGATCAGAAAGAACAGATTGCGCTTATCGACAATGAAAGCGCAGATTTTGAGCATAAAATTATTGCCCTTTTTTTCGTTGTTGTTCATTCCCCTTATCCCCTCAAAACTATAAATGACTGCCGGTCATAGACCGGTTCAAAAAAATTATAAACTAAATTTAGCTACATTTCTACAACAAACTACAACATGTGGTAACAAATTATTAATAAAAATTTTATAATTTCATCGTTATTTTTCACAATAAGCAAAAGAAAAGCCCCCCGAGGGATGGGGAGCTTTCCTTTGTGTGTGTGTGAGGTGAATTTTATGTTACAAATTAATCCTTATTGCTATTACTTGTTATCTGTGTTAGCGGAGTTCTCAGCCTTCTCCTTGGCATTACGTCTTCTGTAGATTTCTTCTACGGATACACCGGTGATGATTGCCAGGATGATGAGCCACCACCATGAGAAGCCTTTCTTTGCTTCTTCAGGGATTGTGTCTGCCTTAGCTGTATCTTCGTCAACAATTGTTGTGATCTCTTTATTCTCATTTACAGGCTTTTCTGTCTCATCTTCTGTTACCTCAGATGTAACAGCCTCTTCGGTCTGTGCACCGTCTGTTGTAGCTGCGCTCTTACCCAAGCCTGATCTGCCGGATCTTATCGCGCCCAGTACCTGTGCATCATCTGTAGAAGCAACATCACCGATGGCCTGAGGAGTAACAACTGCTGCGCCTGTATCATCTGTATCCTCATTGGATGCCTGATCGTCATAGCTGGGGATAACAACTCTGAAGGATCTGCTGTCACTGAATTTCTCTACTGCTCTGTCAGCAGCTGCCTGTGCTCTCTCGTAGTTCTCCTTAGCCTCAGTCGCAGCATCAACAGCATCGTCGTATCTTGCCTGAGCGTTATTGTAAGCAGTCTGAAGAGCATCTATAGCCTCAGCGCTTACGCCCTGCTGAGTCTTAAGGTTCTTAAGAGCTTCTGCCATCTCGCAAACCTTCTGGTATGCTGCCTTGACAGCCTCGAACTTCTCGCTTGCTGCCTGCTGTGCCTGGTCTGCTGCGATCACTGCATTAGCTGCATCAACAGCTGCCTGCTGCTTGTCTGATACATCTGATCCTGCAGCATTAGCCTTATCCTGTGCACCTTCAAGCTTCTTTTCTGCAGCCTTAACATTACCGTCAGCAATACCCTTGAAGTAATTTGCCAGATCAAGAACTGCCTTCTTGGCTGCTGCATCTCTTTCCCATCCGTCTCTTACGGACTTTGCAAGTTCAAGCTCGCCCTTAGCTGCTGCAACTTCTCCGGCTGCCTTATTAAGATCTGAAAGAGCCTTCTTCCAGTCGTTAACTTTCCTGTTGTAGTTTCTCTCAGCCTTATCAAGTCTGTCATAGGCATCCATGAGTTCATCCCACTTTGTGCCTTCCTTCTTCTGAGCATCCTCGTAGGCCTTCTTAGCTCTTTCAAGTTCTTTCTCAGCGTCGTCTTTTGCGCCTTGTGCGTTATTGTAAGCTGCCTGCTTGCCTTCCTGAATCTTTACCTTGTTGTTATACTCTGATTCTTTTCTGGAAACCTTTCCTTCAGCGGCCTCAAGCTCTTTATCAGCCTCTCGAAGGTCCTTCTGAGCATCGATGACTGCCTGGTTCTTTCTGCCCTGCTCAACAAGAGCTCCAATGTAGGCCTGATTTTCGTCATAGGCTTCGGCCTTCTTATCATTAACAGTCTGAGCAGCTTTATTATAGATTTCCTGTAAAGCTTTCTGTGTTTCTTTTGCTGCTTCAAGTTCTTTTTCAGCCTTTGATACAGCACCCTCGGCATCGAGAACCGCCTGATCTGCCCTGTCCTTAGCATCCTTGGCGTCTTTAAGAGCAGCCAGTTTGCCTTTTACATTCTCAACTTCCTGGTTGTACAGACCCTCCAGTCTGTCACGCTCCTGCTTTGCCTTGCCTGCAACATCAGCAGCAGCATCATACAGCTTCTTGGCTTCGGTGGCTTCTTTGGATTCTCTTCCATAGGTATCTATAGCATTCTGCCATTTCGTGTAGTTATCGTTCTTGGTTTTCTCAGCGGCCTTTGCAACTCTGTCCGCTTCATTAAACTCGTTCTCTCTTTCGCCTTTGGCAGTCTCTGCAGCACTAAGTTCTTTTTCTGCAGTATCAAGTTTACCATCTGCCTCCTGCTGCTCTCCTTCTGCTTCAGTTACAGCGCCTGCTTTCTGGTTTACTATGGCCTGCTTTTCACCGGCAATACGCTGAGCCTCTGCAAGCTTGCCTTCAGCTTCGCTCTTCTTCTGCTCTGCAGCACGTACGTTGTTGTTAACTGTGCTGCTGTTGAAGGTGATCTCACGGTAGAACTGCTCTGAGTCGGTAACCTTCTCTACAGTGTAGCTGTAGGGCTCCTGCTTTGTTGACTCGTAATACCAGGTCCGTACTTCTTCATTTACTGTCTCTTTATGAGTATAGGTATATCTGTTGCCGTTCTTTACAACATCCTTAGCATCAACAGTGATGGTCTGTCCATTCTTGGTGTAGGAATAGGTTGTTACAGTTGTAACTTTTACCTCATTAAAGAATCCTGTATAGCACCTATTACCTATCCACCATACGTCTCTCTCACTGATAACATTTCCATGCTTATCAGTGTATACCTTGGTCTCGTTCTTTGTAACAGTCTCTGTAACATTCTTTTCAACCGGCTGAATACTTGTGCTGTAGTACCAGTCGTTGCCCTCATAGCGTCCATAATGGGTCAGATCTGACTTGTTGACATCAGCAACCTCGTCATCCTCTCCTCTAAGACAGGGAACGTTGTTATATCCTGTCTCCTGCACCATTTCGGAATTTTTAACTTCATTGACCACAAGCCAGTGATGTGAAGTCTGAAGGCCACCGTAATTGGGTCTTGTCTCAAGAGTGTAATTATACTTTGTTAATGTCTCGTTACCATTATCATCCTTTGTTGTTACATAGATGATA
Organism: Butyrivibrio sp.; assembly: GCA_024697425.1. Lineage (GTDB taxonomy): Bacteria > Bacillota > Clostridia > Lachnospirales > Lachnospiraceae > Butyrivibrio. Next base: position 10,485 of record JAILFT010000079.1, on the reverse strand, counting down.
CTTCCTTTAACCTCTGTGGATACGATGTTTGCTTTCTTGACACCGTCTTCCATGAGTTTGAAGGTAATAAGGTCAATTGCAAGCTGGTCGTCAGCTGCCTTGATCTTAGCCTTAGACTCATCATCCTCTTTATCCTTGTATACGCCATAAATATCTATTTCTTCTTGTTCATGCTGTCTGATCAGGGCGATGTTCTGGGCTCTTTCGTAAGCAGCCTGTGCTGTATCCACATTTCCCTTTTCAGTATTTACATTTTCGTTAGCTGTCTTAAGAGCTTTATTTGCTTTTTCAAGCTCTTCTTTTGCAGTACTAACTTTTCTTTCAGCCTCCTGGAGCTCTCTTTCCGCTTCAGTCTTAGCACCGGACTTTGTTCTAACAAGACTCTCAGCGGCATCGAGCCGGCCCTTTGCATCTTTTGCTGCCTGTGAAAGAGGACCGTATGCTTTTACAGCTTCATCATAATCCTTCTTGGCATCATCCCTTGCCTTTTCTGCGGCTTTAGCTTCTCCATCAGCCTTTTCCCACTCTGAATACTTTGTATTCTTAATTCCATCCAGTCTTTCAAATTCACCCTTGGCAGCATTGTAATTGCTCTCAGCTGTATTTTTCTTGATAACTGCATCATCATATTGCTTCTGAGCATCACTAAGTGCAGACTCTGCCTTTGCCTGATTCTCCTTGGCAGTCTTAAGATTCTGCTCTGCTCCGTCAAGAGTATTTCCAAGATTTCTTACTGCGCTGGCTGCGCCGGCAAGGTTATTATAAGCAGATGCCTTATCTTTCTCTGCTTCTGTTACAGCAGCTGCTGCATCATCCGCCTTCTTCTTGGCATCAATAACAGCCTGATCTGCGATTGCCTTAGCACCATTGGCAGCGTTAAGAGCATCCTCTGCTTCTTTGTGCTCTCTTGTCTCTCTCTCAAGATCCTTCCTGGCACTTTCCATAGCTTTCTTAGCTGTATCAACAGCTTTGTCAGCAGCATCAAGGGCCTTCTTAGCATCTTCAGCTGCCTTTGATTTCCTTCCGTATTTTGCTACGGCATCATTATAGGCTTTCTTCTTGGCAGCCAGGTCTCTTGCTGCACTTACATATGCAGATTCCTTCTTCAATGAATCGCTGTAGGCAGCATCATATTCCTTATCAGCCTTGCCCAGCTCATCAACTGCTGTATTATAAGCTTTTACCTTATCATTGTAGTTATCTACAGCATCATTGTAATCGTCCTGGGCTTCTGATACCCAAGCCTTGGCCTTGTCAACATTAGCCTGTGCGTCATCGTAAGACTTTTTAGCTATGTCAACAACTTCGCCCCAGTCTGCAGCATCTTCCTGAGCATTCTTAAGGTTCTTTTTAGCTGTTTCAAGATCCTTCTGTGCTTTCTGTGAAGCTTTATTTGCAGCATCAAGGTCGCTGATAGCCTTTGTGTTTTTCTGCTTTGCAGTATCAAGAGCAGCATCTGCTGCTTCCTTTGCTGCAAGAGCTTCATCATAAGCAGCCTTTGCTGCATCTACGGCATCCTTAACATCACCGGTATAACCTTCGGAATCCTTTGTAAGGCCATACTCATTTAATATTGCAGTAAGCTTAGCCTCTGCTTCAGCAACCTTTGCACTGGCTGTCTTATAAGCATCTCTTGCATTCTCAAGAGCATTGTAAGCAGCATCAGAATCTACCTTTGCATTCTTAACTGCCTCATCGGCAGCCACTTTCTGAAGCTCAGCGTCCTCAGCGTCCCTGGTTGCCTGATCAACAAGCTCCTGAGCCTGTTCTTTAGCCTTGTTTGCTGCTGCGTAAGAATTGTAGGTCTTACCTGCAATATCCTCAACGTCAGCTGCTGCGCCTTCTGCATCATCAGCCAGATCTGCGGCCTTATCTGCAGCTTTTGCAGCGTCTTCTGCCTGTGACTTAGCTGCATCAGCATAAATCTCAGCCATTTCTACGGCAGCATCGCTTACTGCATCTTCGTAATCCTCTACAGCAGCGGTTGCCTGTCTATTTAAATTATCAAGTTCCTTAACTGTGCCACCAATCTTGTCAATGGCATCTGAGGAATCCTGTAAGTGTTCGTCGATTGAAATTGTTGCATCCTGTGATGCTTCTTCTGTTGTATCTTCTGTCTGTGCTGTCTCCTCTACGGGAGCCTCTGCCTGTGCTGTCTCCTCTACGGGAGTCTCTGCCTGTGTTGTCTCCTCTGCGGGAGTCTCTGTCTCTTTTCCCACACTGATAGCTGCCTCAACAGCTTCCTTAGCCTCAGCTACTTCTGCAGCTGTCTCTACATTCATGGGTGCCTGCACCTGTGCAGGAGCAACCTCTGACTGCGCAGTCTGATCTGCTGCGCCGCCCTCAGGTGCTACAGCGCCTTCATCAGCAGCCATAGCTGCTATGGGCTGGAGCATCATACCTGCGCTGATTCCGATTGAAAGCGCTCTGATTATCTGTCTGTCAATTGTTTTTCTCTTCATAATTATTTCCCTCTCACACACATTTGATTCAAAATTCTAAGGTTTCAATTACTTTAGATAGCCTCTTCTGAGCCGATACGATCGAACAGATACTGAAGTACATCGTTTGTGAACTTCTTGGAACAAAATGCTACGGTCTTCTGATTTCCGTCCTCATCCTCTCTGATGCAGTCTGCATACATGATCAGTGTCTCAGCTACAAGGATCACATCTCTGCCCACCAGGGAAGGTGTTCCCTCTTCCACCGTTATTGCTACACCCAGGGGACTGATGTTCTTAACCTTTCCGTAGTACTTTTCCTGTGTATTTCTGTCTACAATCACACTGTTTGCACTGAAATCCACTCTGCCTATTTTTCTTCGTTCTTCCATTTTCACCTCTCCAATCTTTTGCAAAATTAAAGAGCCTTAACAAATGCGTACTTAAATTTAGTTTCAGTGCACATATTAAGGCTCAATGTTACGGGCGTTCCTTAATACCAATTTGGATTATACAGGAACGCCTATCATAATATCAATCATAATTTACTTTTTTAATAGAGTTTATGATTATTTTATATGATATGATTTTATTCAGTTTGGATCCGGTGAAGTTAATTTTAGCTATCAGTTCTTGAAACTGTGTACCGGTGCGGGGATTCGTCCTCCTCTGTTTACAAATTCATCACATGAAAACTTATTGACAGGCATGATGGGAGCATATCCCAAAAGGCCACCAAACTCAACGGTTTCGCCTACTCCCTTGCCGATAACCGGGATAAGACGCACAGCTGTGGTCTTCTGGTTGATCATACCGATTGCCATCTCATCTGCTATGATGCCGGCAATGGTGGTGTCCTTGGTATCTCCGGGAATTGCGATCATATCAAGTCCAACGGAACATACGCAGGTCATGGCTTCAAGCTTCTCAAGGGTAAGAGCCCCTGCTTCAACGGCATTGATCATTCCCTGGTCTTCACTTACAGGGATAAATGCTCCGGAGAGTCCTCCCACATAGGATGAGGCCATTACACCGCCTTTTTTGACCTGATCATTCAAAAGAGCCAGTGCTGCAGTGGTACCCGGTGCTCCCGGATGTTCAACTCCGATTTCATGAAGGATATCGGCTACGCTGTCACCGATGGCAGGCGTGGGAGCCAGTGAAAGATCAATGATTCCAAAGGGAACATCAAGTCTTCTTGAAGCCTCCTGGGCAACCAGCTGTCCAACTCTTGTAACCTTGAAGGCAGTCTTCTTGATAGTCTCGCAAAGAACCTCGAAGTTCTCTCCTCTTACCTTCTCAAGTGCGGTCTTAACAACTCCGGGGCCGCTTACGCCCACGTTTATTATCTTATCAGCCTCGGTAACTCCGTGGAATGCTCCTGCCATAAAGGGATTATCATCGGGAGCATTGCAGAAAATAACAAGCTTCGCACATCCAAGGGAATCAGATTCCTTAGTGGCTTTAGCTGTTTCTTTTACAATGGTACCCATAAGCCTTACGGCATCCATATTGATACCGGTCTTGGTGGAACCTACGTTGACCGAAGAGCAGACAACATCGGTATTGGCAAGAGCCATGGGAATTGACTCTATAAGGAGCCTGTCGGCAGTGGTCATACCCTTGCTCACAAGAGCTGAATATCCTCCGATGAAGTTTACCCCGACCTTCTTGGCAACTTCATCGAGAGTTTCCGCGATCCTGACAAAATCCTCAGAAGTCTTGCAGGCTGCGCCGCCAACTAAGGCGATTGGAGTTACGGATATTCTCTTATTTACAATGGGAACCCCAAACTCCCTTGCGATCTGGTCTCCGGTCTTCACCAGGTCTTTTGCCGTGTCATAGATCTTGTTGTAAATATTGTCACAGACCTTATCCAGGTCCTCATCTATACAGTCAAGAAGGCTGATGCCCAGTGTAATGGTCCTGACATCCAGGTTCTCCTTCTCGATCATCTCATTGGTTTCAACTACCTCATGTATGTTGATCATGTCTACCTCTCCTATCAGATTCTGTGCATGGAATCAAAGATTTCTTCGCGCTGGCACTTGATAACTACTCCGATGTCCTTGCCAAGAGCCTCGAGATCGTCGGCAACAGTGTTGAACTCCTTGTCTGTGCCTGACATGTCTACGATCATCATCATGTTGAAATAGCCGCTTACGATGGTCTGGGAGATGTCGAGAATGTTGATGTGAGATTCTGCCAGGTAAGTACATACTCTGGCGATGATACCTACTGTGTCTTTTCCTACTACTGTGATGATAGTCTTGTTCATACTGCCTCCTTGGTATAATCAAATACTTTATATAAAATACCACAAAAGAAAGCCCTCCGCACCTGATATGTGCAATAAAATGAAGCGCATATCATATGGGAAGGCTTATATGCAATTTAAAACTCCAGAACCGGCGACATTTCCGCTCTGTCTGCTACCATGATCCTGAAGTCATTGCCATGGTAAGGCACGTCCCCAAGCTCGATACCGACACGAACCGTCTCGTAGGCCAGCTCGGGCATGTTGTTCTCTTTGGAAAGATGGCCCAGGAAAATACCCTGCATACCGTCATGAAGGAGACGACACAGAAGCTCGCTGCTCTTGTCGTTGCTAAGATGGCCCTTGTCGCTTAAGATCCTGCTCTTAAGATAATAGGGATACGGGCCGGTCTGAAGCATTCTTATGTCGTGATTGGCTTCCAGTAAAAGAGCATCGCAGCCTGTGAGGGCATCCACGGTGTACTCATCATAGCAGCCAAGGTCGGTGGCTACGCCAATTTTCCTGTCGCCACAGTAGATGCGGTATCCGCAGGGCTCATAGGCGTCATGGGAAATCCTCATGGGATTGACGGTGAGGTCGCCCACTGTAACCGGATTGTCCACTGTTACCTGTACAAAATCAGCGCCGCTTATCTCTCCCTTTTTGTCGCTTTCTCCGATCCCTTCTATAGTGCCGCCTGTGGCGTAAACGGGAATGTCATATTTTTTGAGAATAGTCCTGATGGCGGCAATATGATCCGAGTGCTCATGGGTCACAAAAATCCCGCTGATATCATTGAAGGAAAGGTCCAGCTTATTAAGGCCCTCCTCTATTCTCTTCTTGCTTATACCCACATCCACAAGAATATGAGTGTTGTTACTTCCAATGTAGGTACAGTTCCCGCTGCTCCCACTGGCAATACTGGTAAAACGCATTAAAACAAATCTCCCAAAAAACTTTTTACTTCCAATATACTTCGATCTTGTCTCCCTCATGGATGGGCTGCATGTAATCAGGTGTTGAGCCGTTAAGGGTTGTGACAATGGACCTTCCGTTAGGCTTTGAAAGGTCAAAGTCAATTGCATCGAAGATATCTACAAATATATAGTCTGCCTTTCCATGAAGAGTTATGGCAGAGTTATTTACTATAATATGAAGGTCGTGAGCCAGGATATTTTTGACCTCGTTGGCATCCTCCGGTGCCTCCGATTTCTCATAGGTTCCGTCATCATCGGGAAGATCCGAGAAGCTGAGCTGTCCGTTTGGATCGGAGTGAAGTCTCTTCTCGTAATCAAGGTTCTCATAGGCTTCCTCATTGGCCTGGCTGATGGCAACTTCATCGGCGCTGGGGAAGTCCTTGTAGTAATCCATGATGGCTTCTTCCTGGGACTTGAACTCAACCTTGAAGTTCTCGTATACGGGGGTATTGGCATCTCCCCTCTCGTTATTAACGATGATCACGGTATCTTCCGTGAGCTCAATATCCATAAGCTCAGCAATCTGAGCTGCAGTGTTGTAATCAAGGATCTTGACTTCATCTCCGGGCTTGATGCTGTAGTAGCCGGTCTGAGCCTCACCGTTGACGGTGGCATACCTTGAAGCCTCAACATTCTTGCCGTTTACATTTACGCTGAACCTTGTCTTGAACTCGGGAATAGCCTCCACAACAGCTTTGCCCGGGGCACCTGCAGTGGAAGGAGTTACCTCGATGATATCGTTGGCATGGATCTTGCTGTGAATGTCCGCGGGCTTGCCATTAAGGGAAATGACAGCTGCTTCACCGGGTTCGCCTCTGGCCACTTTCTCTTTTCCGTTAACGGTATACCTTAGCTCTTCACCTCTCTTCGGGAAAAGATCCTCGTTGGGGAAAGAAGCCTGCATAGCAGCATCCACGATCTGGAGCTTGCCGTTGTCGTAGATCTTGGTCTGGGTTCCGTTGAAGGATACAAAGATAAAGTTGTTGGCCTCTTCGTAGTAGCTGATGCAGATACCAAGAGGTGTAACAAGAAGTGAATCCCTCTCGATGCCGTCGTTGTTGAGGAAGGTGATGTTCTTCATAACCTCCTCGCCCCTTAAAGCAACACGCTCCTCGGGGATATCCATATCTCTGGCGATGGCCTTGGTATAGCCGGGCACGCATCCGCCGCCGCCCACAACAAATACAGCGCTGACGGGCTTGTCGCCGTTGAGCTTTTTGATCTCGCTGGTAGCCTTGAGAGCCATCTCCTCAACCTTGGGTTTGATGATCCTGGCAATCTCTTTGGCTGTGATGGTCTTCTTAAGACCCATGATATCGGTATATTCAACCTTGTCGTTGTGGCTGGCGCTGATCTTGATCTCATCGGCAGCATTGAAATCCACAAGACAGTGCTGGGCAATTATCTCTGTTATATCGTCTCCGGCAATTGGAAGCATTCCGTAAGCCGTGATGGAGCCGTCGTCTGTGATACAGATATCGGAGGTTCCCGCACCTACGTCCACAAGGGCCAGGTTCAGCATTCTAAATCTGTCGGGGATTGCAACCATCATTGCGGCGATAGGTTCGAGGGTCAGATTGGCAACCTTAAGGTCCGCTCTCTCGCAGGCTTTGTAAAGACCGTCAACGCAGTCATCGGGAAGGAAGGTTGCTATAAGCTCAACGCTTACCTTGCCCGCATTGTGGCCCTCCAGGTTTGCTATCTGATAGCCGTCCAAATAATAGTGCATTACGGAATAACCCACCAGATAAAACTTAAGGTCTGAGGTGTTGCTGGCAAGGAACTCGGCATAGGCCTTCTCCACCGCGCCGGAATCCAGGTTGTAGATATCCTCGTCAGTGATCTCATGTCCGTCGGGATACTCATAGTCATAGGTTGTGCGAACGGTTCTAAGTACTCGGCCAGCCGCAGCAATACAAACATCAGTCAGATGAATATCTGTCTGCTGCTCAAGCTTCTCCCTGACCTTTCTTACGGTTCCGCCAACCTTGCCGATATCGTGGATCTGTCCGTCAAGCATTGCTCTGGTCTCATGCTTCTCCACAGCCTGAGCAATGACATTAAACTGACCGTCGTTCATGTAACCCACGGTACCCACAACGCTTCTGGTTCCGATATCAAGGCCGAATACTACTTTCTGATCTGACTGTTCCAAACTTGCCATCTCATTTTCTCCAATCCCCAAGTTTTTGATCTATCATAGCGGCAGTGATCTCAAAATCCACGCCGTTATCTATCACAAAGTCCGCATGCTTCCTGAACTCCTCGTCAGAAAGCTGACTAGCCATGATGCTGTCGATCTTCTCATCCGAATATCCGCGAGAATCCTTAAGCCTTCGCCTTCTAATCTCTTCATCCGCGTACACATACCACAGCTCATCTACAATGCGGTCATATCCGTTCTCTATAAGCAGCGCTGCCTCTACAAATACGAAGTCCAGTGCGCCCTTTTCCCGCTCTTCATCTATTATATTAATAATAAAGGTATTTACTGCAGGATGCAAAATGTTATTGACCTTCTCCAGCAGATTCTCGTCGGCAAAAATCGCCTTTGCCATCTTCGCCTTGTCAATCTCGAGGTCATCCCCCAGGATGTCTTTTCCCAAAAGATCCACCAGCTCATCATAAGCCGGGTACCCTTTCTTCTTGATGTCATTCGCCACCTGATCGGAAAAGATAATGCGGCAGTTGCAGTGCTCTTCCAGATAGCCAAGGACTCTGCTCTTGCCTGCCCCCACTCCTCCTGTGACGCCTACGATATTTGTCTTTCCTTTTACAAGCTTACTTTGCTTCATACCAGTCACTTCCCGTGTGGCAATCAACTTCCATGGGCACCGCAAGGGTTACAGCCTTCTCCATCTCTTCCTTTAAAAGAGCTGTCACTTTCTCCACTTCATCGGGAGCGGTCTCGATAACCAGCTCATCGTGGATCTGCAGGATCAGTGCGGATTTAAGCTGCTCTCTCTTTATCCGGAAAAAGACATTGATCATGGCAATCTTCATAATGTCAGCCGCCGTGCCCTGAATTGGTGCATTCATAGCGACTCTCTCACCAAACTGACGCAGGTTGAAGTTGCCGGATTTAAGCTCCGGTATGGGGCGCCTTCTTCCGAACATGGTAACGGAATAGCCCTTCTCCTTGGCATCAGCTATCACCTTGTTCTGGTAATCCCTAACTCCCGGATAGGTCTCGAAGTATTTGTCCATGTATTCCTTGGCTTCACCAACAGGAATGGACAGGTCCTGGGACAGGCCAAAAGAGCTGATTCCATACACGATACCGAAGTTAACAGCCTTGGCATTGCGCCTCTGAAGCGGTGTCACCTCCTCGAAGGGCACATGGAAAACCTTGGATGCGGTGATGGCATGGATATCGTCTCCTTCATGGTAGGCACTGATAAGTCCCTGGTCCCCTGACATATGGGCCAGGATCCTGAGCTCGATCTGTGAATAGTCCGCATCAGCAAATACGTAGCCATCCTTTGGTACAAAGACCTTTCGGATAAGCCTTCCCAGCTCAGTCCTCATGGGTATGTTCTGAAGGTTGGGCTCCGTTGAGCTTATCCTTCCGGTTGCCGTAATGGTCTGGTTAAAATTTGTGTGGATCCTGTTGTCCTCTTCAATAAATGCCGCAAGGCCGTCCGCGTAGGTGGACTTAAGCTTTGCCAGTCCTCTGTATTCAAGGATATCCGCAACAATGCTGTGGTCCGGTGCCAGTTTCTCCAGCACATCTGCCGCCGTGGAATATCCGGATTTGGTCTTTTTCTCAGCGGGAAGTCCCAGCTTCTCAAAGAGGATCTCTCCAAGCTGCTTGGGTGAGTTAATATTGAACTCGCATCCCGCCGCCTCATAGATTGCCTTCTCAAGCTCCCCGATCCTTACGGCAAGCTTGTCTCCGTACTCGGAAAGGGCTTCCTTCCTGGCTATTATTCCCTCCTTCTCCATTGCAAAAAGGATGTATGAAAGAGGCATTTCTATATTATAGAAAAGTCCGGTCATGCCGGTCTTATCAAGTTTCTTGCGAATCGGTCCTGCGGCGTTTCTGCACACAAATGCAATCTTTGAGGCATAGTCGCCGACTTTTTTCTCATCAGCCTCAGTCAGAGAAGTCTTGCCGAATACGTCAGCTCTTTTCTCAAGGGGGAGCCCTAAATACTCGGTGCTGATGTCCCATGGCATGTAATCGTTCTTGATGGGATTTGCGATGTAAGCTCCGATAAGAATGTCAAAGCACCTTGGCTTGGACTCATAGCTACTGTCCTCAAGGTCTGTGCCTTCGGTCCTGTCTGCTATCTCAGCAGGAGTAAAGAGTCTGTAGCTCTCCTTGATGTCAAAGGCAGAAAGGCTGCAGGTCTTACTGAGCTCGGTGAGTTTCCGTCCAAGGTAGTCCTCGGTTATGAAATTGATGACCGGGATATAGTAGGCCTTATCATCCTCAAAGCAAAGGGAAAGGCCAAGGATACTGCCTTTCTTGGTTTTAACGGGGTTATCGGCAAGAATGTAATAACCGATATAGTTCCCGGGATCTGCTGCGCCATATGCTTGTGCCTTCGTAAATATATCCTCAACCTCGCTGTAGTCGGAGGTGATTGTCGTTGTTATGCTGATGACCGCAGGAGCCTCAAAGCTTCCGCCGGGAGCAAAGCGCGTAAGACTCTCCTCGAGGAAGGAAATGTCTTCGGGCGTAAGATTAGTCTTTTCCCCAAGAAGGTCCCTGAGCTGATCGATCTGCCAGATCACTGCCGGGGTGAGGTTATTGGCGGCGGGAGCGGCGTCGTGTGAAGGGGCATCGCCCTTGATGGCGCCTGAA
>JAILFT010000050.1 GCA_024697425.1 Butyrivibrio sp. | reverse complement strand
TTTTTGTTTAAGAGGGTTTATTTATGAAAATGAAAGCTTTTGAAGCTGTAGATATGACCGTAGGAAGGCCCTGGGAGCAGATACTTAAGTTCACGGTTCCCATGCTCCTCGGTAATGTGGTACAGCAGTTATACAGTACAGTAGACAGTATAGTAGTTGGAAGATATGTTGGAGATAACGCTCTTGCTGCGGTAGGAAGCGCAGCTCCCATCTTCAATCTTCTGCTCATCCTGTTCATAGGAATAAGTATGGGTGCCACCATCATGGTTGCCCAGTACCTTGGAGCAAGGGACAGAAATGCTCTGTCCTGGACCATTGGCAACTGTTTCACACTGATCGTTATCGCCTCCATCGCCATGACAGTTATCGGTGTTGCCATAACCAGGCCCATGCTGGTGCTCCTTCGAACTCCGGAAAGTATTCTGGACTGGTGCGCCGACTATCTGATAATTCTTTTCCTTGGAAGTATCGGCCTTGGATTCTATAACATCCTAAGCGGTGTACTTCGTGGTATGGGTGATGCAATGTCGGCCCTTATTTATCTGATAGTTGCCAGCGTTATCAACATCGGTCTTGATATCCTGTTTGTTGCTAAGTTCGGAATGGGCGTTGCAGGCGTTGCCCTTGCTACCATCATTGCTCAGGGAATTTCCGCAGTGCTCTGCATCAACAGGCTCAGGAAGATGAACGATGTTTTTGATTTCGGATTCAAATATTTCAAGTGGGACGGCCACTATGCAGGACAGATGATAAGACTTGGATTCCCTTCAGGAATCACACAGGCCATCTTCTCCATGTCCATCGTCCTGGTACAGTCACTGACCAACTCCTTCGGCGAGCAGCTTATTGCTGCCAACGTAATTGTTCAGCGTGTTGACGGCTTTGCCGTTCTTCCCATCTTCTCCTTTGGTTCTGCCCTTACAACCTATGCGGGACAGAACATCGGAGCAGGCAACAAGGAAAGGGTTGAGCAGGGTTCAAGACAGGGACTTATCATGTCTCTTATCTTCTCTGCGATCATCGTGGCAGTTATCCTCCTCTTTGGAAGAGGACTTATGAGCATATTTACAAGTACCACCGAACTTGTTGACCTTGGTATGCATATCATGAAGATCCTGGCTGCAGGCTATATCCTCATGGCCATAATTCAGGCACTCACCGGAGTTATGCGTGGTGCGGGAGATACAGTCACTCCCATGTGGATCTCCATCACCGAGACCTTCTTCCTTCGTATGCCTCTTGCTTACATCATGGTTTACTTAAGCCGCTCAGAGGCTTACCCCATCGGCAACCGCGACATGATCTACTGGTCACTGCTAATTGCCTGGGCCATCGGCGCAGCCATGAGTATCTTCTTCTACAAGTTTGGCAAATGGCGCCAGAAGGGTGTTGTGTAAGAAGGCACTGCGAGTAAAGACACGATAATTAAAGGGGCTTCGCATAGATGATCGGATCATCTATGCGAAGCCCCTTTTTAGTGATCAGTTTCAGTTCATGCTTCTTGCACCGATTTTTATTGTAAAGGTTTTTGTTCCACCGTACTTACCTTTTCCTCTTATCGTAACAGATGCATTACCGATCAGTCTGTTATTTTTTATGCTGACCAGCTCATAATCGGATGCTTCAAGCTCCACCTGCTTACCATTAACTTTATGAGACACAATCAAATCCTCGGATTTGAGAAGAATGACCTCATCTCCACCTGCATAAGCAATCTTTGAAGGATTTCTTACCTTAACTGTGTATTTGCTGATATCCATTCCGCTTTCGATAATGCGGTAAAGGCCGAAAATCTCCGTGCCCTCGGCGCCAGCTGTATAATTGCTCTTTTCCGAACACTTAACCTTAAGGGAAACCTTTATAAGAGTTCCGGCAACAGGCTTATCCGTAACAGCAACATCACTTCCGGAGCCCTTACTTGTACCGTCTTCCATTGTGGCATCTTCTGCATAGGTATACTTATAATCGGTCTTTGCGATTGCTTCAACATCCTTATTTTTGCCGGCTGCTATGGCCTTGCCATCATCCAAAAGCTTAGGAACCACCATGAAGTATCCATTCTTACCCTTTTTGTTATAAGTAACATCACCTGCTGTAACAGAAATGCCGGCTGCAGATGCCTTGCTTATGCAGAAATACTCGGTAGCATTAGTGCCTGTAAAGTTTCCTTTTCCTTTGACTATGACAGTAGGCCGTGCCGAAGCCTTGAGGATATCGAGTGCAGTACTGTCTGCTACAACCTTTTTGTTATTCTTGTAAGAAAGTGTATAGTCTATGCCTTCCTGAAGAATTGTATCGCCGAACTTAACCTCAACTGCTGGCATTGCTCCTGCCTTGGAATAAACGACGCCATCTGCCACGCTTACATTAAGCTTCCCTGCCCTGTTTTTTTGCATATTATAAGGCTTTACTGTAACGGTCTTTATTATGCTTCCTGTCCATCCGTCCTTTCCGGTGAAAGTAACCTTGATCTTGCCCGGTGTTCCATTATTGTCCATGGATAACGAATAAGCTTCATTTGATATCGGCTGATATACAGTAAGCCTGCCATTCTTTTGAGTAGTATAAAGTGTTACTTTTGTCCAGCCAAAGGCTTCACAAAGCTTATCTTCTGTGAAAAGCTCATCTAAAGCGACAGGTTTTCCGGTATATTCTACACTTGAAGCAAGACCGGCAACCTTTACATTCTTACTGAAAGACTTTCCTGTAATCTCAAATTCAAAAACATGTGAGCCTGTATAAGTCTTGCCATTAATCGTCGTACCATTACATTCGATAAGAAGTTTATGGATTCCAACAGATTTGTAGTCATCTTCATCAATGTTATTAACAGTATAATCTACATCCTTTGTAAGAACCGTCTTACCATCCTTGATGTATGCTACAGGTGTTCCATCGCCTTGAGAAACAAACAGCTTTCCTGTATCAAATGATCCAAGATCATAATCAAGCTTGAGTGCCTTGCCTTTGCGGTCAACCATCTTGAGCCTGCTTGCGACAATTGTTGTCTTAGAATCATATCCTTTGGCAGTTACTGTAGCAAATGCCTCATCATTCTTGTAGTTTGTGTTCTCTTTGGCAGTAAGCTTGATGTAATACTTAGTTTCTGCCTTCACAGTCTCCTTTGCCGGATCAGCAATCTTATCGGAAAACTCAGCATCTTTATAGTACTCTGCACTATAATCCTTACCAAATGTGAGTTTCTTTCCCATATATGTAACAGAAGGCTTTACATTTGAAAGCTTGGTTCCTTCCGTAACATCTACATCAGTTTCTACAGTAACATTTTCATTTTCTTTAAGATCAGCCTTGTTGATGGCAAAAGTAAATACTGCCTTTTTATTAAAGCTTCCCTTTCCTGTTACAGTAACAGAAGGTGCTTTCTTAGCACTTGCCTCAGATGCCAGCTTATTATTAGCATACTTAACAGTGTAGTCCCTGTTCTCCTGGAGTTTCTCTGTGTTGTAGTAAACTGAAACCCCCTCAGCAAAAGTAATGATATTGCCGGTGTATACCTCACTATGATTAATCACGCCGCCCTGAGTATATATTTTCTCCTTATCTCCGAGCAGGTACCAGATGCCGTCCGGAATCTTAGAGGAATCATTTTCAAAAAGAGCTTTTACATCTTCGGCTATATCGCCCCACTGGTCTTTGATAACAGTATATTCAAATGTTTTAACCTCGCTATTATTAAGACCATTCTTAACAGCAACGGCTTTTATAGTCGTATCTTTCGTGATTGTAATTACATTATCATAGAGTTTTGTGCTGCCGTTATTATCAGTGCCAGACAAATACTCCTCAGGCTCGGGATTACTCCCGTCAGTTGTATAGTATATGGAAGCCTGGAAGGTATCACTCTTAAGTTCAAGCTTTGAACCAGCCTTAACCGCTCCCTGTTCAAGACTTGCTGTCGGAGCAGAAACCTTTGCAACAGGATTGATTACAACAAGACATTCTGCTTTATATGATGTACCGTCAGCTGTTGCAGTAACTGTAACAGTCTTTGTCTCAGTAAGACCTGATTCAGGCACAAGTGTAGCTGTTTTAGTATCATAAGACCATGTAACAGTCAGTACTTTAGAATCCGAACTGGTCCATGTAACATCCTTATCTTTAAGCTTATCACCTTTAAGGGTAGCTGTAAGCGTGCCCCTGACACCTTCCCTTGAAGTAAGTGTCATTTTTTCTCTATCAAGAGTAATTGAAGAAGTGTCCGGTGTTGTTTCATCTTCCTGTGGCGGCTCTCCCCAGCAGGCGTAAAGAGTAATATTTCCGCTGGCGGGAGTCTTGTACTGCGTTAGACTTCCGTTGTAAGAAGCAAGCTTTTTGCATGCACTGTCAAGACACCAGCAAGTTGAACGGCTTCCGTCCTTCTTGGTTGCAACACGGCCTATGCTGATAATGGAATTTGCCCTTACTTTTTCAGAAGTTTCATAGGTGTACTCAGGATCTTTATCCGTATAATAGCTCTTTCCCAGGTATCCACCGTTACCATTATAGGTAATATTTACTGCATTGGCATATTTTGCAGTAAATGTTGTATCTGCGCTAAGTGTCTGATTCTTCAGCTGGCTATGTTGGATAGAAGTGGTGCTACCGTTCTTTGTCCAATTTGCGAATATTCTGTTCTCGGATGCTTCCGGAGTCCCATTAAGATATATTTCGGGAATCTTTCCATCATTTGAAGCGCAAAGAATGATACTTCCCCTTTCTTGAGTAACTGCCTCTCCTAAAAGGTTATAATATGTGAAAGAACCTTCACCCAGATCCAAAGTTGCAACAGGATAAACAGATTTCCATACAGCATATAAAGTAGTATCTTCTGTAATTCCACTTAAGGATACACCTGTGCTGCTAACATATCCTGTATTGTCCTTAGATGTTACAGGATACTCAGCTTCTGTTGCCGATTGGTCATGTGCCCATCCCTGGAACTGAAGATGAAGATCATCATTATAGATGTTTCCGGGAGTGAAATACTTCTGACTACCATCGGAACCCAGCTTCACAGGATTTTCATTCTTTGTTTTATTTGTATGATCATAGAAAAAGCCACCGTTAGGATCAAAAGATATAACAGCCTTATCTGAAGTCCAGCCGGCATAAAGTGTAATATCCTGGGAGAAAGAGTAGTATCCTTTATCATCCGGCTCTACAAGGGTGCCCTCTTCGCATCCGGCATCCGTATACCAGCCGGTAAAACGCTTTTTTACATCGCTGTTCTGAACATAGTAATCAGGCTCAGGCATATTAGAAAAAGAACTACCGGGGATTACCATTTTGTACATCTTTGAAAAATGATCACCCTGCTCAGAATAGTCGTAATTCTCCCTCGGGAAAAAGGCGTTTTCACCATCATTGCCGTCAAATGTTATTACAACATTCTTAGCATTGCCGCTATTATTACTGTACTCTGCATAAAATGTAGTATCTCTGTCCGGAGTTACATTGGTTAATGAATTAGTACCCGAAGTTCGTTCTTTGTCTGTATACCATGAATGAAATACATAGTGATAATCTGTATTTCTGATGTACCTTGCATCAGGCTGATACTTATCACCTATTTTTTCTCCTTTGGGAATTACCACTTCGAGTTTATACACTCTATGCATATCTGAGGTATTTCCGCCATTACCGTAGTAATAATATCCGGTATCATAGGGCTTACTTTTGTTTTCGTCCTCTTCGCCCCCGAATATGTAAGTTATCTTCCATGATTCGTCATCTTTTGCCCAGCCTGCGTAAATAGTGGTTCCCAAAGTGGGCATAGTCTTCAATATACCAAGGCTCTCACTGTAGCTAAGGCAGGTTGTCTGTTCTTTATCTTCAAACCATCCAATGAAAGTATACCCCTCCCGATAAGGAGTGTAATATCCAAGATACTGTGTTGCAGAAGGAAGAGTTACCATTGTTTGGTCACTATCGTGCCAGAAAATTCCACCGTTACCATCAAGGGTAAATACAGCATCCTGAGTCACGAGTTCTTCTTTTTTCTCTTCATCAACAATAACTTCATCATCATTACTGTCTTCAGGTAAAGACTCCTCAAAATCCTGTTCTTCGACCTGATCTTTTACCTCTTCTTCAATCTGAGATTCGGCCTTTTCTTCCACCTGCTCCTCATCAATTACATCAGATAATTGCTCATCAGTAACATCAGCCGTATCATCGGTTTCCGAAACCATCTGTGAACTTTCGCCTTCCAATACAATTTCAGGTACAGAATCATCAGCAGCAAAGCTTGTGATCCCCTGTGAAAATGTCATGGTAAGAGCGATAACAAAACTCAATATCCTGCGTACACTTTTCTCTTTCATCACGCCTCTTGCCGGTGTCTTAGAAACACCTTCCCTTTCGTGGATTTATTTGTCTGTCGATAATTACATTATCTCCAGATTAGCTAATTATATCCTTAATCATAGATTATTTTCAATTGCGCGAGCTAAATAATAAACTAAATTTAGAATACAAATTTCATCAATCATCAACTATTATGATAAAATCATTCAGATTATAAAGTACTTTTTTAATCAAAATGGGTGTCGCACTGATCAGTGTGACACCCATTAATTATCTGTGAGCCAAAACTATAAACGAATTATTTTATTTGATCAGCATAAATTACTGCTGAACGATTCCGCCGTTAGGAGAGATAACCTGTCCTGTCACGTAAGGAGCTGTGAGAAGATACCCAAGCGCACCTGCGATATCGGATACATCGCCGATATATCCCTGAGGGATAGTAGCTGCAAGAGCATTGAGCTCATCCTGGTTAACGCCGCGGAGCATGTCTGTCATGATCATGCCGGGAGCGATAGCATTTACACGAACGCCTCTGCCTGCAAACTCAAGAGCAAGAGCTCTTGTAAGACCGATAACACCTGACTTGGATGCGCAGTAATCAGCCTGATTGATAACGCCGATAAGTCCGCCGATGGAAGCTGTGTTAACGATGCAGCACTGATCGTCCTTTGAAGAATGATTGATCATATAAGGAAGTACCAGGTGTGTCATATGCATAGCGCTCAGAAGGTTTGTTCCGATAACGCTCTCATACTGCTTCTGTGTGATGTCGATCCAGTTGCAGTTATTTGTGATACCTGCGTTGTTAACAAGTACATCGATCTTATCACCGAACTTATCAACAGCAGCCTTAACAAGGGCTTCGCAGTCCTCGTACTTACTAACGTCTGCTCTTACAACCAGTGTCTCAACGCCATACTGTCCGCTGATCTTTGCAGCAAGATCGTCGGAAAGAGCCTTTGAAGACTCGCTTCTGTAGTTGATCACAACATTGTAACCAAGTTCACCCAACTTAAGTGCCATTGCCTCACCGATACCTCTTGAGCCACCGGTGATGATAGCTGTTTTTGCCATTACCTAAATCCTCCTTCAAAATATAATAGTTACTAACCCCATACCCCATACGGGATATCGTTAATATAATAACATACCTGTTAAACTAACGCCACAAATCTCCTTAGTTGATATTTAACAGTTTTTTGGTTGATGATTTAGGCATTTTTAATGGGTTTAATCTGAAATTACTTCAATACTGATGTCCCCAGAGACTGTGTGAGCGTTCATCTCATTGCTTCCGTTTCCGCAGACATAGATGCCTTCACTCTTGGTAAATGCCTGCTTGTATGTAATATCTCCGGTAGTCGCCTTAAAGGAAGCCGTAACATCAGGATTCTCGGGAAGATAGATTGTGATATCTCCGGAAGTTCCGCTGATATTGGAAGTTTTAGGAACCCTGGCAAAAGAAACATTGGTTTCGCCGCTGCTTGTGGCTGATTCCACTTCCTTAGCATCCAAAGCATAGATATCTATATTTCCTGATGCAGCAGAAACAGTTATTTTATCTGCATTTTCAGCTTTAAAATCCACATCTCCAGAAGCAGTGGAAAGCTCGATGTCACTGCTGTTTCCCTTCTGTACAAAGCTTATATTTCCGGAAGCAGAATGCACATTGATGTTACCTGCGCCGCAGTTTGCCTTTACATCTCCGGAAGCAACCTTAAGATCAATATCTCCAAGTTCCATGTCACTTGGAAGTTCAATAGTCAGCTTTTTGCCAAGTCGGTTAAGATCGAGTTTTCTGGCTGATGCGCAGTATCTTACGTGAAGAACAGATCCCTCAACCCATGTATGTACCTTCCTCTTGTCATCAAGCTCTTTTAGCGAAGTTTCTCTGATAACGATCTTGTCTGATGAAGAGGTCTCAAGCATCACATCCCCGGAGACATAATCAATATCCAGTGTATCGATCTTCTCCGAAATCTCACGATCTCCTGCGACATACTGATCCCCGTTTGCATAAACATAGCTGGTTCTCATTCCGAACGAGCATCCTGTAAGTAATCCCATCATTGCTACCCCCAATACTGTTATTAAAAATATTTTTATTTTAAGCATTGTTATTCTCCTTTTTTCCAACCAAAAGACCGATCACTGCAAAGACAGCTCCGATTGCGATACCGACAAACATCACACTGATAGACGGCTCACTGTACATCATTACGCCGTTAGATCCCATTGCCGCAAGTCCGATAGCAGAAACAGCCATATTTCCGTAGTAAGAAAACAGACTGATTGCTGCGATCACGATACCTGTCTTAACAAGGCCGTTAAACGGAAGATATCTGATGATGGCAAAGATGATCCAGATAAAAGCCACAACAGGAATGCTGATGGCCATTGCCAGAGGAAAGAACCTTGCAGGTCCTACACCAAAGCCTATGCAGAACATCATCAGGAAAAATGTAGCAGTAATAGCTGCCATGGCTGTGAGGCCCTTTTGCTTTCCAAGATGCGTCTTTAAGGGATCTGCATTCACTATAAAGGGAGCGAAGCAGACAGTAAGGCCAAACAGTGTTGCGGATGCCGCGATAAAGAACCAGCGACCGACGGTATATATATTGATCACTCCAAGAAGGAGAATAACGCTTGCTGTAAACGATGTCATGGTCAGGAACATTCTGTTCCTTGTTGCCATGAGCGGAACTACGATAAGGGCAGTTGGAACAAGCATAGCTGCCAGTACAATAAAGAACCAGCTAAGTGCATGTCCGCTTGCCAGATTTACGATAAGGCAGACCAGGATAGGTATTGCAAAGAATGCAGCTATAACGCTTCCGACAACTGCACTCTTTCTCTTAAAAAACCTGGACTGTGATTCAATCACATTGTTTTTCTCCAGAACCATTATCTCATCGTAAGAGGTGTCCTTTAGTTCATCAAGTATTTTCGCACACTCAGGGCATTCCTGTAAATGCTCCTCGACAACCTGTCTGCTGGAAGGATAATTCACCAAAAATGCGCAGCTGGAAAACCTCTTTATACGGGTCTTCCATGTCATGGAGAATGCGGTGGATTCTGATGGAAGAATCGGTGTCCATAAGGCTCTTTTCAAGATTCTTACCGTCCGATCTTTCTTCCACAGGCGCTTCTCCCATACGGGACTGTCGCCTTTTCTCGTCAATAAAGATGTTCTTGGCTATGGCACACAGCCAGGTGAAGCTTTCGCTCTCTCCCCTGAATTTCCTTTCCGTTGTTATCGCTCGGAAAAAGGTTTCCTGTGTGATCTCCATGGCCTCCTC
>JAILFT010000040.1 GCA_024697425.1 Butyrivibrio sp. | reverse complement strand
CCATTCTCAGATACATAATCGGAGTAGCTCATCCCCGTGTACTTCTTGAAGCATCTGCTGAAGTAGTTGGGATCCGGGATGCCCACCTCCGAAGCCGTATAATACATCTTGGCTCCGCCTTTGGCATACCGAAGGGCCTCCTTCATTCGAAGGTCGTTTAAGTACTCCACAAACTTTTTTCCCGTGTCCTGCTTGAACTTACGGGAGAGATAGCTGGCGGAAAAGCCGAAGTGTTGTGCCACAAAGGTCAGGTTCAGCTTGGAGTCGGTGAAATTCTCCTCCAGATACTTCTTGATAAGTTCAATGGTGTCAGCCTCCGCTGTGGTCTCCGGGTCAGCATCACTTCTGGATTCTTCCCAGTAGTCCTTCTCTTTGGCCAGTTTCTCTTTTGCCCGAAGAAGGACCTTGCGAACCTCCTCTCTGACCATGGGCTTTAGCATATAGTCAAAAACAGGAAGGCTCACACATTTCCTGGCGTACTCGAACTCGTCGAAGGCTGTCATTATAATGATGATCAGATGAGGATATCTGGTGGTCACGGTCTGGGTGAACTCGATGCCGTCCATAAAGGGCATGGAAATGTCGACAAAAGCTATGTCAGGCCGCACGTCATCTATGATGTTGATGGCCTCAATTCCGCTGGCCGCTTCGCCGGCAACCTCCATTCCAAGCTCATCCCACTTGATGGCCGCCCGCATAAGTTTCCTTGCAGATTCTTCATCGTCTATTAACATTACTCGGCATTTTCTGTCCATTTCTTTACCTTTCGTCCTCCGGAATTGTCATATCCGGTATGATCATTTCAATCTCGGTGAACTCACCTATCTCACTGCGGATCTCAACCACATCCTCTCTTCCGCAGTAAATACGCACTCTCTCGATGGTTCCCCAAAGTCCAAAGCTGGAATCCGCCTCGTCGGGACGCTGGCTCTTATCCTGAGAAAGAATTTTCTTTATCTGTTCTTCCTCCATACCAACTCCGGTGTCCCTGACGATAAGATGAAGATTTCCGTCCTTCAGATAGCTCTTTATCCTGATCTCACCCTTCTCGCCCTTAAGCCTGATGCCGTGGTAAATGCTGTTCTCAACCAGTGGCTGGAGAATGAGCTTGGGAACGATGCACTTTTTGGTGTCCTCATCTATCTCGTATATATCTTCAATTATATCACCGTAGCGAAGTCTCTGTAGTGTCAGGTAATCCTTAACGATCTTGACTTCCCTGGACAGCGGGATATCTCTGCCGCCCTTGCTCAGGAAATTACGGTAAAATCTTCCCAGCGTCTCCAAGGCATCATGCACATTGTCAGCCCCGGCATCCAGCGCCAGAAAACCTATGGTCTCGATGGAATTGTAGAGGAAATGGGGCTTTATCTGTTCCTGCAGCACGCGCATCTCCGCTCTTTGAAGGGTCTTTTCATTGTCCATGAGCCTCTCGATCAGTTCGTTTACATGATCTATCATGCTGTTGTAGTCGCCTTTAAGCATGTTGAGCTCACTGAACTTCATCTGGGCGTCAATCTTCTTAAGATCGCCGGACTTCTTGTTTTCCTCCATGGAAGCCGAAAGTTCATAGACAGGATCCGTGATATTCTTTCTGATATATTCCCCAATGTACAGTGCAAGTCCCAGGAAAAGAGCCAGCAGCGCAACCAGGATTCCCACCATTCTGAAGGGGGTTCCCTCGGTTCCGTAGGGGGCTACTCTCAGGATTACTATTGGAAGGTCCGAGACCCTGCAGCCGGAAACCAGCATCCTTACGCCATCGATGGTGGCATTTTTGTAGCTGATTTTTTTGTCGGCAAAAGAATCATCATAGTAGCCGGTGTATTCCTTATTGCCTGCAAGGAAAGTGCCGTCGCTTCCCATGATGCAGATGTTGTTGTAGCGAAGCTGTCCAAGGATCCTCTCGAAAACCAGGGGCGAAATGTTCATCAGCATAAGGCCTGTGCGCTCCTGGGAATCTATGTCGTAGATGGCCCTTCCTATGGTGACCATGGGACGCCTGTCGGCCTTATGTGCGATATTGTTGGTGTTGAGGGAAACTACCGCGCCGCCCTTGCCTGCGTAGATGTCCTTCTTCCAGTCATCTTTTTCCATCACGTCATAGTCGTAAATATAGGTAAATCGGTTGGTGGCCAGCATTATCATGTCTTCCCTGAAAACTATGACCGTGTCCACGCCCTCCGTAACATTCAGAATATCCATAACACCGTATCTGGCGTCGTTGATCATGCTGATGTCCACCGAGTCCACATTCGCGCGCAAAAGCCGCACCAGATTGGGTTCGGTCATGATCAGTCTGGAAAGTTCCTTGTAACTTTGTACATTGGAATCAAGGTTATTGGATAAGGTTCGGATAACGCTCTCGGATTCTCTCATGGCGTACTCTCTTCGCTCCCTGACAACCACTATGTACAGAGCTATGACAAAAGAGATTATGACCACAAATACAATTCCCAGAACGATCCTGGAAACACTCATTGAAAGAGAGTTCTCGGATTTATTATTCATTCTATTGATTTTCCCCTCAAAAATCGCTGTTCTACTATTCTTTAACGATATCATTTTTCACCACCAAACGCAAAAATCAGGCTTGCAAAGCCAAAGGTTCTTTTCCTCGCGCAGCCGGCCACCTCTTTTTCCGGCGCGCCGCCAAAAGCTCTTTTCCCGGACACAGCAAAAGCCGAGCACCGCGATGTGCAGTGCCCGGCCCGCCACATGAAAAAGAAAGTATTATCCCTTAACCGCTCCTGCAATAAAGCTCTCCTGGATCTTTCTGCTAAGGAACAGGTAGAATATCAAAGTTGGGAACGTTGCTATGACCAGAGCCGCACCGATGGGTCCCCATTCGGTGGTATGCTGGCCCGACAGCGCTTTGATACCTACGGGAAGGGTTCTGTGTGCAGAGTCTGAAATGAATACGTTGGCAATCATGAACTCATTCCAGCACTGCAGATATGAATAGACACCAACTGTGGAAACAGCGGGCTTCATGAGGGGGAGGATTATCCTAAAGAAGGTCTCCGCAAGGCCACAGCCGTCTATTCTTGCAGCTTCATCCAGAGCGTAGGGTATCTCTACCATGAAGCCTGTACAAATGAGTATCGACATTGAAAGAGCAAATGCCGAATACGGGATTATCAAAGTTGAATATTTATTGAGCCAGTGGAGCTTAGAAAGCACTACGTATACCGGAACGATCGACGCCTGAATGGGGATCGTTAGTCCCAACATGAAGAATGCATTCGTCAGTTTACTGAATCTCCACTTTATCCTGGTGATAGCGTATGTTGCCATCATGGCAGCTATCATGGATATTCCGATGGCCAGTATTGTTACCAGCAAGCTGTTAAGGAAATACAGGCCCATGTTTCCTGTGTTAAGTGCAGTTGTAAAGTTTGACCACAGCCAGTTTTTCGGGAGGCCTATGACATTGGCTCCGAATATCTCCTCGTTGGACTTCAGGGAAAAAGTGAACATGAAGTAAATGGGGAAGATATTAACAAGAGCCCAGAACACCAGGAAGATGTACATTATTATTTTTCCGACGGGATTTGATTCCTTCTCTTGATCTACAGTATTAGTCCCCATATCATTCATCCTTTTCTCTAAATGCTGCGGTTATTAGAAGTGCAAAGGCAAAGCACAGTGCGATCAGCATAACCGATATAGTACTGCCCATTCCGTATCTGTTCCTCAGGAAAAGCATGTTCTCCAGAAGGGTACTTGGCACTTCCGTAGACTGGAAGGGACCGCCCTCTGTGAGGATACGAACAAGGTCATAGGCCTTAAGAGAGCCGGTTACCGCAAAGATAACGCTTACTCTGATAATGGGCTTGATAATGGGAATAACAATGTATCTGTCCACCTGCCACTTTGTGGCACCGTCCAGCATTGCAGCTTCCCTCAGGTCATATGATACGCCTTTGAC
Organism: Butyrivibrio sp.; assembly: GCA_024697425.1. Classification (GTDB taxonomy): domain Bacteria; phylum Bacillota; class Clostridia; order Lachnospirales; family Lachnospiraceae; genus Butyrivibrio. The sequence goes on along the minus strand of JAILFT010000040.1, from coordinate 6,971 downwards.
TCCCGCATACATAAGGAGCATGTGATATCCGATGTACTGCCATACAGTGGGAACAATAACGCTTCCCAGGGCAGTTTTTACATCTCCAACCCAGACATGAGTCCATTTCTCCAGCCCCACAGCTATGAGGAACCTGTTGAGAAGGCCGTAATCAGGGTTGTAGATTTTAAGCCACAGCTGACCGATAACAACCGTCGAGATCAGCACGGGCATGAAGTATATCGAAAGAAAAGCTCTGTCACACTTCGGTCTTCTTCCCAGCAGAAGTGCCAGCAAAAGGGAAAATGGTAATTGCACGAACACTGAGAAAAATGCCAGAAGCATTGAATTCTTAAGAGCTGTCATAAACTTGATGGAGCCGTTGGTAAAGAGCTCTATGTAGTTGTTGATGCCGATGAAGGTTCCCTCAGAAAAGCCGTTCCAGTCATACAGACTCCTGTATAAGGAAACTGCGATGGGAGCAATGAGAATGCTTATAAACAGCGCAAGTCCCGGAAGCAGGAAAAGAAATATGGTCAGACCCTTCCGAATGTCAATTTTCTTTTTATTATTGTTATCTCCAGCCATGTGAATAACCTTCCAAAAAGTCCCTCCTGTGCCTCCTTGGTGGAAGTACAGGAAGGACTCATTTCTTTTAACTCTTTAGTGAATTACTGGATATCTTTTGCAAGACCGTCGATGAACTGCTGTCCGTCAAGGAGGCATCCATAAACCTGATCTACATATGAAAGATATGTGTTAGCTGAATCAGCACTCATAGCTGTGTCGCCGAAAAGAACCATTGTATCAGCCTTTGCAACGATGCCTGCTACAGTCTGTGTAAGCTCGTTAACGCTGCTTGTGTCGCCATAAGGTGTCCATGCAGGAAGTCCGCATCCATCAAGGTAACCATAGTGGCAGATAAGCTTTCCGAGTTCCATAGCATACTCAGCTGCTCTCTCAGCGTTAGGTGAAGAAGCTGCAACTGCAAGAGTATCTGAAGGTCCGCCGATGAGCTGTCCAAGCTTTGACTTGTCAGCGTTGATTACAGGGAACTCACCAACCTTTACCTTAGGGAAGAACTCTTCGTTAGCTGCGAAGTCTGCACAGTTCCATGTTCCGTTCATGTAGAATGCATACTTGCCTGCCATGAAGTTGTTCTTTACTTCGTCGTTTGTAAGGCCGATTCCTGAAGGATCGAAGTAACCGTTGTTAACAAGGCCCTGGAATGTATCTACAGCATCAGCTACATCCTGGTTAGCCCATGTTGCTCTTCCGAGGAAGATGTCGTTAAGAGTATCAGCGCCTGCGCTCTTTTCGATAACGGACTCAAGATACTCGGTTACGCACCATGTCTCTTTTCCGGCACATCCGAAAGGAATGATTCCTGCTGCTTTAAGCTTGTCGCAGCACTCGATGAACTCATCATAAGTTCCGGGAATCTCTGTGTAGCCAACCTGCTCAAGGAGCTCCATGTTAGCAAACAGACCAACGATGTTCATTGTAAGCGGCACACCGTAGTGCTTGCCGTTGTAGGTTGAGTTTCCAAGCATAACCTCGGGAAGCTCATCCTTGTAGTTCTGATATACATCATCCAGGCAGTAAACCTTGTCAGCATCTACGAAGTCGCCAAGGAATGCGCAGGACCATGTAAAGAAGATGTCAGGAAGCTCGTTAGCCGAAACAGCAGCCTTGATCTTGGTCTTGTAGGACTGGTTCTCGAATGCTTCCCATGTGAAGTTGATCTCAGGATATTTCTCCTGCATATCGGCGATGGCTGCCTCGTAAGAATGACGGTTAGAATCACTCTCGGTAGCGATACACCACATGTTCAGGGAAATAGGCTCAGATGAGTCTGCAGGAGCAGCTGCCTCTGTTGCAGCAGGCTCAGCAGCGGGCTCTGCAGCGGGAGCTTCTGTTGCTGCGGGGGCGGTATCGGTTGATGCCGCAGGTGCAGCTGTGCTTCCGCAAGCGACGAGTGATAATGTCATAGCACCCGCCAACAGTGTTGAAACAAAACGCTTCATTTTCATAACACACCTCTCCTTTTTAAAATAAAGTTTATTGGTTAACTACCCATTTTAACCATGGGCCATGGGTAATCGATGGTTAGACGGTCTCCGTCCAATGTGTAGTAAAGATATGCATCCTCAATCGGATCGTCGTACATAAGTCTGATGCAATTGTTCTCCTCATCGATTGTGTAGCGTCCAAAGAAGATGTTTTCTTCACTGAATTTTCCGTCTCCGGTGAATTCATATGACCACCCGTTGTCCTGTTTCCAGTCCCCAACAATACCTTCCGTATCCTTCTTCCCATCGAAGTAATACGTTGACTTTTCATACAGGGTCATCCGGTCTCCGTTCATGACATATCTCAGCTTCTCCTCTTCGCCGGATTTGTCCTTCAGGCTGATGAAATTCTCATCCTTTGTGTATGTGTATTTTTCCCCTTTGTATTCAGCCTTGCCGTTATCGGAAAGAGCAATTATCTCTTTTTCCGGTTCATGGCTGTAGGCCCATTTCTCTGTTACGGCTCCGCACCCTGTCATGGTCACCAGAACCAGAGATGTTACTGCAGCCAGCAGGGCCTTTTTATATGTGATCATACTTCCGCCCTCTTTCTTTGCAGTCGCTGACCCCTTCAGCGGCCTGCATTGTTGTTTCTTTTGCACAAGCCGACTTGTGGCGGCTTGTTTTCAGTCACTTTCCCCATGTGTGACTTAATGTCTGTACAATTAATATATAATCGGGAGTTTATAGAATTAATAGAAATCTTTTACTTCATCAAGCACATTTTTTACTTCTTGTACATATTTTGTTCATATTCTGCAATTGTATTGTGCACAATTATGCTATATCGCTGTGTCGTGATGAACTCCCCATGAAAAAATGCACAAAAAAATCCGGGGGCGTTTCAGATACGTCCCCGGGACTCAAACTCCCTGTTTATTATTCAAAATATTTCTGATAAACCTCCATGAGGCTTGAAGTTGTTACGTCGCTGTCACCGGAAATGCTGACAGAATCCCACAGCTTGTGGTTAAGTTCTTTGGTGAGGGTTGCGACAAAAGCATCGTACTGCTCGCCGAAAACCTCGCGCTTACGCATTTCGACGATCTTGACCTTGTTGGCCTCAGTCTCCTCACGGTTAAAAGTGCTGATACACCTGATGATCACATAGCCATCCTCAACCTCAGTGATGCTGCTGATCTCTTCTTTTCCCAGGTTAAATGCAACGGCTTCATATTCAGCATCCTTCTCTCCCTTTCGAAAAGAGATAGTGCCTTCATCCGCTTCATTGTACTCAGCCATCAGTTCATCAAAGCTGGCGCCCTGATTAAGCTTGAGCATGACATCCCTCGCACGACTTAGTACTGCGCGCTTCTGGTCATCGGAGTATGGTGCCTTCTCTCCGGAAGCATCAAGAGAATAGGTCTTGAAAAAAATCTGCTCAACGGTTATGGTCCTGGCTTCGTCGTCGCTGATCTCGGGATTAATATCCCTGATGATATAGTCGTAGAGCTTATCCGCAACGGCCTGCTCTTTGTAGATGTCCGCAATTTCTTCCACCGTGACGTTATTCATGGCTTCTATGTCTGCCTTAGTCAGTGTGCTGTAGTACTCTGCTGCCGCGGTATTTGCCAGCTCCTCATCAGCTTCCTCCAGCTCTATTCCCGTCTCTCTGGCCAGAAGATTCATCGCCTTTATCTGAGCAATCTTGGCAAGAACGGACTCTTTGAGTCGGTCTTCCACCGTCCCGCTGTCAGTAACTGCGCTCCAGATCTCGCTTCCAAAGGTTGATTCATATCCGGTCCTTGTATTTACCAGATACACCATGGCCTCTGTCAGGGAGCAGGTGGAATCCTCAATGCGGAATACCTCGTTGTCGGAGAAGCCCGTGGTGAACACTACCTTGCGCTCAAGAGTGTCTGCAGAGCATCCCGTCAGAAGAGCCGTGGCCGCAGCCATGGCTCCTATGATATATAGCGCTCTATTCAGTTTATTTCTGATAGTCTGAAAAATATGCAAAAGATATGCTCCTAGCTGAAGGTGTTGTTATCGACGCTCTCCGGTCAATATGTCCGCAGGCGAAGATAATCATTTACCCTCAAGTGTCCTGATTATGCTGCGGGCAACGCAAAGCCCGTTGGCTGAAGCCTGCTGAAGTCCTCTTGTCACTCCGGCCCCGTCACCGATCGCACGAAGCCCCTTAACGCTGGTCTCAAAGTCCTTGTTTACAATTACCTTGTTGGAATAAAACTTAACTTCTACGCCGTAAAGAAGTGTCTCGTCCGAAGCAATACCGGGAGTGACCTTATCAAGGGCCTGGATCATCTCATCGAGATCCACCATGATCCTGTGGGGGAATACCAGTGAAAGATCCCCGGGAACCGCATCCTTAAGGGTTGGAATAAGGTTGTTTCTGCAAAGACGTTCCTCCGTTGTTCTTCTGCCGCGCTTAAAATCGCCGTAGGTCTGAACAAGGATCTTACCGCCGCAGAGCATGTTTGAAAGCTCAGCTATCTTCTTGCCGTACTCGATAGGTGTCTTGAAGGGTTTAGTGAAGTTCTTGGATACCAGCAGAGCAAAGTTTGTATTGTTGGTCTTAAGCTCTTTTCCCTTATAAGCATGTCCATTGACTACTGCAAGACCGCCCTCGTAATATTCGGTTGCAACCTCTCCGGAAGGATTGGTACAGAAAGTACGCACCTTATCATCGAAAGTAGGTGTGTGGTAAATAAGCTTGGCCTCGTAGAGATTCTCGTTGAGGAACTGCATTACCTCGTCTCTGACCTCTACGCGAACGCCCACATCAACTGTTCCGGGTTTGGTCTCGATTCCAATCTCCTCGCACTTATCCTTGAACCAGTCGGCGCCTTCACGTCCAACGGCACTCACTATCTCTTTTGCCAGATAGGTCTCGCCCTTATCGGTGGTAACTCCCTTAGCTACACCATCTTCCACGATGAGATCGGTAACCATTGTATTAAACTCAATGGTAACGCCCTTGTCCAGAAGATGCTGCTGAAGCTTGCCGTAAATCTTGTAGCCTTCCTCGGTTCCAAGGTGTCTTATTGGACACTCCACAAGCTTTAAGTTCGCGTTGATGGCTTTGCGCCTGATCTCGCGGATCTCAGCCTCCTTGTCTACACCGTAAACGCTCTTGTCGGCGCCAAACTTAAGGTAGATCTCATCGGACTCGTGAATCAGATTTGTGGCCGCATCATAGCCCAGGATCTCCGGAAGATTTCCTCCAACATCCGGGGAAAGAGATAGCTTTCCGTCCGAAAATGCACCGGCTCCCGCAAAACCTGTGGTGATGGAGCAGGGTTTGCAGCCTGCGCAGGTCTTGGTCACACGCTTGGGACAGTTTCTCTTCTCGATAGATCTTCCTTTCTCGATAATAAGTACCTTAAGGTCAGGTCTCTTTTCCATGAGTTCGTATGCGCAGAAAATGCCGCCGGGGCCTGCGCCGATTATGATAACATCAACATTATTTGCCATATTTTCTTCTCCATTTAAATAGTACTGATTCATGCGCCGCGCGGTCCGGCTCCTGCCATAACTGCCCGGGATGCATGACATACTTATTGAGGTATTAAGTATACCATATACGGCAGGGGAATTCACGCCAGCTTCTCGAAGGCGAGCCTTGGGGCGTCGTCCTCCTCAACATAGATGGTCCCGCAGTGGACGAATCCCAGCTTCTTTAGCATGTTCTGCATGACATAGTTGTCACCATGAGTGTCCATGCGAAGGTGTCCGCACTGCCCAAATGCCCATTCCACGCAAAAAGAGCCAACGCCCTTCCGGGAGCCGTCTGAAGCAATCCTGTGTACCACGCCGTAGGTGTCATCTCCGATCCAGTCGCCCTCTGTGATATCCAGATAGCAGGGATCAATCTCTTTTCCCCGGTCAAAAAAGAAAGTGCCCACCACCACGCCTTCGTCTTCGCAGACGTAGCTGCAGCCTTTATCTATGTCTTTCCTGATCAGTTCTTCCGGTGGCCAGTTCCTCGGGCCCCACTGGCTGGGGTTTCCGTGCTCCGCCATGAATTTCCTGGCGTGGGCGTAGATGTTCATTACTGTGGGAAGGTCGGATAGGGTTGTCTTCCTTATGTTCATGGGATTATTTCGCTTTCTGTTCTCCTGATTAAGTCGCTGCTTGATTGATCAAATTAGTGTTTGCCTGAGCAAATTACTCTTTCATGTCAAATCACTCTTTACTATCGTACACAGCGGCGTTTACGTCAACCTATTCTCTGTACTGAATAGCGGCAATAAAAAACGGCCTTGCGGCCGGATATTTTGGGAGGATGGGCTGCCAACGCGTTGACAGCCCGTTATGAAAAAGAAATTTAGTTTTTCTCGTTGCTCTTTCTTGATTCTTATATTACAATGCACTCTTTGCCGTTCCTTAAACAAAATGTGAATGAATTGTAACAAAGTCCTAAAAAGAAAATTAACTTTATTCAGACTCAGCAGCAACGCACTCATTTACCCACTCAATGAAGTTACTTGTAGAATCGCCGCTTCTTTCTGCCATGGTGTGCTCCTGTCCCCATACAAAACTGTAGTCAACGTCCGAGCCGTAATTCTGAAGTGCCAGCACCAGGTTTGCCTCAGTGTTAACGGCGGTGTCACTCTGCCATATACCTGTGTTTATGCGGAAGTACCCGGCAACATTTGACGTCTGGTATCCTTCCGAGCTTGAGAGAAGATAGTACAGTGGCGAATACATATTGAGCCTGTAGTCAACGGTGTGTCCTACAGAGTCCACTGTAGTAAGATCCTCTGCAAAATCGGATGCATAGTCCGATCCAAGCTCCTCCAGGACTTTTGCCAGCATTGAATCAAAGTGCGCACCCTGCCCGTCGCCGTATCCAAAGAGCGTGTTTTCGCCCTGGGATTCATCCAGCTGGTCAAAGGCTGCGATGCCCTTGGATGCAGTTTTTACAGCTTCAGCGAAGTCAGAAATGCTTGTGATCTT
>JAILFT010000218.1 GCA_024697425.1 Butyrivibrio sp. | reverse complement strand
TGAGGGTACTGCTTCATTCTCTTTTCCGCATCCTCTATACCAACCTCTTTAAGAAGCCCTACGGCTCTGTTGTAGGCGTCCTGCTTGTCGATCTTGTAGTGCCAGATCATGCCTTCCATGATCTGTTTGCCGATGGTCATGGTGGGATCAAGGCTGGTCATGGGATCCTGGAATACCATGGCGATCCTTCGACCGTTGATGTGCTTGCGGATCCACTTCTTGTCCATCTTGAGGATGTCAGCCTCTTTCCATACTGCATTGGCGTCATCCTCGGGATTGTAGTCGATACCGCCCACGTTGTCGCGGTATCTGTAGATGATCTCTCCGCTGTTTACCACTGCGTTTTTTGCCAGGATTCCCATAGCTGCGCGCATTGTAACGGACTTACCGGAGCCGGACTCGCCAACAATGGCAACAGTCTCGCCCTGGTAAAGATCTATATTCACGCCGCGAATGGCGTGGACCTTGCCGGCCGTTGTCTCAAACGTGATGTCCAGGTTCCTGACATCAAGTATTTTTTCTCTGTTTTTCTTTTCTTCACTCATCTGGTATTACATCTCCTTAAGCTTTGGATCAAGGGCTTCTCTGAGGCCGTCTGCCACCAGGTTAAAGCTCAGCATCAAAAGAGCCATGACCACAATAGGCGGTATTATCTGATAGGGGTGTGTTGTGAAGCTGTTAAAGCCCTCTGAGATCAATGATCCCAGTGAACATCTCGGTACCGGAATTCCAAGACCTACAAAGGAAAGGAATGCCTCCGTGAAGATAGCTGTAGGGATTGAGAACATAACCTGAGTTATGATGGGTCCGATAATGTTGGGGAGCACTTCACTGAAGATGATGTGCATGCTGCCTGCGCCGAGGGTTCTTGAAGCAAGAACGAATTCCTGCTCCTTGAGTTTTAACATCTCCGCTCTGGCGATACGGCTCATTCCTACCCACTCTGTCAGCATCAGAGCCACGATGATGGTAAGCATACCGGGCTTGAATACCAGAAGAAGCAGGGTAACGATAACCAGTCTCGGGATACCGTTGGCGATCTCCAGGATTCTCTGCATCACCATATCCACCTTGCCGCCGAAATATCCGGAGATAAGGCCGTAGCTCATACCGATGATCATGTCGATGATGGCTGCCGCAACGGCGATGATAAGTGAAACCTGAGCTCCCGACCAGGTTCTGGTCCAGATGTCTCTTCCGAAGTTGTCGCTTCCGAACCAGTAGAAGGTATCTGTGAGCTTGTTCTCGAAGTAGTAGTTTACTGTCTTTGTGCCCGAAGTAGTGTGAATGTTCTCGTGACCATCAAACATTCCCGTGTACTCAATAAGCGGAATTCTGGGTGCAAGGTTCTTTTGCGAAAGATCCTGTCCCGAATAGGTGTAATCGTTCATGGCCGGGCCGATGAAGGCGAAGAAGGTGATGACCAGTACAAAGATAAGTCCCAGTACTGCACTCTTCTTTTTCTTAAATCTGGCAACAACTTCCTTCCAGAAACTCTGGGAGGCGAAGTTGGAATCCACAAGGATATCAGCGTTGTTTTCCTTGAGTCTGAAATCCGCGTCTGTGGGGATATAGGGTTCTTTTGTTACTACTGCTGCTGTCTCTGCCATATCAGCCCACCTCCTTTGCTACACGGATTCTCGGATCGATAATACCGTAGAGAATATCTACCGCCAGCATTATCGCGATGTACATTGCGGAATATATAAAGCTAAGGGCTATAACCACGTTATAGTCGTTAGACTGGATTGCGTTTACAAGAAGTGATCCGACTCCCGGGATGGAAAAGATCTTTTCAACGACCAGTGAACCTGTCATAAGATCAACAACAAGCGGCGCCAATACTGTGATGATGGGAATAAGGGCGTTCCTCAAGGCATGACTGAAGATCAGCTTGTTTCCTGAAAGACCCTTTGATTCTGCAAGGAGCATGTAGTCAGAGCCCAGAACCTCTATCATCTCCGCCCTTGTGAATCGGGCGATGGAAGCCATGGTGAACATGGACAGTGAGATTGAAGGAAGAACGCTGGATCCGATCACATCCTTTGCGGAGAACAGCATCGGGAACCATTTGAGTTTGAAGCCGAACTGATAGGACAGTGCCAGCGCGAACACATAGGAAGGCACCGAAACACCGATTACGGAAATGATGGTTGCAAGGGTATCCCAGGCTGTGTCCTTCTTAAAGGCAGCAAGGAGTCCCAGCAAAAGACCTATCACAGCACCGATCATTACTGCGGCAAAACCCACACCGATTGAGATGGGAAGTCTTGAAGCAATGAGCTGCGTGATGGGGGTGTTCTTGGAAATCTTGTAACTTACTCCCAGATCTCCCTTGAACATATTGAAGACATACTTAAAGAACTGGACAACTATAGGCTGATCCAGGCCATATTTCGCATAAAGCGAAGCTCTCTGCGCGTCATTGAGTTTCTCGTCATTGAAGGGAGAACCCGGCATGAGCTGCATTAAGATAAAAAGAATAAGTGTGATGGCCAGCAAGGTAAAGAAGGCTGTTACCACTCGCTTGATTACGTATTTTTTCATTGAATAACCCCAACAAAGGAAAATTAACGCGGGGATGGAATAAGATTTTCACTATCCATCCCCGCGCATCATTACTAAATTATATTAGTTCTTTACTGCGTTCTTATATACTCTGTTAAGAGCTACAGGGTGGAACTCAATTCCTGAAACGCTTGTGGAAATAAGCTCAGCATTGCACTGTGTGTAAAGAGGGAAGATAACTGCCTCTTCCATAACAAGCTTCTCTGCATCGTAGAGAGCTGCCCAACGAGCTACAGGGTCCATTGCTGTCTCACCTGTTGTGCACTCGTCGATGATCTTGTCATACTCGGCGTTGCTCCAGAAACCGTAGTTGTTTGAATTGTTTGTTACCCACATTCCAAGATAGGTCATAGGATCTGCGTAGTCGGGACCCCAACGTGTAAGAGCGATCTCGAACTCGCCTTCCTGCATACGCTCAACTCTCTCCTTCTTGGGCATCTGCTGAAGATCAACAGTGATTCCGGGAAGAGTAGTCTCAAGCTGCTCCTTAACAACCTGTGCAACCTTGATAGGTGCATCATCAGCATCGTGGATCATTGTCAGGTTGAGCTCTGTGATTCCGAGCTCCTCAAGACCCTTGTTCCAGTATTCAACAGCTGCATCTGCATCATATCTGCAGTAATCTGAGAACATTGTCTGGTCAGCTGAGAAGTCTGATCCGTCGGGACCTGCTGCGAAGTCCATAGGAACTGATGTGTATGTAGGTGCGGAACCATCCTTAAGTACGTCTGTTGTGATGGCCTCGCGGTTAAGTGCCATTGTGATAGCGTATCTGATGTTGAGGTTATCCAGCTCTTTTACTTCCTTGATGTTAGGGCTGATGTACCACATGTAACCTGCACCGATAGCACGGAATGCGGGATCATCCTTAACCTGGTCAACCTGCTCGCCGTTTACAAGAGTGGTATCAAGGTCGCCGTTCTGATAGCTCATAAGAGCCTGCTGTGAATCCTGGATTACCTGGTAGTTAAGACCTGCGAGCTTAACGCTTGCTGCGTTGTAGTAGTTCTCGTTCTTGGTAAGATGGATTGCTGTAGCAGCGGGCTGATAATCATCAAGAACAAATGCGCCGTTTGACAGTGTTGTCTCGGGGCTTGTAGCAAATGTATCACCAACGCTCTCATAGAATGCCTGGTTTACAGGATAGAAAGTGGGGAAATACATAAGGCTGAGGAAGTAGCTGACAGGAACATTGAGCTTAACCTCAAGAGTCTTGTCATCAACTGCTGTTACTCCAAGCTCTGACTTGTCCTTGGCACCATCGATGATGTCCTGTGCATTTACGATCTGGCCGATGTCGCTGAGCATATATGAATACTCTGAAGCGATCTCAGGATCGACTGCTCTCTGCCAAGCAAATACGAAGTCGTTGGCTGTTACGGGATCGCCGTTGCTCCAGTTGGCATCTGCACGAAGGTGGAAGGTATAGGTAAGACCGTCATCTGAGATCTCATAGCTCTCTGCTACGGCATTAACTGCCTGTCCGTCTGCATCCATCTGCATAAGACCGTCTGTGTAATCTGCAATTACCTCGAATGAGGTTCCGTCTGTTGCCTGCTGGGGATCAAGTGACTCAACGGGAGTCTCAAGCATAACGTTAAGATCCTCTCCTGACCCCTCTCCTGTGGCCTCTGCTGCATCCTGGGCATCTGCTGCGGGTGCTGCTGCATCCTGGGCATCTGCTGCGGGTGCTGCTGTATCCTGGCTCTGTGCGGGTGCATCTTCGGCTACGCCGCTGACTGCTGAGCTGCCGCATCCGATCATGCTCATGGCCAGTGCAGAAGCAAGCATTACTGACAATAACTTTTTCTTCATAACCTTATCCTCCTACAAAAATAATGTTTTATACATGTATACAATTGATTTATATTAACCATACTAAGTGCAGGAGGGAGGCAATGTCAACAAAAACTTTAACACTTTAAACCGTACATACTTCAACGCGCCTATCTGACAGAGCGGAAACCCGCAAAAACAGGGCATCCGCTTCTTTAGCGAATGCCCCGACTTTCAAAAAACTCATCATAAATATTTCATAAGAGTATCGATATCTTCCCTTGTGGTAGCCCAGTCTGTGGCAAGCCTGATGACCGTATGGGAGTCATCAAATTTCTCCCAGAAGCTGTAGCCGACATTTTCGTCAAGCTCTTTGAGCTTGTCATTGTCTATAATGATGAACTGCTGGTTGGTGGGAGAATCAAGGAACAGTTTGTAGCCCTTTGCCTTGAGTCCTTCCCTTAACAGCTCCGCCATCTCGATGGCATTCTTGCTTATGCTGAAGTAAAGGTCATCTGTGAACAATGTGTCGAACTGAACTCCCAAGAGCCAGCCTTTTGCAAGAAGCGCTCCGTGCTGTTTGATGATGGGAACGTGGTGCCTTGGCTTTCCGCCTTTTGTGAACACCACTGCCTCTCCGAACATGGCTCCCACCTTGGTTCCTCCGATGTAAAAGACATCTGTCAGCTGCGCAATGTCCCTCAGGGTAACGTCGGTTCTTTTACTCATAAGACCGTATCCCAGCCTTGCTCCATCCAGGAAAAGAGGTATCTGCCTCTGTCTGCAGACTTCTGAAATGTCCGAAAGCTCCTTCTTTGTGTAGAGAGTTCCATACTCCGTAGGATGGGAAATATAGACCGCTCCCGGGAATACCATGTGCTCGTGATTTCCGTCGGCAAAAAAGGTATCAAGGTAAGCTTTGAGGTCTTTTGCGGAAATCTTGCCAACATTCGAGCCGTACTTTTCGGTGTCGGTCTCTTCTCCCTCACTTGGAAGTGTAAGCACCTTGTGGCCTGAAAACTCGATGGCCCCCGCTTCATGGGCTGCGATATGTCCGGTCCCTGCCGCTACAACTCCCTCGTAGGATTCAAGGAGCATGTCGATTATGGTCTGATTGGTCTGGGTTCCTCCCACAAGGAAGAAAACTTCAGCCCCCGGGCACTCACAGGCCTTCTTTATTTTCTCTGCAGCGCTCTCGCAGATAGGGTCAGTGCCGTAGCCAACATTCTGCTCAAGGCCCATATCCGTCAGCCTCTTAATGATGGCGGGATGAGCGTTTCTTGTGTAATCACTGGAAAAAGATATTTTCTGTCCCATGTTCTTCTCCGTTTCTGTGTCAGATTGTATTAAGATCCATAGATTCTTCAAGTGTGCGGACAAACAGCTCAAGGCCTTCCCTGTCAGCCTCATCAAACCTGTTAAGGCTCGGGCTGTCGATATCAAGGACCGCAACCACTTCGCCGCCTCTGTGGATAGGCACTACGATCTCGGAATTGGATGCACTGTCGCAAGCGATGTGTCCAGGGAATTCATGGACATTTTTTACCAGCTGGGTCTTATCCTCAGCCACTGCGGTACCGCAGACACCCTTTCCAACCTCGATCCTGATGCAGGCAACCTTTCCCTGGAAGGGTCCAAGCATAAGTGAGCCCTTGTTCATAAGGTAGAAGCCGGCCCAGTTAAGGTCCTCCATGTTGTCATATAAAAGAGCGGACGCATTGGACATCACGGGGATGTAATGGGGTTCGTCCGCTGCCAGTGCTTTTATCTGTGCTGCAAGCAGCTTGTAATCTGTCATCATTCTGTTCTCCTATCGGGAACTGTCGCTCCCGCAATATAAAAATAGTTGATGCAGGCTCTTTTGCCCACATCAACTATACTATCACTTGTTTAACTTGCGCACAATCTAATATGCGAAATTATAAAACATGTTCCCTGACAATTCTGGCGCCGAAGGGACTGAGCGCGACCTTGGCAATCTTAAAGTACTGCTTGCCCCACGGAATTCCTACGATCGTAATGCAGAGGATACATCCCCTGCTGCCCTGCCCTTCTCCAGCGACTTTCTAAGATTTCTGGCCAGTTCGTTCTCTTCTCCGGTGGGCTCTGACTCTTTTCCCATGCTGTAAAGCACTCTGTAGGCTGCCGCAAAGACAGCCTTAAGGTCATCCTGAAACTCCGCCGGTGCAAAAGAAATATAGTCCGACAGAATCCCGCGGTCACCTATCCCGCCCGGGGTCATCCCGGAAAGACTCTTTTTTATCATCTCCACATCTGCAAGAAGCTGCTGCGCGGGCGTAGAGAGGCGGTACCTTACAGCCTTGTAAGCCCGTGTCCCCACAAACAGAAGCAGTACGATAAGTACCGCAGAAGCGGCAAAGGGCCATATTACCTTAACAGCCAGAAGAATAGATTCGCCAAAAGTGGCTTCTTCCTCCGGCAGGATCTGCTCATCCGCAATTCCGGCAGATGCAGCGGGCTTTGGCGGGTGATATCCGGATACCGCCTTATCTTTTCCCGTGTGCCAGGAGTTTCCCGTGAGGGTGTAATAGCCTGAAGTGGGCTCAAAGGGGATCCAGCCTGCCCCTTCAATGTAGGCCTCGGGCCAGGTGTGGGCGCAGTTGCTTCCAACCTTGTACACCTCAGCCTTTTCAAAAGGAAAGGCATAGCGATAGCCTGTCGCTGCTCTGGCGGGAATCCCCGACAATCTAAGAAGCATCACCATGGAGGATGTGAAATGAACACAGTACCCCCTTCCGGTATCAAAGAGGAACCTGCCTGCAATGTCCGCCATCCCCCTGCTGCTTCCCATATCGGAGTCCGGGTCGTAGCCGCCAACGGCATTGGTGTCATAGGTGTACTGGCGAAGATAGCTCTCTATCTGCCTGCATTTGTCATAGTCTGTCTTACTACTCCCGGTGATCTCTCCGGCAAGGGCCTTCAGCTTTTCGTCCGCCCCGGTAACATCAAGGTAGTTATCATCCGGCTCCGCTTCCGCCCGGGACAGCTCTTTTCCCGCTGCCTCGTATTCTTCTAAAGAAAGAGCCTTGGTAAGCTCTATGCCCCACAGATCCTTAGCGTAGCTGCAGGCAGTCTCATAGTCGGGAACGCTCCGGCCACCTCCGGACCTTAACAAATCAGCAAGATACGGACTTCCGTAGTCGATATCCAAATACATTGCCTTTGTCCGGTAGCCCTTCCTGTGAAGGGAGACGCTACGACCGCCAGTCACCTTCTCATCCCACTGTGTCAGAAGAAACGCCGTGGAAGGCGCTATCTCGTCGTGGGTATCAAGGTAAGCGTACTCTATGTCAACTTCCTCAATATTTGAAAAAAGTGATACCTCTTCACTGTCCACGCCGTTTTCGTAAAGGTATCCCAAAAAGCCCACAAACCAGGCTTCATCCACGCCCCTTCCCCCGGTGAGATACAGGGTCTTTCGCATGCTTAAAGTCTCTCCCGTTTCCTCATCCGTAAAGGTGTGATAGGGCCGGTCCTTCATCTCAAGTATCAGCTGCACTTTCTCTGAGCCCTCTACTTTCCCGCCTTTTAAGGAAAAAGAGCTGTAGCCTGCAACATACTTCTCTCCAAGTGGCGACGCAAAATAGTAGGAGAGATTTTCCGCCGCGGTTTCTATCCCGGAGGAAATCTTCTCTCCGGCTCTGACCACCGGCGACCAGTCAATGGGTTTTTCTCCCATGGGAAAAAACGCAGCTGCTGCGCCAAGGCACAGAAAAAGCTGTATTGGATAAAGCTCTTTTCCCTTTTCAAAAAGAGCCTGAACTGCCCACATGGAAAGGATAACAAGGAAGACGCACAAAATCTTTGCGGACAGGTCCTTGCCCTTAAAGCTCCCCCGGTAAAAATACAGATACAAGGTGACTGCATCCAGAATGAGCACAGTAAATATGAGAAGTTTCCTTCTCTGCTCCAAAAAGACGATGCACAGCCTTAAGACAACTCCAAGGATAACTGCGCTCGCCGCACCTTTAAGGACGCTGCTGCCCCTCATCACAAGAATAAGTACCAGCGGCGGCAGCAAGGAGAAAAGAGCTGCGATCCTGCTGCTGACAAATATCGAAAATATCTGCTCTAAGATGCAGCAGACAAAGAAAGCTCCCAGCGTAAAAAAGGGCATAAAGGCGCCGGGAATCCGTTCTGCTTCTCCGCCAAAGATCCCGTAGATCTCATAAAAAACCGCAGCAAAGCAAAAGGCCAGAAGATGCCCCACAGCTTCACTCATAAATCTCGATGAAATTGTCCTTGTCCTTTGGTTGCTCATTGATTGTGATCCAGGTGTCTGTGTTATTTCCGGTTTCCCTGTGGATGGTTATCAGTTCCTGAAGCTTCCTGTATTCCGCCTCGGATGAGTAGAACAGTCCCTCCGAAACGCTCTCATAGAATGTATTAAAGCTGTCCCGGGAGTCGATCCTTGCTTCAACGATCTTCCCCGCGGGATAGATTATGGTCACGGGAATTCCCTGATCGGAAAAGTGCCTGGCTGCGGAAACCACAAATTCCAGGAAGAAGTCCCGCCCCTTTAGAAACTCCGTATCCCACTCCCTTTCGGGGATGTTGCAGGCGTTCATGATGATGGTGACTGTCCTCTTCTCCATTCTGTCGGGAAGTCTCACCATCAGCTCCGAGAGCCTGGCGGAAACCTTCCAGTTTACAGAAGAGATGGCATCTCCCTTTTGATAAACCCTGAGGTCATTCCCCGGAGTGTCCTCGTATAGCCTATAGCTCTTTTGCCCGGTGCTGTTAATGAGGTTCTCCAGGTCCAGAGCCTTTCCTGCGATGTCCGTTATCCTGGGCTTGACCAGAGCCCTGAAGGAATAGGAGACATCAAAAGTCATTTCAAGGATATGAAAGGGATCGGAAAATGTGAGGGTTTCGACGCCAATGTAATATGCCCCGGCAAAGAGACAGTTTATTCCGGAAAACAGCTCCTTTTTCTCGTGGGCATCAAGGCTGATGCGGGTGCCTTCCGGTATCTCATATAGATTGCAGCGGTCCTTGTAGATTCCCACTGCCATGTTGTGTATGGGAAAAATACCGGCGTTCTCAAAAACCGCCCGGTACTTGTGAACTTCACCCTTGGTGAGTTTGTGAACCTCAATCTCCTGATAGACTCTAAGGAGCTTGAAGGAAACAAGAATATAAATGACGGAAACCGGCAGAAAAAGCAATAGAGCTGCCAGAGGCGCATAGGCCACCGGGCCGCCATAGAAGCTTGCAAATACGATGCCGGCAATAAGTGCTGCAAGATAGATTAAAAGATTCTTTGTGGCAAATGATACTTTCATTGCACCCTGATCTTTCTTAAAATGCCTTCCAGAAGTTCGGCTCCTGTCATGCGGCTTAGTCTCGCCTCCCCGGTAAGTATCAGCCTGTGGGGGATTGTCAGCTTTGCTGCCTCAAGGATGTCCTCCGGAATACAGAAATCTCTATCCGCCAGGTATGCGATGGCCTGGGCACAACGGATCATGGACAAAAGAGCTCTCGGAGATGCCCCCACAGAGATCTCGGATCTTTTGCGGGTCTCATCCACAATGGCTGCTCCGTAGGAAAGGAGATTGTCGTGAACAGCGATGGAGCTGACTTCCCGTTTCATATCAGTGATGTCACCGCCGGTAAGAACCGGCTCTGTCTTATCATGAAGGCTGCCCTCAAGGAATCTTCTGGCCATATCCTCTGAAGCGCTCATTTCGGGATAGCCCACGGAGAGCTTCATCATAAAGCGGTCAAGCTGCGACTCCGGAAGGGGATAGGTTCCGGCCATCTCAGATGGGTTCTGTGTTCCGAGGACCATAAAGGGCTCCGGAACAGGGTATGAAGTTCCGTCTATGGTAACTCTGTGCTCCTCCATCACCTCTAAAAGAGCCGACTGGGTCTTGGGGGAAGTGCGGTTTAGTTCGTCCGCCAGAACTATATTGTTCATGACAGGTCCCGGCATTACTGAAAAAGTCCCCTTTTCCTTATCATAGACAGAGATACCGGTGATGTCCGATGGCATGGTATCAGGAGTGCACTGCACCCTTGCAAAGGAAAGAGACACAGAATCAGCCAGGGCCTTTGCCAGGGTGGTCTTGCCAACACCGGGCACATCCTCCAAAAGCACATGCCCCTCTGCCAAAAGAGCTATGATGATCCTGTCGATAACCTCGCCCTTTCCCACAATTCTCTTTTCCATGTTTTCTTTGAGTTTAAGGATCCTCTCTTTCATGACTCTTCTGCTCCCCCTAAAGTCCTGCCCTTTTGCTCTATTGCCGGGACAGTTGCTATGACAGATTGTCACATCTCATCAACAACCTGAAAGATCACAAATTTCAGATAGTAAGATGCTGCTCCGCCCCAGAGAATAGGATGGTCAGCGGCCTGCTGCCTGAATTCCACCTGCTTGAGGCGCTTGTGGGCATCCCTGGCAGCGTCGGCTATGGTCTTAAGGAACAGCTCCTCATCCATAAAATGTGAGCAGGAACAGGTGGCAAGATATCCGCCGTCCTTTACAAGGCGCATTCCACGCAGGTTGATCTCCTTGTAGCCGGTGACAGCCTTCTTGATGGAGGCTCTGGACTTTGTGAACGCCGGCGGGTCAAGGATAACAACGTCGAATTTCTCGCCCTTTTTCTCAAGGTCCGGAAGGAGCTCAAATACATCAGCACATTGAAAAGAAGCTATGCTCTCAAGGCCGTTAAGCGCAGCATTCTCCCTGGCCTGTTCACAGCCAAGGTCTGATGCGTCCACTCCAAGGACGGATGCCGCCCCGCCTGCTGCCGCATTTAAGGCAAAAGAGCCGGTGTGGGTAAAGCAGTCCAGCACCTTAGCGCCCTTGCACAGGCCTCTTATGGCCTGCCTGTTGAACTTCTGGTCAAGGAAAAATCCGGTCTTCTGGCCGTTTTCCACATCCACGTAGTACTTAACGCCGTTTTCTTCTATAAGAACCTTCGTATCGAAGGGCTCTCCGATAAAGCCCTTGATCCTTTCAAGGCCTTCAAGCTCACGAACCTTGGCGTCGCTCCTCTCGTAGATACCGCGAAGTATGACGCCGTCCTCCAAAAGCACCATCCTGCAGGCATCGAGAATAATGTTCTTCATCCTGTCGGTGCCAAGGGCCAATGACTCGATAACAAGAACATCTGCAAATTTGTCTATGGTAATTCCGGGAAGGAAGTCCGCCTCACCGAAGATCAGTCTGCAGGAGAGCCGTGTAAGCTGGTCAGCCGAAGGTTCTTTTCCCTTATTGGCAGCGTCTTCCGGGGCGAGGTACTGTGCTATATAGCCTGCCATTACAGCCTTTCTGTGGTTCCAGGCGTCGCGGACCCTGCGTTCAATAAGCTCTTCACACACAGGGTGGTCCTTCTTCCTGGACATCATGCGGATCCTGATCTTGGACTTTGTGTTAATAAAGCCATAGCCCAGAAAATAACCGTCGAAATCAAGAAGCTCTATCACATCACCATTGTCAAAAGAGCCTTCGACCCTGTCCACTTCGTTGTCGTAGATCCAGGCGCCGCCGGCCTTAAACTCGCGGCCCTGCCCATTCTTAAGATATGCCCTTGCGTCAGCGATTGTTATCTGCCTTGTATCTGCCATGTATTAAAACCTCTCTTTGTGATTGCTGAAAATTGATGAATGATGAAAATCAAAAATATATGTTGACAATACATTAATTATATTCTAAAATCAATTCGTTGTCGCAGTTATTATCAGTGACTTCAAATGCGATAGTGGCGTAGTTGGTAACGCGCGACCTTGCCAAGGTCGAGACCGCGGGTTCGAGCCCCGTCTATCGCTCTTAAAAAGGACATCCCATCGGATGTCCTTTTTTCATTGTCTGAAGCCCGGAATGGTCCCTGGGGACGGAGTCGAGGGCTCATTTTTTCCTGCAGATATACAGCAGGTGGTTTGTGTTGCCAAGAAGTTCCCTTTTCTCGGAGAACGCCAGATACCAGGCGGCAAGCTTTTTAAAGTTCTCATCGGATACAGCAAAATCCGCCCTTCTTTCTATGGGCTCAATAAGGCCGTCCACACCTGTGGTAGTGATCCACGATACCTCTTTTCCCAAAAACAGATCCTCGAACCCGGTAACATCGTATCCCGTAAAGAGCTGCTCCTTGAAATGCCTTACCTTATAATCCTGAGTGAAGTTCTCTTCCTGACCCTCTCCCCAGTTGCCGGTAAAATAGTTCGAATACATGATGGCAAATACGGATATGAACGCAAACAGGATAACGCCGTCCTTCTTCGTGACACGGATTGCCTCATCGATGGCTTTATTCACTTCCTCTTTTTCATAGAGGTGGTAAAGAGGCCCGAACACAAGCGTCACATCAAAGGTGTTGTCCGGAAGGTCGTCCAGCTTTGTGGCGTCTCCCTGAAGGGATCTTAAGTTATCAAGGCCGGCACTGTGCTCCCGCAGCACGGCAAGGTTACTTTCCACCAGTTCAACAGCCGTGACGTCAAAGCCTTCCTTTGCCAGGGCGATGGAGTATCTTCCGGTTCCGGCACCAATCTCCAGCACCTTCGATCCCTCTTTTGCAAATTTATGGATGTAGTGCATGGTGGTGGCGTACTCAAGCCTCCCGTGGACGCTCCTTTCAAGACGAATATCCTCGTCGTACTGAGCGTAGAACTGCCCAACTATCTCCTGCCTTGTGGCACCATCCTTGATGGCATTTATCCTGGTAAAGTATTCCTTATCGTTTTCATGGTGGATATATGCTCCGTTTTTGAGCTGTACCCGCAGGCTTGCGGGATTGTCCTTGTTCACCGAAAGATAAGCTTCATGGATCCCCATCTGCCTCGCCTTTCCCAGTGTCAGCTCCAATCCCTTTGTGGCATAGCCCTTTCCACGGTACTGCTTCGAGATGCAGTAGCCGATGTGGCCGGGGCCTTCTCTCAGAAAATCGTTCAGGTAATGGCGAAGATTGAATACTCCCACATAGGTGTCGCCGTCCGCTAGCACATAGGTTGTGTCTGCAACGAAGCCCTCCGGCAGCTCTTTTCCCAATGACCAGTTGCGCTTCTTCTCGATCCACTTGAGGAACCTGTCGTAGTCATATCCATACACATTATTCATGTAACCGTTCTCGTTTTCGGGAAAAGACATATAGAGCTCGTAAGTCTTTCTGTAGTCCGAATCCTGTACTCTGATCAGTTCCATAATATTCTCCTCCTGCCGTTTTTTTATATAAAAAACCTCATCAAACTTCCTGTAGTCTGATGAGGCTTATATACGCCGCACCTGATTCTGTCTGAAAATATTTAGGCATCAGTATAATTGACAGAATCTTGCGTGTCAATATTAAAATTTACATTCAATTTCCAGCCCAATGATTCCTGGGGACGGAGTCGAGGGCTCATTTTTGAATCTTCTTCATTGCAAACAATGTACCAAGCATAAGCACTACACCTATTGGCAGGCAAAGCAGCCAGTTTCTGAAGAAACCGGAAATGATATATGCCACAAAAGAAACTGCGGCTGCCGTTATAGCGTATGGAAGCTGAGTGGATACGTGCTTGATGTGGTCACACTGGGCGCCGGCACTGGCCATTATAGTTGTATCGGAGATAGGCGAGCAGTGGTCACCGCAAACAGCTCCTGCCATACATGCGGAGATGGCTATTATCATCAGCTCATTGTTCATATTTGAGCCAAACACATTAACAACGATAGGTATCAGGATACCGAAGGTTCCCCAGGAAGTTCCTGTGGCAAAAGCCAGGAAAGTTGCGATTATGAATACCACTGCGGGGATAAGGCTCATGATAGCGCCGTTATCCGCAAAGCTCTCAAATATTCCCGCAACATAGTTGGCTGCGCCAAGAGAGTCTGTCATGGACTTAAGTGTCCAGGCAAAGGTAAGCACCAGAATAGCGGGAACCATGCTCTTAAAGCCCTCGGGAATTGAATTCATGCATTCCTTGAAGCTCAGAACACCTGTCAGCAGGAAAAAGACAATTGTAAGAATCAACGCTGCGACAGAGCCATATACAAGGCCTACGGAAGCATCAGATCCTGAGAAGGCATCAACGAAATTGGTTCCCTCAAAGAAACCGCCGGTATAGATCATTCCGATAACGCAGCAGATGATAAGTGTCACAATGGGGAATATCAGGTGGATAACCTTTCCCTTTGAAGAAACAGGCGGAGTGGGCTGGTCGCTGGCTCCCAGAAGTCCCTCACCATCCCCGAAGGCAGTCACAATTTCTTTTACCTTAATATGCTCTTCAGCCTGTCTCATGGGGCCATAGTCGAATTTCATTGCCGTCAGTCCAAACATCATTACAATGGTGAGAAGCGCATAGAAGTTATAGGGAATGGCGCGGACAAAAAGTGTCAGGCCGTTAACCCCGTCAACAAAGCCGGTAACAGCTGCTGCCCAGGACGAGATAGGGGCGATGATACAGATAGGTGCTGCAGTTGCATCTATGAGATATGCCAGCTTCTCCCTGGATATCTTGTGTTTGTCCGTTACAGGACGCATAACCGATCCCACTGTAAGGCAGTTAAAATAGTCATCAATAAAGATCAGCATTCCAAGAACAATGGTAGCCACCTGGGCGCCGGCCTTGGTCTTAACATGGGAAACAGCCCATTTACCGAAGGCAGCCGAGCCGCCGGCCCTGTTCATGAGCATGACCATGGTTCCCAGAACTACCAGGAAGATTAGGATTCCCACATTCCAGGGATCCGAGAGCTGACCTATCATGCCCTCAACGAATACATGATTGATCATCCCCGTGAAGCTGAAGCTCGAGTACAGCAGTCCCCCCACTACAATTCCGATAAACAGGGATGAATAAACCTCTTTGGTGATGAGTGCCAGGGCAATGGCGATGATTGCCGGAAGCAATGACCAGAAAGTGTCGATAAACATAGAATTCTCCTCCGCATTAACGTGATAAAGTATTTCTTTATTATTTTGCGGAAATGCGCCTGTTGTCAATACTTCCCTTTTATTTTTCAATGTTTTATTTTTTTGCAAAAAACCTGTTGACAAGTAAAACAAAATACTATACTATTTATTTTGCTGTCGCGCAAGCGACTTTACATATATGCGATAGTGGCGTAGTTGGTAACGCGCGACCTTGCCAAGGTCGAGACCGCGGGTTCGAGCCCCGTCTATCGCTCTAAGGGTTAAATGCCGGAAAGTCTAGTGTTTATGGGCTTTCTGGTATTTTTTATTTGTCCAAAATCGACGATTTTGGTGTGTGTATGTGTGTGTATAGATTCGTTTTGTGCATCTGGTGCACCATTTGTCTGGCATGCTCTGTTAAGGATATCCTTAAGATCAACCAAAGACTCTGTCTTCATATGAGAATAGAACCTCTCATTCGCACGCCTTGTCATAAGCAATGTCCGAGACTTCCTCCAGAAGCTCCTCCACATCATCGATCTTAAGCTCCAGCCTCTTATTTTCCTCAGTGAGTCTTATGTTTTCTGCCTTAAGCTGAGCCCCTATTTCTTCCCAGGTGTCTATGGTTTCATAAAGATCCTTGATATTGGTATTGAGCTTTTCAATGATATACTCCTG
>JAILFT010000070.1 GCA_024697425.1 Butyrivibrio sp. | reverse complement strand
GCGATTCCGTAGCAGTCCTCTGCGTAAGCAGACACGATCTTGCCTGCAGCCATCAGCTCTTTTACCTGACCGTAGAGAGCCTTTACTTTATCGTAATCCGGAAGGTCATACTCATCTCTTGCGATCTTGAACTGAACCAGCTTGTTGCCGGGGGTCTTAAGCTCGGGAGTAATGACATCGGAGAGCTTTGCAACGTCAACCGCGAAGGAAACCAGTGTAGGCGGAACGTTTATCTCGTTGAAGGATCCGGACATGGAGTCCTTGCCGCCGATGGAGGCGATGCCGAACTTCATCTGAGCTTCATATGCTCCAAGAAGTGCTGTGAAAGGCTGGCTCCAGCGAGTGGGATCCTCGGTCATTCTCTTGAAGTACTCCTGGAAGGTGAAGTGGAGGTTCCTGTAATCTCCGCCGCTGGCAACGATCCTTGCAACGGACTCTGTCACAGCGTAAGCTGCACCGTGATAAGGGCTCCAGCTTGAAAGGAAAGGATCAAAGCCGTAGCTCATCATTGTAACTGTATCTGTTTTGCCAGAAAGAACGGGAAGCTTGGCAATCATGGCCTGGGTCTCGGTGAGCTGATACTTACCGCCGTAAGGCATAAGTACAGAGCCTGCGCCGATTGAGGAGTCGAACATCTCCACAAGGCCCTTCTGTGAACATACGTTAAGGTCTGACATCTCGGCGATCCATGCCTCTTTAAGGCTGCCCTTTGAAAGAGCCTGTTCCACCTTCTCGGAAGCAGTCTTCTCAAGATAGTTGTCGCTCTTTTCGGGGATCTCAACCTCAACTGTAGTCTCCTGGTGAGCTCCGTTGGTATCCAGGAAGGATCTCTTTATATCAACGATCTTCTTGCCGCGCCAGTTAAGAACAAGTCTGGGTTCTTCAGTGACAACCGCAACCTTTACAGCCTCAAGGTTCTCCTCTGCTGCATAGGCAAGGAACTGCTCGGTATCCTTGGGCGCTACAACAACCGCCATTCTCTCCTGAGACTCGGAGATGGCAAGCTCTGTGCCGTCAAGACCTGCGTACTTCTTGGGAACAAGGTCAAGGTTGATATCAAGGCCGGGAGCAAGTTCGCCGATGGCAACTGAAACTCCGCCGGCACCAAAGTCGTTACACTTCTTGATAAGCTCGCTGACTTCAGGTCTTCTGAAGAGCCTCTGAAGCTTTCTCTCTGTGGGAGCATTACCCTTCTGAACCTCAGCTCCGCAGCTGGTCAAGGACTTGCTGTCATGGGCCTTGGAGGAACCTGTTGCTCCGCCGCAGCCATCACGTCCAGTTCTTCCGCCCAGGAGAATGATGATATCTCCGGGATCTGCGCTCTCACGGATCACGTGCTCCTGAGGAGCTGCGCCCATAACGGCACCGATCTCCATTCTCTTAGCAACGTATCCGGGATGATATATCTCTTTTACATAGCCTGTTGCAAGGCCTATCTGGTTACCGTAGGATGAATATCCGGAAGCAGCGCCTCTAACCAGCTTCTTCTGGGAGAGTTTGCCCTTCATGGTGTCTGCAACGGGAACTGTGGGATCGGCTGCACCGGTAACTCGCATTGCCTGATATACATAGCCTCTTCCTGAGAGAGGATCTCTTATGGCGCCGCCAAGACATGTTGCAGCGCCACCGAAAGGCTCGATCTCAGTGGGATGGTTGTGAGTTTCATTCTTGAAGAATACAAGCCAGTTCTCGGTTTCAGGTCCTTTCCCGTAATCAACTTCCACGGGAACCACAACCGTGCAGGCGTTGTTCTCCTCGGATACCTCCATGTCTGTGAGGATTCCGTCTGCCTTGAGTTTCTTCATGCCCATCAGGGCTATATCCATAAGAGAGATGAATTTCTCCTTCTTCTTGTCGTCGGTCTTGTAAAGAGAGTCTCTTGCTGCAAGGTAATCCTTGTAGGCACCCTCGATAGGTGCTCTGTAAAAGCCGTCGCCAAACTTAACATCCGTAAGCTCGGTTCCGAAGGTGGTGTGACGGCAGTGGTCAGACCAGTAGGTATCCAGCACCCTGATCTCTGTCATGGTGGGATCTCTGTGCTCGTCTGATGCAAAGTACTGCTGTATCCACTTGAAATCATTGAAGGTCATGGCAAGTCCCAAAGACTCGTAGAGGTCTTTAAGGCTCTTTTCATCCATATCCTTGAAGCCGTCAAATACCGCAACATCCTCCGGCTCGTCGTAGTGAGCCACCAGTGTTTCGGGCTTCTCAGCGGATGCGATCCTTGAATCCACCGGGTTCATGGTGTAGTTCTTGATCTTCTCCACTTCCTCGTCGGAGACATTGCCGATAAGCATATATGTAACCGCTGTTCTGATAACAGGTGCCTCATCTCCCCTGATGAATCTTACGCACTGCTCTGCAGAATCGGCTCTCTGATCGAACTGTCCCGGAAGAGCCTCTATACTGAATACTTTTGCATTCGCCGGCACGTCAATTGACTCCCTGTAAAGAATATCCACAGGGGGCTCTGAAAATACCGTAGTGCAGGCCTTTTCAAAAACCTCATCGGACACATTCTCCACATCATATCTGATGAAGATCCTTACGTCCTCAACGCTCTTGATTCCGAGATACCCCGATATCTCTCCCAAAAGCTCTTTCGCCTTTCCCGCAAAGGGTTTCTTCTTTTCAACATAGACTCTCTTTACTGCGCTCATATTCTCTCCTCTTTTAGACCTTTATTTTGAAAAAAGTGCTTAGGTTGAAACTTAAGCACTTTTTCTTGTCATTAATTATTTAATTCATCGGGCACTAATCCCTCTAATACATACATAAGCTCTCTGTCAATGGCTTCCTCAGTAACGCCGATGGTCTTGGAGGCTATCTTAAGCCCTTCCACCACGTACATCAGATTGCGGGCACATCCGACAGGGTTCTCGCAATAAAATTCGCCGCTTTCTACGCCGTTCTCTATAAGCTTCTCAACGATTCGTACCGCTGTATCAAACTGATTCTTAAGGGGGTTATCCTTGCCCTGGCTCTTATGAATCGAGAAATATTCATAAGTAGCAACAGTGAGATTATTCTTCTTGCGAAGGATCTCTTTTTTCTGTTCCTTGAGGAAAAGAGCTAACATATCACCGGCAGTTGCATCTCCGGAAAGAGCTGCAACAACGGCTTCCTCATCATCCTCATCTATCTCGTCCTCAAGAACTGCAAGGAAAACATCTTCTGTACTGGAAAAATAGAGATAAAGACCCCCGCGGCTGATATCGCAGGCATCAACTATATCCTTCATGGTAACATCCTTGAATCCCTTGTCTGCGAATACTGACCTGGCTTTATCAAGAATGTACTTTCTCTTCTGAACGGATTTCTCTCCCATTTCTCCTCCCGATTAAATCACCTGTTGTATTAAACGGACTCCTGTCCCCAGAACTTCACCAGCTCATCCATCTTCCTGACCACATTGTAGAGGACTCCGTTGCGAACGCCCTCTGCCCAAACGGTTCCCTTGGTCATACCGGACAAAATGTACTTGGAAAGGATTCCCGCAAGATCATCCATATTGGAGATCTGTGCGTTCTGAATGAAAGAAAGCTCATCTTTGGCACTATTTAAGCGGTTCCTGGAATAAACATAGACATAATTTCTGTCCAGCAGATTGGTGTTCTGCGCTGCCTTTACAAAGCTTAGCAGATTCGAGTCATAAACAGGGAACGGCATTGACTTAAGTTCACTGTTGGAATAACTCTGGGCCACATCATGGGCCGCATTGTCCTTCAGCCAGTTCAAATACGGAACAAGCTTCAAAAGTTCCGGACGATATCTTGAAACTATATCTTCAACGCTGTTCTCATTGACATTGTTGTCATTTTCAATACTCATCAAAAACCCGCTCCTTATCTGGCTTTCGGCCATTTGCAAATATTATAGCAAGTCCCTTATAAAAAGTACAGACGAAAATTATCTCTGGAAAGGCATGTCCTCATCCTTGATGATGAACATCATGATTCCGGCTATCAGGTTGCAGAAAAGAAGTGAGCAAACCTTAAATCCTGTTCCCATTGCCTCGTCATTGTTGAGCTTCTTAAAGGCATGTATTGTCATGGGAATCTTCCAGATCAGCGGGATGCAAAGGAAGTTGATACTCAATACGCATCCGATGACCATGAACACCTTGATTGCTGTGGCAAGCCCCTCATCTCTTCTGTAGGTGGCACCGGGGTTGTCATGATAGTTGTAATACTGAACCTGTGAATTAGCGGTATCGTAAGCAGGTGCTGCGTTGTAGGCATTAGGATCAAATCCCTTTACCTGATTCTGTGTCTCAGGCTGAACCTGAGTGTGGAACTGCATCTCACTACTGTTCTGCATCTGAGGCGCAGACTGATACTGTGCCTGGCCTGAGAATGCTCCCTGTGAAAAAGAGTCTGTGGCTGCAACTCCGGTTCCGCAGTAGGAGCAGAAGGCTGCGTTATCGGGCAGTTCTGTTCCGCAATTAGGACAAATCTTCATAGTTATAATCTCCTCCGTAAAACTTTTTAATACTTAACCCCAAGGTTGTGAAGTTCTTCAACAACCTGATCATAGTTTCTATATATAATACCCTTCCATCCAAGCTTTCTTGCAGCTTCGATATTAACAGGGGTATCATCGATAAATACCGTCTTGTCTGCCTCAAGACCATAGCGCTCCATAAGAAGCCTGTATATCGCTTCGTCAGGCTTGACCAGCTTCTCTCTGTAGCTCAGGATTCCGCCGTCAACTTCATCCAGGAATTTCATGGCATCCCTGCAGCCATTTAAAGCGCGTTCACTGAAGTTTGAAAGCACCAGAACCTGATACCCTGCGGCCTTCAGCGCCTTTATCCAGGGAATAGCCGTTTCTCTGCCTATTACAATTCCGTGAAGATCATCGAATACCTTCGGGAACACCTCGGCAATCCCGGGATCGTTGGCTGCAAATCTCTCCATGAGCTCCTCATGGGTAAGAATGCCTCTGTCAATCTCTGTCCAGTCCTTGCTCTCCACTGATGCGGCAGAAATCCTGGCAACCATATCATCATCGTAGCCCTGATTCTTAATGAAGTCCTTATACACAAAATCCGTCAGAACATTTCCTATATCAAATACGACCGTATTGATATCCCCATCCGGAATCACATTGCCATACTTGTCATGTCTCTTATTACTGGTCATGGGATCCAGTGAAGCCACTGTATGTCTTCCCGTAAGAGCACCGATGGACCAGATCAAAAGCCACAGCACGATCGGCACCGCAATGGTAGCAGCAACACATCCTATAAACACATTGTAAGTATCAGGTGAACCTGTAATCGCCTCAAAAAGCAGCACCAGATACATACCCACCAGTATCACTATTCCAACCCATGCCAGAACTCGCTTCCACACAGGCGTCTTCTCTTTATTCTCCATATCTCTCTTCCTTATATAACACTCTCGTCAAAAAATTATCAGCAAATATAATACCCTAAAACCCCAAATTTC
This sequence comes from Butyrivibrio sp., assembly GCA_024697425.1. Classification (GTDB taxonomy): domain Bacteria; phylum Bacillota; class Clostridia; order Lachnospirales; family Lachnospiraceae; genus Butyrivibrio. The sequence continues at coordinate 909 of JAILFT010000070.1, read as the reverse complement.
ACAACCTGAATATATCGCTTTTTTTCGTACATTTTGCCGTTCTTCCCCGGCCCTTTTTCCCGGTACGGATTTAAGCGTACGCGCCGAGAGGAAGGGCCGGGCATCGGCAAAATGTACGAAAAAAAGCCCCCCACGCCGGATCATGCCATGCGCAAAGGGCTTTGGTAGCTATATGAGTTGGTGAGGATGGTGTCAGCCGTTGATGGTGAATTGGCCGATGAGATTGTTCAGGCTTTCGGACTGCTCGGAGAGTTCCTGGGATACTGCACTGGATTCCTCAGCGGTCGCGGAGTTGTTCTGAACTACGCTTGAGATCATCTCGATTCCCTTGTCGATCTCGTCCATGCTCTGGGCCTGCTGCTCTGCAAGGTCACCGGTCTCGATGATCATCTCCGTGATCTCTTCTACGCTGTGCTGCATTGCGTCGAGAGCTTCGGTGGTCTCTGCCACTACGGAGTTACCGTTGCTGATCTCATCCATAGTGTCGGCGATGAGCTGGTGGGTATTCTTGGCTGCTTCGCTGGACTGGTCTGCCAGTTTACCGATCTGATCGGCAACAACCGCAAAGCCTTTTCCGGTCTCGCCTGCTCTTGCTGCCTCAATGGAGGCATTGAGGGCAAGGAGGGATGTCTGTTTGGCAATGGCCTCGATGGAGTTGGTAACCTGCTCGATCTCGGCGGAGGCCTCTGTGATCCTTGTCATGGCATCTGTTACGAGATGCATCTTGCGGGCACTGGTCTCTGCATTGTCCCGAACGGAAGTTGCCATTGCTTTGCTTCTCTCGGCAACTTCAGCCAGCTGCTTGGTCTGCTCGGTAATGGAGTTTACCGATGCTGTCAGCTCCTCCACTGCAGCAGCCTGGTCTGTTGCACCCTCTGCCAGGTTTGAAGCTCCCTGAGACATGTTGCT
>JAILFT010000067.1 GCA_024697425.1 Butyrivibrio sp. | reverse complement strand
TGAGGAACACCTCTCATTGCCGGAGGAATTCCATGAAGCCTGAACTGTCCAAGTGACTTATTATCTTTAGCAAACTGTCTCTCACCCTGCAGAACGTTGATATCTACTGCTGTCTGGTTATCAGCTGCTGTAGAGAATACCTGGCTCTTCTTAGTAGGAATAGTTGTGTTACGCTCGATAAGTCTTGTAGCAACACCACCCATTGTCTCGATTGAAAGTGAAAGGGGTGTTACATCAAGAAGAAGGATATCGCCTGCACCTGCATCACCTGCAAGCTTACCACCCTGGATAGAAGCACCGATAGCTACACACTCATCAGGGTTAAGGTTCTTGGAAGGCTCCTGACCTGTGAGCTGTTTAACCTTTTCAACTACACAAGGAACACGAGTTGATCCACCAACAAGGAGAACCTTTCCGATATCTGAATTTGTAAGACCTGCATCCTTCATAGCGTTCTGTACAGGGATTGCTGTCTTCTCAACGAGGTCATGAATGAGCTCTTCAAATTTAGCTCTTGTAAGGTCTACATCAAAGTGTTTAGGGCCATCAGCTCCTGCTGAAATGAAAGGAAGGTTGATGTTTGTTGTTGTAGAAGAAGAAAGTTCCTTCTTAGCCTTCTCTGCAGCCTCTTTAAGTCTCTGCATAGCCATCTTGTCGCCTGAAAGGTCAACACCTTCTTTATTCTTGAAATCCTGAACCATCCAGTTGATGATTGCCTGGTCGAAGTCATCACCACCAAGGTGTGTATCACCGTTTGTTGAAAGAACTTCGATAACGCCGTCACCGATATCGATGATAGATACATCGAATGTACCACCACCAAGGTCGTAAACCATAATCTTCTGCTCTTTCTCGTTGTCGAGACCATAAGCAAGAGCTGCTGCTGTGGGCTCGTTGATGATTCTCTTAACCTCAAGACCTGCGATCTTGCCGGCGTCCTTGGTTGCCTGACGCTGAGCATCGTTGAAGTATGCAGGTACTGTGATAACTGCCTCTGTTACTTTCTCGCCGAGATACTGTTCTGCATCTGCCTTCAGCTTCTGAAGGATCATAGCTGAAATCTGCTGAGGTGAGTACTTCTTGCCATCGATTGTACGGCCGTGATCTGTACCCATATCTCTCTTGATTGATGCGATTGTGTTGTCAGCGTTGGTTACTGCCTGACGCTTTGCGGGCTCACCAACGATTCTCTCACCATTCTTGGTGAATGCAACGATTGAAGGTGTTGTTCTTGAACCTTCAGCGTTTGCGATAACGGTGGGCTTACCACCTTCCATAACTGCTACGCAGCTGTTTGTTGTACCAAGGTCGATACCAATTATTTTACTCATTTTATTATCCTCCGTAATTATTTACATTTCATCTATATATGCGGTATGGCGAAATACTACCTCGCCCTTACGGTGTAACACCTACCATGCTGTGTCTGAGCACGGTATCGTGGAACATATATCCCTTTTGAAGTTCCTGTGCCACAATTCCGGATTCGTACTCATCGCTTTCAACCTGCATTACTGCATTGTGGAAGTTGGGATCGAATTCTTTACCCACAGCTTCAATCGGGGTTACTCCAAGGTCCTCAAGCTGCTTCATCAGCTGTTTGTAGATCTTGTTCATGCCATCTGCGAATGCCCCGTCCTTCTCGGCTTCGGGAACGGCTGCAAGGCCTCGCTCGAAATTATCTACTATCGGAAGGAGCTTCTCAAGGATATTGGCCTGGCCCATTTCAAACTGCTGAGCCTTCTCCTTGTCAGTCCTGTTTCTGAAGTTCTCAAATTCTGCCATCTGGCGAAGAACTCTGTCATTGAGTTCATCAACCTTATCCTGCAGAGGGTTCTTTTTCTCTTTTTTGGAGAAAAGACCTTTCTTCTCAGCCACCTCTTCTGCAGCGGGCTCTTTGTCTTCTTTTGCATCTTCGGCCTTGCCGGCTTCCGAAGCGGCCTCTTTAGCCTCGGATTCCTTCTGGGCCTCTTTATCCTTCGCTTCCTCTTCCAGCTCTTCCATGATGTTCTCAAGGACTTCTTCCTTGATCTTCTCATCTGCGGCCTTGCCGGACTTAGGTGCGGAAGCGGGTTTCTTCTTAATGTCGCTCAACTTGTATTGCCTCCTTAACTACTGTTACTTCGCTAGTTCTTTTTATATAGATCATCAAGGGCATGTCTCATGTTCTTGAGGGTAGTGATAACCTTGTCGTAATCCATACGCTTCGGTCCGATGATGCCTACCGTGCCCTTCATGCCATCACCGAGTTCATAGGTTGCCGTTACCACGCTGCAGTCCTTCATGGCCTGAACCGGAGTTTCATTGCCGATGTAAACCTGAATTCCTGTCTCACCGGTCTCCGAGGAGAGCGTGTCCTCAACGATACTGGAAAGATCGCTGGTATCTTCAAAGGTACTGATGAGCTCGCTGGCCTTGGCCGAATCCGTGAGCTCCGGGTACTTGAAGATGTTCATGGTACCACTGGTATATATCTGAAGATCTTCATCAGCCGTAATGGATTCTGCGGCCGCATCGATCACGTTTCCAATGATCTCACTGTGAATACCCGCTTCCTGTTTGACAGCGGCGATGAGGCCTAAGTTAATATCCTCAACCGCAAGACCATCAAGTCTTGTATTCATCAATATGTTAAGCTTGAGCATTGTTGCGTCGTCCAGAACTTCCTCCACAGGGATGATCTTGTTCTTGATGACGTTGCCTTCTATAACAATGGTTGCCAGAAGATGATCGCTGTCCACCTTGGAGATCTGGATGAACTTAAGCTTGTTCTTGCGGATCTGAGGAGCCGATATCATGGTGGCGTAATTGGTATCAACCGCCAGTGTCCTGGCCACCTGCTTCAGCAGGTTCTCAAGCTTCTCCTCCTTATCAAGGAGCATCTCCTTCATATTCTCAACTTCCTTCTCCTTGTCCCGGAGCATCTCATCCACATATACGCGGTAGCCCTGGTCTGAAGGAATACGCCCTGCTGAAGTGTGGGGCTGCAAAATAAGTCCCATCTCCTCAAGATCGGCCATCTCATTTCTGATGGTGGCGGAGCTTAAGTTTAAGTCCGTATCCTTGGAAATGGTACGGCTGCCCACCGGCTCTCCGGTCTCAAGGTAATTCTTAACTATGGCGTGAAGTATTATCCGTTTTCTCTCATCAAGTTCCAATGTGCACCTCTTCCTCTGTATTCACCGGTTAAATCCATTGAAGCGGCTTGTTATCAGGTTGTTAGCACTCACCTCTATCGAGTGCTAATATCTTCTGTATCATTAAATTATCACTACTGCTTCCCAATGTCAACCCCATGAAAAGCAATAAAAAAATCCCTGCGCCTAAAACGCAGGGACATGTGATTCTTACCTGAAAAATTCCACCGGGGTTGCATATACGCTTTTGAGCCCCATGAATTTTCCTATTATATAGCGGTTTGAAGCCGCCTCAAAAATCGTGTACAGTTTTCCGTCTGCTGTCACAAGTTCCTCGCACATGGGCGGGATAGCGGTGATTTTTGAGGCATTTTTCTCTGAGAGGATGTACAGCGGTATCTCTTTTCCCAAAACGGTTCTGGTTCCGGCCTGAGGAAGCTCCTTAAGGTTGTAGGCCAGGATCCGCCCGGAGAGCATGCCTTTGGACTGGGACAGATACACGTAGTCTCCATCAAAGCAGGCCCCCTGGATACTGTCGGGAATGGAATAAACCTTCACCGGAACCGCGCTGTCATCATCCACTGAAAATCCCATAAGATATGCCTTCTGCTTTATTCTGCCGTCTTCTACCAGGTGGGAAGCATGGGTATAGAAAATGGCTCCCTTGTGGAATTCACCTGCATAGACCAGAGAATCATCGCAAGAGGTGAAGGACACACGCATGAAGTCCCCGTCGGTCTTAAGGCTGATTTTCTGCTCCGCTGCAACACTGCTGCCGTCAGCCGCTTCCAGGAGTTCCTTCAGGGAAAAGACATACATACAGGCCTTTGTGCTTCCGGCAACGTACACTTTGTCTCCAAGTACCGAGAGCCCTCCGGAGTGGCCGTTGAACTTTTGGCCCGTCTCGTCCTGCATCTTTATCTTCTTAATAAAAGAACCGGTCTCTCTGTTCAGGATATAGATGGGAGAATCCGAACCGTTACCCATATACCCCGTAAGGAAAATGTTGTCCGAGGCGGAATCGTAGGCGATTCCCTGGGGGATGTAGCCTCCATCAATATCCGGAACGGTGAAGGCCTTTATGCTGTTGTCAAAATAGCTGCTTACTTCTGCTCTGTACGCCATAAAGCCTCCAAGCACAAACAGAATGCATACTGCCGCGATGATACTTATTATTTTAATGATCTTGTGCTTTTTATGATTCATTCTATATTACAGTATCCCCATTGCAATGCACAGGAAAAGAGCTGCATATTCAAGGATCCCGATGGCTCCGGTAATTCTCTTAAAGCCTGCAAGGCGCTCCTTGGGGAGGCAGAAATCCTCCTCCGTAACTTCGCTGTCATATTCCGGAACAATCTTATCAATAAGAAGCGCGGCTTTACCGGGCATATCAATCTTTCTTTTGTTGATATTTTCGAAGTCTTTCATCTTCTGAGTAACCATCAGCTTTGAGAACATATTAAAACGCTTCTCGCTGCCTGGGAAAGGCACCAGGGCCCACTCGCAGATGTATTTCAGGTTATTGAGGAAGCGCCTCTTGGTGCGGTCTGTCTCCGTCTCAAGAGGAATCTTGTATAGGATATCGTCATACTGATTGTTGATCTTCTTGTGAAGTTCCTTGTCCAGGCGCCTGTTGGCAATGGAAAGGCCCAAAAAGATAACCAGCGTCACTGCAAAAATGCAGTAGCTTAAATCTGAAATATTTTCCCCCGTAACAAGGCCATGGAATACCTGGAAGGAGGTTATGACAAGTGCGGCAAAAGAGAATTCATAACTCACAAGTTCGTACCTGGCGAAAGCAAAGTGACGAAGCACATGGCTAAGAAGGGTAATAAGCGCTGAAGCCACCAGCAAAAGAACCGTTCCTGACGCCGTTATTTCTTTTGCCGGGCCAAATCCGCCACCTGTCACCAGACCGTACACAAGCACTGCATATACTATTATCAGCGCTCCAAATCCCGTTGCATCAAAGGCAAAGAGCCCCTTCTTCTCATCAGGATAATCAAGAGCCAGATCATTTGCGTGAATCGCTCCGGGTACCACGTGCTTCTCATCATACATCATGCTGTCTATCTCGGGCTTGCAAGGGCCGATGAGATTCACGTTCTCCGCAAAGCTCTCCCTCATCTGATATTTCTTTTTCTGAAAGCGCTGTCTCTTCATGATGGACTTGATAAGGCCTATGAAGCCTCCCTGGTTATTGAAAAGCTTTGATTCCTCAATGAATCTTGAAAACGAGGGCATAATTGCTACCGAAGCCATGGTAAGCAGTGTCTCATTAACAGAATCATCAACATTGTTTCTCCTTAAGTAATCAGCCCTGTCTGAGAAAGCTTTTTTGATGACATCCTGCAGTACCATATAGAAGTGCCACTGGGACATGGCATCGATGATAAACAGCAGAAGCATTCCAACAAACAGTGCAATAAGCCCCGGCTTTGGACCGTATTTCCAGATCAGCAGCATGGAGATCAGTGTTGTTATGGATGAGCACTCAAAGGTCACCGCCTCATATCTGTTGAAAGCCATAGTTCTGATGAAGTGGGTTCCGAATACGATGACCAGAATATATACAGTTATTATAAGGATCGCGGTTGTGTTTGACATTGAATCCCCCCGTTAATTCCAACTCTCGATAAAATCAATGATATACATAAGCCCATTGCGGTAATCCGACTGGATATCATCCAGATCTTCTTTTCCCAGGGCCGGGATACCCACAAGGGAATCGCTGCCTGCCTTGGCTTCCTGTGCCTCCACATAGCGCCTTATGGTGCTGATAAGATACTTGCTGTCCGCATAAAAGACATTTATCTTTTTGTAATCTTCTTTCTTCTTGCTGCGAACCCAGAATCTGTAATTCAGGATAACCTCCAGCTTGTTGTTCACTTTCTGCACGATGGGCAAAAGAGCTTTCGGCTCACCGTTATTATTTATGGTCTTAAGGCACTCTCTGAGCTCATTAAGAAATTCCTCTTTGCCCTCTATAAACTTGGATTCGTCCTCGCTCAAATGATCCAGCAGCCAGAAATACAGAGTAAACACCAGCGCAAGCACTGTAAACACGCAGGATATGATATCAATAAGCGCATCGTAACTGGAAAGAGTTTGTATTATAGTGCGCAAGCCTTTGTCCTCCCTTAACCTTTAGTAGCCGTAAATCTGTATGTAACAAATCCGGAAAAAGAGCCGCCGGCGGGCAGTTCACCCATCTTCTGACGGGAGTATCCAAGCAGCGCTCCGTCCCCAAGCAGTTCATCAAAACTTAAAACCATTCCGTTGCACACTCCGTTACTGTGTATAACTGCGGAGCGTTCCACCATGCTTATGACCGCATCAAAATTTGAATGCACATAGGCCTTGTCCCATACTCTTCCGGGAGTGGAATTTGATGCACTGACCATTCCGAATATCTCGCTGGTATAACCCCTTGGCACCCTGCGGTCCTGATTGATCCTGAGTTTCACATCCCTGGCAACATAGGTGCTGCTCTCAGGGCTGTTGGGGTCTGCGTCATTGAAAAACCAGACTGCAACCTCATACAGACCGCCGGGTTCAAGCTCCACCTTATCGCAGAGTTTCATGTCCTTCTTATTCAGATCCCTGATCCTGACGAAGTTTCGCTCATCGCCGATCCTGGGATTATCGGTAATGGAATTTATGGTGACAAATTTTGCCCTGCGGGTCCAGGTGAAGGTCTGTCTGTCCTTGGGTCCCCAGGCATCAAAGGTCTCAAGATGCCTGATTCCGCCTGAATATCCGCCCGGCTCCTCCGACTCATGAGCTGGGATAGATTCTTCCTTCGCAGGCTCTGCTTCCGGTGCAGCATCCGGTTCTTTTGCCTGCTTCTCTTCATGGGATTGTTCAGGTTCTGCTTCAGGCTTCGCAGGTTCTTTTACCGGTGGTTCCTTCGAAGACTCTTTTGCCGTAGCATCCGGCTCTTTTGCCTGCTTCTCTTCCGTCTCCGGTGCAACATCAACATCCGGCTCGTATCCTCCGGGTTCCGCAAATGCCTTCATATCCGGCACAAGCTCCGGGAATTCTTTGCAGAATCTATCCACAAACTCGTATTTTCCTCGCAGGTTCATAGGGGACCAGGACCTGAAGGTTGCAATGTCGAGGTAGCGCATCAGGGTCTTGTGGGCCACGCCCTCCACCCTTGGATCCAGAGGAATCATTCCGAAATCTATGATCCTGCCTGCCAAAGGCTCTGTGTATGAGAAAAACTCATTATTGTGGTGAATGAACTGGGACTCATAGTCCATTACGGGGGTAAGAGGCTGGTTGATCATCATATCTGCCTGCCACTTGCGATAGTCCTTTTTGTTCATGGCCTGCTTAAGGTACAGATCACCGGCGTGGAAGATGGTTTCTTCATCTATCTCCACCAGAAATGCCACTCCGAGATCCGTGGATTTCAGGGTCTGGATAGTCACCCGCCCATCTTCGGATTTAAGATTTTTAAATCCGTCGACAAGGTGAAGATGACTTGAAACACTTCCCGGAAGACCCCTTAGGAATTTATTTATATTGGGAATGCTGTTGTCGTAGCCAAGATAAATCTCAACTTCAGAAAGCCCCTCAGCCTTCTTGAAAGCCTTGGAGCTGCAATGATCCGAATGGATATGACTTATGAAAAAATATACCGGCTTATCCCGCCTGATCCTGGGAAGCTGTCCCTGTGTCCAGTCGAAAACAAGGGTAGCACTCGGAACTTCTATAAAGAAACCGCTCTCTCCAAGGAATATGCTCTTCATGCCCATCTTCTCCTTCGACTTTAATACAATTAACCAAGCAGCCCCAGCAAAAGAGCTGCTGCCGCCGCGCCGTCATCGGGGCCGTCGTACTCTCCGATCTGCTCTCTGCCCCAGCCGAGGCCTTTGTATATACGACCGCTTTCATAGGAGCCAACATGAGTTTCGCTCCATCCGCGGCCCGAATATACGTCACCGTTTCTGAATGTGCCAATCTGATCCTTGTCCCAGCCATGGCCTCTGTAGACATAACCATCGGAATAACATCCAACCCGGTCTCTGCCCCAGCCATGCCCAGAGTAGATTGTATCCGAGTCACATTCGCCTATGAGATCTCTTCCCCAGCCACGGCCGGAATAAATGCTTGTCATACTCTCACATCTCCAAAATCTAATAGTTGCCAAAAATAATCAGTGGTTGCTGAACACGATCAGCAGATCGTCCGGCTGAAGCTCAACTTCAATATTATCCTGATTTCCTCTGAACAGCTTCATGCCATTCTTCTTATTGATATATCCCAGCACAATGGTGGGATTCTCATTTTCTTTTTCCTCTGTAGAGGCAAGATATACGGCTTTAATAAGCTCACGGGCGGTGCACTTGCCCGGCAGTCTGTTAAAGAACCTGGATACTCTTTTGGCGTACACTTCCTTACTCTCGTATCCTGCTGTCGCATCTGTATCGTAGGTCAGAATATCCTTGTAGAAGTCGAAAAGATAATCCTTCTCACCGATCTGGGTGATCATCTTACTGATATATCTGTTGCTGATAACCACGTTGTTTACGCTGTAGCTGCTGACGATATCGTGATGCTTTGGATCGATGATCTCCACGATCATATCCATTGTGCTCTCATCGAAGTCCGGGTTTTCCTTTTTCTTTTTCAGAATGATATCCTGCACGTAAACAAGGTTTGCCAGAGCCTTGGAATCAGTCTCATCTCCCGATACGGAATCATCGGAAAGGATCAGGATGCTGGTATCTCCCGTGTGTTCCCCGACGTACTCGGTGATGGTATCGCAGATCAGCTCTCTGTCAAAAATATCTGCTGCCACGGTCTTGTTTACGAAGCTG
>JAILFT010000169.1 GCA_024697425.1 Butyrivibrio sp. | reverse complement strand
TCCCTTGGGCAGAAGATATACTTCGTTTCTTACCAGGAAATCCGTTCCGCTAAGGGATTTTGCCAGCAGGTTCAGCATCGGTATGATGCACATCAGGCTCACTATGAAACAGAAGATCACAAATACGATGTCCCAGGCTTTGTCAGCTCTTGATTTTACTTTCATCTTCCTATCCTCCCTTACCAGATTCCTCTCTCGCCAAGCTTGCGGGAGATAAAGTTAGCCATCAGCAGGAAGAACACACCTACAACCGACTGGAAAAGACCTACGGCTGTTGTCAAAGAGAACTGAAGTCCCTTGATACCTACTCGATAAACATAAGTTGCAATAACATCGGCAACCTTCATTACCAGGTTGTTCTGGAAGGCGAAGGGTCTGTCGAAGCCGCCGCCCAGGATATTTCCAAGGCTCATGATAAGCAGTACCACGATGGTAGGCTTGATGCCGGGAAGTGTGATATGCCACATCTTCCTGAAACGCCCTGCTCCGTCAACGGCTGCTGCCTCGTAGAGCTCTGGATTGATTCCGGCAATGGATGCCAGATATACTATGGAGCCCCATCCGAAGTTCTGCCAGATACCGAATCCGATGTAACTTCCGATCCAGTGTGCCTCATCGTTAAGGAAAGGAATGGCTGTTCCGCCAAGCTTTGCGATGACCATGTTTACCAGACCGTCGTTAGGTGCAAGAAGCTGCAGAGCCAAGCTGTAGATGATGACCCACGAAAGGAAGTGGGGCATGTAGGCGATGGTCTGAACAACCTTCTTGTAGCGCTGGAAGCACAGCTCGTTCAGTATCAGCGCAAATATGATAGGTGCCGGGAATCCAAAGATAAGATCCAGCAGATTCAGTGTCAGAGTGTTTCTGAGTGCATACTTAAAGTCGTTGTTCTGGAAAGCTTTGATGAAGTATTCCCATCCGTGATTTGCCGCAATGGGAAGCTTCCACACACTCTCCACAAGACTGTATTTCTTAAAGGCGATCTGTACGTAGATCATTGGCGCATACTTGAAGACCAGAAGATAGATCAGAGGCAGTGCCAGCATTGCGTACAGCTGCCAGTATTTCTTCATGTAGACGCCGAAGCTTACTTTTGACCGGGTCCCGGCTTGTTTACTCATTTCCTTCCTCCTCAAAAATCCTTATATAGCTTTCCTTAGGTCCAAGATAGGACTTCGGGAGCTCTGTCCCCTTTTTCACCAGGATAATCCTCTCAAGAACTATCCCCGGGCTCATGCCGCAGAACATAAGTCTGTTCTCCCCTTTTTGGCATTTGACGGTGACTGCAACCTTTTTGACGTTGTCCTTTGCTTCCTGCGCCCACTGGGCACTTTGGAAAAAAGGTATCTCCGGCTGCCTTACGGTGTTGATGACCTGAGTCTTTTCACCGTTTATGGCAAATCCCAGAAACTGCTCCGCCTTAAAGGTCACCGGTGTTGTTGGCGCCAGCTCGAAGGTCAGCTCATACTCCGAATCCTCTGATGCCAGGAACCTGTACTCCAGGATCGGCCGCCTTTTTGCATCCTTAAAATCTGCCGTGACAGGAAAGACCTTAACCGCGCTTCCGCTTCTTCCGTAGGGAGCAAGAACTTTGAAAGCCCCTTTCGGTGTTTCTTTTCTGGCAAAAAAGTGTTCGGCTTCGATGCAGATATAGCCGTCGCTCTCAATATATAATCCCGGCGGAACATCTACGGGATCCGCAGCCACAGTAACCTTAGCGGTTCCTATTCCGATGCCCTCAACCTCGAAGTGTCCTTCCGTTTTCTCCGACAGAAGGTCTTTGCCGGCTGAAAGCCTTATCCGTTCTATTTTCCTGACTTCTCCCTCTGTCTTTGAGAAGTTAAGCCAGCTGCAATCCGTGCGGATCCTGAATCTGTAGGGCTTCTCGCTGCCGTTTATGATGTCAAAATCTATAGTGTCCACATCGGGCCTTAGCATATCTTCCCAGGTCTGGGGATGATCGTTCCACTCAAGGCCTGTCATGTAATGCTCATCATCAGCTCTTGAAACCAGCATCCTCGGGGAGTTTGCTCCATAAACCAGATGCCTTACGGGATACTTGTTGTCCTCCTCGTTCCAGTTGACAAAGCCCACATGCTCCGACTTTCCAAAGCCCTTGTAGAATCCTCCGTCCACCGATTCATATTCATCGATGAGAGCCGCATCCAGTGCAACGCAGCTGTCAACTTCATCCGCCACATCATTGGCTTCGATGCGGTTCTGCCGGGCATACAGCTCATTTCTTCCGGCCAGTATCCACATCTTCATGAGATTGGCGGTGCCGCAGGCTGGATAGTACAAAAGAGATATGAATGCTGACATATTCTCGTCGCTGACCCTCTTTTTGAGAGCTGCGGCCTCCTTCAATATCCCATCGCTTACAGCAAGTATCCTGTCCGATTCTCCAAAATGCAGGGGATGATAAACACCCACATTCATGATCTCGTGACGCCGCTTTTCTAAAAGTCCCGTGTAATCCCAGAGAATCTTCCTGAGTCTGTTCCGGGAAGACTGTGGGAGCATTCCCCCAAACTGCCTCTCGGTCCAGCATTCCATGTATTCCTCCGTGATAGCTGCATCGCTGCCGCCCCACTTATCTATGTCATAGGCAAGGTCCAGGAAATATGAAAGTCCAAGTTCCTGTGTTCCTATGTCTCCAACGTTTGTGACCCAGATCTTCCGCACTCCGAACTCATAGGCTGCGCTCATCTGCTCCCAGACTCTGGGTAGATATGTGGAGCCTATCCACTTGAAGGAGTAAGGTCCCCCGTGCATATCCATGTGGTAATACATTCCGAATCCACCGGGGTGATCCGCTATATCTTTTCCCGGAAGGGTCCTTGTATAACCTGTGTTGTTGTCCGAGAGCATCAGTGTTACGTCCTTGAGCTCCGGGTCATTCATAAGACCTTCTGTTTTCTCATCCCCGTAGAAGAACTCTTCCACCTCAGAGAAAAGAACTATCTGCCGTGGAACGTTTTCAATGTTCTCATCGATGGTCTCTCTGATAAGGTCGTTCTGGGTTTTCACCACATCCCGGATCAGATCTATGTTGTCTTTCAATGTGGCGTTTTCTCCAAGGATCCTGGAGTCCCGCTCTCCTCTCATACCGAGGGTTATCACATTTTCAAAGGCTTTGTTTCGAAGAAGTCCATCTCTCCAGAAACGGATTATTCCTTCTCTGTTGGACCTGAAGTCCCAGGCGTCTCCGTATATGGAGTTCTCACCCCGAAGCAGTCTGTATTCCTCGCCGCTTCTCATGCAGGGTTCGTGGTGGGAGGTGCTCATCACCACTCCGTATTCGTCTGCCAGCCTTGCGCTCTCAAGCCCCGGTCCGTCCATACTGAAATTGGAGTTCCACATGGCCGGCCACAGGTAGTTGCCTTTAAGCCGAAGCAGCAGTTCAAAAATCCTTTCGTAGCACTTTGCATTGATGCCGCCGAAGTGCTCTGTGGCCCAGTTTCCAAAGGCGGGCCATTCATCATTTATAAAAAATCCGCGGTACTGTACAGAGGGCTCTTTACTTACCATATTGGCCGCATCTGTAAGTTGGACATTTTTCCTTTTTTTGGGTAATACATGATTCCAGTTGATAAGGGGTGAAACTCCAAGAAGCTCCGAGAGATGAAACAGTCCGTAGATGGTCCCGCGCTTATCGCTTCCTGCGATGACTACTGCGTGGTCCACGCCATCCATGGGCTTATCGATCACCTGAAAGCTGTAGACTTCCCATTTCCCCCTCACTTGTTCCAAATCCAAGAGACCGCTTTCTTCAAGCTCTTTGAGATAGTCGCTCTTATCCACGGTTCCGTAAATGATGAGGTTTCTGCATTTAGTGCCCCTGGTGTACTCGCCGGCATGAAACCCTGTCACCAGGAAAAGGTCCTGCCTTACCAGTGACGCCACCTTATTTACTCCGGGAAAAGACTTGGATTCGTAAGTGAACATTAACCTGTTATCAAAACCAATCTTGGACACTTTTACCCCCAGCAGGTTCAAATTTCACTTAATACTTGTTGATATTTCCCCAATTCAATGCTATATATTTATCATAAGCGCGGGATTTTAAAATAAATACACAAAAAGCAGTATATTTTTTGCATTATCCGATATGAAGTGCACAATCTCTTTTCCCGTGTTGTAAGGAGTAGTATGAAAAAGTGTCTGAACTTCCCGTATACAGTGATCGACAGCGAGATCATCTGCGAGCACAAGAAGGCTCGTGTAGACAAGTCCGATATCAGTACCGTCCACAATCATGACGGATACGAGATAGTTCTTTTCCTTGACGGAGATGTCAATCTCATGATCGAGCCTGACATCTTCAAAATGAAGCCCGGAGACATCTTCTTTGTAAGTCCTCTGGTCTTTCACGGTGTGGACCTTGAGGATGTCAGCGGCTATGAGAGGATTGTTATTAACATCCAGTATGAATATCTTAAGAATCTTGGTGATGCGGAAACGGATTTCAGCACTCTTTTCAGAAGTACCGATTCCGCAAATATGAATCATCTGAGGATCCCGGAGGAATCCATTTCCAGGTTTATTGAGGTAGCAAGCAATCTTGAGGAGGCTCTCCACAGCGAAAGCTACGGGCACAGCGTGCTGGCCAAGGCCTACCTTGCCGAGTTTCTGCTGCTTACCTGCAAGTATTCCGAGAATGTCCCTCCCCAGAAAAAGAGCAGTTCCATGCCCGCCGCGGTGGCAAAGGTCCTGGACTACATAGACACCCATCTTACGGAGGACATTACCATAAGCACCATGTCTGCGGATCTTCACTACAGCAGCGACCACTTAAGCAGAGTCTTTTCCGAGGCCACCGGAGATTCCCTGAAGCACTACATAAACGCCAAGAAGATTGCTCTTGCCCAGAAGCTGCTGCTTCAGAACAACTCTCCCTACGATGTGTGCTTCATGGTGGGATACAATAATTACTCCAGTTTTTCAAGGCGCTTTTCCAAGCAGATCGGAATGTCGCCCAAGCAGTATCAGCTCTCAAACCGGGCAGGGTGAGATATCACAAGGAAGTTACGCTCAGTTAATATATGGTTCGGCCCTTCTCATCGGCGATGCCGCTTTTTCTGAAGAAGTAGGAGTTTACCTGATCTCTCCACTCTCTGGCGTTGTCAAGCTGAAGGTCGAACCTTTCTTTTACCCTGCCAAAGGCAGCTTCGGGGATCACGTCCTTAAGGCTGTCCCAATCCGCAGCAAGTCCCCGCGCCTGTTCTTCTCCCTCAAAGTGGCTGTCATAAATATGCTGTATCAGGCTCTTCCCGGACTTTAACATATAGGTGTAGGGAAGATGATGGAAGAAAAGAACCAGCTCCTCAGGGCAGGTCTTTGGGTCGCTGTACATCTTCGCGTTCTCTTCGTAGTACTGATTGCAGTATCCTGTGCCCTTCTCTGTTCTATCTACGCCAATCCCCAGGTGGTCCGCCCTGTGGTAGGTTCCCCATCTTGAATACTCATAGCCGTCAACGCTGGGGCCATAGTGTCCCATGGGATTCACCATCCAGCCTATTCCAAGTGGGCTGGTATATTTCTCGTAGACCTCTCTTGACCTCAGGAGCATACTGCAGAGGATATCTTCCTCCTTCTTTGGAAGCCCGAAGGTCATGGCTATCCACTCTCTTGCTATCTCTTCGGCACTAAGGTCTGTGTCAAAGGCAAGCCTTCCGAAGCCGTAGAGGTTGGCTGCTGCCAGGTCGTTTCCTGTCCAGTTCAGGTCGTTTCCGGTGTTTATTACTGCCGCCATTCCGCCTAATGTATTGCCCATGGTGCGGCCGCTTACAACGTCAGCCACCGTGTCTTTTTCCGGATCACAATGGGTGTGGAAATCCAGTACTTCCTTGTACAGAGGAATGAGGTAACACAGATCTATCTGATGCCCGGTGTACTCCTGAGCGATCTGGACCTCAAGGATCTGATTGGTCTTTGTAAGCCCCCCAAGAAGCGGAGAAACAGGTTCTCTTATCTGGAAATCCATGGGACCGTTCTTTATCTGAAGGATGACGTTGTCATGATAGGCGCCGTCAAGTCCCTTGAAGTAGTCGTAACCTGCCCTTGCTCTGTCGGTCTTGTAATCCCTCCAGTCCTGGGTGCAGTTGTAGACAAAGCATCTCCAGATGATGATTCCGCCGTAGGGCTTTATCACATCGGCAAGCATGTTGGCTCCGTCGGCCTGGGTCCTTCCGTAGGTGAAGGGGCCGGGGCGTCCCTCGGAGTCTGCCTTTACCAGGAAACCGCCAAGATTCGGAAGTCTGTCGTATACCTCTTTTATTTTGTCTTCCCACCAGGCGATGACTTTTTGGTCCAGAGGATCGCAGGTGTCCATTCCGCCGATCTCTATGGGAGATGCGAAATTAAGGGACATGTAGAGCTTGATGCCATAGCCTTCAAAGAGCTCTGAGAGCTCAGAAAGGCGCCCAAAGTATCTGTCGGTTATGAGGTATGAAGCTGCGCCCTTGACATTGACGTTGTTGATCACCACGCCGTTGATGCCTATGCTGGCCATGAAGCGGGCGTAGTCTCTTGTCCTGTCTCCGATCACAATCTCTTCGTTTTCAAAAAAGAAGGATTCTCCGGAGTAGCCTCTTTCTATGCTGCCATCCATGTTGTCCCAGTGATTCATCATGCGAAGGGGATTCTTGGGAGAAGCTTCTTCGGCTACTTCCACAGCTCTTTTCCCGCAGTACATCTGCCTTATGGCTGCAAAGACGCCGTAGAGGATCCCGCGCTCGTCAGAGGCTTCAACGGTTATCCCATCTTCGCTACCCAGGGCCCTATAACCCTCCCCCGGGATAGTGTCCTTATGCAAAAGAGACAGCGAAATACCCCGGGCGGCTCTTTTAAATTCAGCTATGGCATTTGCCACAACCGGAGCGTTTTCATCAAACCCCTCCACAACAATATCAGCAGTGCCGGGCTTTGTCTCCGCGTCCTTATAGTTCAGCCAAAGCTGTGTCCATTTCTGTGTTTCCATGTGTTTCATCCCTTCTGTCTAAAGTCGGTAATTGCACGATTCTGTCATAAAATGCTAGAATAGCTAAGGATATGTTCATGTAAAAGGAGTAAGTTTCCATGATCTCAGATATCAATGCTCAGTCAAGAGAAGATATTTATTACGACACCTTGAAGGGTGTCCTTCTTTATCACAATACTCTCAATGAATATCCGCTTCACTGGCACAATGAGGTGGAGCTCATCCTTCCACTTTCAGGTTCATTTCAGGTTAAATTTCACAATGATTCTTCCGCCGTTGTAAACTGCGCCCCCGGGGATATCATGATGATCGCCCCCGGAACTTTGCACGAATATCTGGCGGTTGAGCCCGGCGGTGAGAAGCTGATACTTCTTTTCGATTTTGCCAAGTATTCGCAGGTTTCCCTGATGGTTCCGCTGCTGAAGACTCTTCCTCCCTACGTTCACGTGAAGCAGAGTCAGTTTCCTGTGGAAGCCGCAAGACTCCAGAACTACTTCTGGGACATTGAGCGCCTCTACGGGCAGAGCGACGAGTTCCTTCAGATCTCCGTATATTCACTGGTGACCCTTATCCTTGCCCAGATAGGAAGCATGCATCTTGTGGATGCCATTGTTCCCACGGACACCGCGGATCCCCAGTCCAAGAACATAGATAAACTCATGACCGTGACCAACTATATCGATTCTCACCGAAGTGAGGACCTCACCGTTGAGCAGCTGGCAGATCTTGCCGGCTTCTCCAAGTATCACTTTGAGAGGCTCTTCAAGTCCTGCATGGGAATCTCCTGCTATCAGTACATCACCAAGCGTCGTGTGATGCTGGCCCAGGAGCTTCTTGGGGACACCGATCTGTCAGTGATGGATATAGCGCTGCAGTCAGGGTTCTTTAGCCTTTCCACCTTCAACCGTGTCTTCAAGGACATGAACGGCTGCTCTCCCACTGAGTTTAGAAAGCTCTATCTCCAGGGCGCCGATGTGGAAGGCCGCACCTACACCAAATCTTAATTGGGCGTTAGCCGGAGGCGAGGGTTCTGCCAGGCGTGGGCGCAGGTCTAAGCCAATGGGGATTGTTCCCTCTGGCTCAAACGTCAATCTCAAAAGGTCCCATGGGGAGGTTCACCTTGTTGTAGAGCATTGCCCCATGGTATGTATAATCCACAAGATATCTTACTTTCTTTATCTTAGCTGCCGGAAGCGCTGTCCCAAGAAGCACTTTGCCGTCCTCAATCTTTGCAGTAGCATCGTGCTCTGCTCCTTCTTCATCCACAACCTTAAAGTCAAGGATCTCATTGCCTTTTCCGATATCTCTTGCCACAAGTCCGTCGGCGTGGTCAAAAGAGATCTCTATACAGGTCCCATTCTCATCTGAATTAACGACTGTGCTGCCCGCAACAGGTCCGCAGTACTCTGAAGGATAGCCGTATCTTAAGTGGGCTGCCCAGAGAGCAAGGCGTTTGCCGATGCGTCTTTTGCCCGTGGGATGAAGATCGTTGTCCTCTCCAAGGTCCATGTTTACTGTCATTCCGACCATGGGATCCTGAAGAAGAGCTGACTGGCTTAGCCTGAACTGCGGCCAGGGATCATCCACAGGTGCAACATCTATCACAAAATTCGGAAGCTGCGCAAGGATGTAAGGAAGATTCTCATCCCCCCACTTTTCCCGGTAGCCCTTTATCATACGCTTTGAAAGGTCCACATAATCCCAGGGCTCAAAGGTATTGGACTCTCCCTGATACCAGAGAACGCCGTCTATGGGGTAGTTGTGGCAGGGGGCTGTCATGGCATTGTAAAGCCCCGTGGGATGCCAGTTTATGAAATCCGTGGGCGGGATACTGTCGCACCTTGCGGCTACCTTGTACTTCCAGGTTCCGTCAAGCCTTACCTTCGCCTCATCGTTGAATATCATGTAGTCCTTGCCGGGAGTTATCCTGCCAAGGCCGTTCTCCACGCAAAGCCTTATAACCAAAGAATTGCCCTTAGCCTTTGTAAGACCTTCGGGAATATCGTATTTCCTGGGAGGATACTGGTATTCGATTCCTCCCACTTTAACGCCGTTCACGAAGACTTCATCCCTGTCAACCATAGTTCCCAGAAAGAGCCTTGCGCTCTTGCCTGCAAGCTCCTTAGGAAGGTCAAAGCTTCTCCTGAACCACACGCTGCCGCACATATCGCCAAGCTTCGTGTCCTTAAACAAAAACGGGATATCTATCTCATCCCAGCTCTTATCATCAAGCTCCGGATTCTTCCAGTTCTCGGAAAGCCCTCTGTCCTGCTTATCAAGGGCCTCTCTCCACAAGGTGGCGTTTATCTCGTTCTTCGAAGCCTGCGACTGTCTGAAGTCGTCATCTGCATATTTGTCTGCTTCCGCAAGAAGCTCATCATACCCCGCAAGCATATCCCTGCTCATCCAGGAAGAGATCTTGGAGCCTCCAAGGGATGCGTTGATAAAGCCAACAGTCTCCCCGGTTATCATCTGAAGATACGCCGCAAAGAAATATCCCGTGGCGGAAAAATCCATTATGGTATCCCTGCAGACTCGGCTCCAGCTTCCGCTTCCAAGCTCCTCAAGAGGTCCGCGAAAGTCCGTGTCCTCAAGGATCTTAAAGGTTCTGATCCCGGGATTCTCCTCGATCTGAGAAAGCGCAGGATATCTGTCCTTAACCCTGGCAATGGGCAGCTCCATGTTGGACTGACCGGTGCAGAACCACACCAGCCCCACCATCACATCTGTGACGGTTACGCTTTCTCCCCTGTCATCGGAAACTGTAAGCTCGTAGGGGCCGCCGCTCTCCCTTGCGGGTAAAAAGACATCGAATCTGCCCTTTTCATCCG
The DNA here is from genome assembly GCA_024697425.1 of Butyrivibrio sp. Taxonomy (GTDB): domain Bacteria; phylum Bacillota; class Clostridia; order Lachnospirales; family Lachnospiraceae; genus Butyrivibrio. The sequence continues at coordinate 11,903 of JAILFT010000169.1, read as the reverse complement.
CGGTGCCGCTTGCTGCATGGTTATCAAGCCGCACCTCGATGGTGGATCCGGCCTCGTCCCATCCCCATATATGAATTCTTTTTCTGCGCTGAAGTACCATTCCGTCAGAAATGATCTTCGGCAGCACAAGTTTTGACTTCATGTCTTCTCCTTACGGAAGATGCGGACCTGCCTTGTAACCCCCGGCAAAATCCGCATATTCTTATCCTTCTACTATTCGATTATACTTTTTTAAAAAATACGCTACTCGACATTTTCTTGCATGTTACTTCGCATTTTACGTTATTTTACGATTCCGAATCCGAGGATGGTGAATTTCTTATCCTCCATTCCGTGCTTCATGGAAATCTCTATTTCATGCCGACAGCTCTTTTCCTCATTGAGGATCAGTACAGCGTTGCAGTGTGTCCAGTTGTTGACGTGGGGATCGGCATCCCTGACAGCCTTGCCGTCCACCAGAATTTCCGCCGTTCCGAACTCTCCCCTGTCGGAGTCCTTGAAGATAAGAAGGAGCCTGCTGCAAACCGCAGTCATCTTAAAGCTCTTACTGTATCCGCTTCCGTCGTAGTGCCAGTTATAGGGAAACTGGGGCACCAGGGTGATGCTCTTGTCGATCTCGGCGCACTGAAGGTCTTTATCTTCTTTGTCAAAAGGGCCTTCGCTTACCCCTTCGATATCATATTTGGAAGAAAGCTTTGAGAGTTCTTTTCTGTCAAGAAGCTCCACCGTCTCAAAGTCCGCTCCGATGGCAGGTTTGATCTCTTCGACGTTCAGTGCGTCCTCAGGGATATCATTCATCATGCTGATACTGTCCATGCAGTTCATCAGGCAGTCGGCCATGATCTTGTGGCCGATATTGGTTGGGTGATACACATCATAGAAGAACAGGTTCTTGGAGATGACCCTGCCATCCTTCGGAAGGAGCGGGAACTGCGGGCTCACCGCATCCAGGACGCTGACCATGGGAAGGTCATACTTTCTGCCAACGGGAGAGAGCCTATCCTGCAGGTTCCAGTCGTTGGAGAAAACCGAGAACAGAAGCACCACTGCGGGCTTCCAGGGAAGGGCAAGGGCTTTCCTTACAAGACTCTCGTAGCAGATGCCTTCGGTTTCGTCGTCGCCGTCATTGACCGCAAATTCAATGACTATCATATCGGGTTTTGCTGCGCCATCCCTTAAAACGTCCCTCTCGAAGCGGATCATTCCAAGCTCCGAGGGAGTTCCGCCGATACCGGCTTTTACAAAGGTGCACTCGCCGCCCTTCATATATCTTTTTACAAAGTCCTCGTAGAAGACTCTTGCATAGCACTTCTCGTTAATTGGAACCGCTCCCGCTCCCTGGGTGATGGAGCCGCCGATGAAAGCAAGAGTTACATCCTCGCCGCTTCCGGCCTTCTCAAGAACCTTTTTAACTCTTGCGATGTTACCCGTCTGCATAAGGCTCTTTGCGATCATGGCCTTGTATGCCGGGCTGTCCGTATCCACATCGCTGTCCTCAAACTGCTCCGGAGCCTCATAGCCGTCATTCAGGTACAGGCGAACATCTGCGGAGGCCTGCAGTCCCTCGGTGTCAAACTCAAAGCGAAACTGCCCCAACACTCTGTCTGTGGGTTTGAGCTCAAGTCCCGCAAAGTCGATTACCGTCTCCATGCCGTCCATGGTAATATCTTCTTCTATAACAGTGGCATCCTCCCCCGGAACTGTGGGGTACATCTCAGCCACAAACCTCACCTTCTTTGCAGGCTCCGCGGAGGATACGCTGACTCCGATGCTGTTTACGATCTCCTTAAAGCCCCGGGCGGTCTCCATGTCTTTTAACATCTTCTCATCTGTAAGATTCCCGGTGAGTCTTGCGGCATCCTGGAGCCTTCCCATATCCATGTACAGGTAGTGGGTAAAGCTTCCGTCTGACTGGGGAGCTCCCTGAATATCCTTGTTGTGGAGAATATAAAGGTAAGGCCTCTTCTTTGTGGGATCCTTAGGCGCATTTACAATTGTTTTTTTCATGATCAGATGACCTCCTTTTCTTCAGGAAAGAAACTTCCAAGAGTAGAATTCAAATCCTTCGCCCTCAAAGACGAAGTAAACATCATGCTTTCCTGTGACAGCTCTGTCAAAAGAGCCGGTGATCTCAGTAAGCTCTTCGGCAATGCCGGTACCTATAATGACGCTGCCGGCAGGCTCAGCCTCAGGGGAATCAAGGCAGATATGGATTTTGCCGGAAAGCCCGTTTTGTCCTGCGCTTCCAATTCTTCCGCCAACGCTTCCGCCTTCAGCATCGCTATCTGTGACAAGGCTCTTAACCTTGACTTCTATGCCCTTTGCACCGCTTTCTCCAAAATCCGCTCCACTTACGCTTACCCAGCTTCCGCTGTGAATGCCGGTTACGATCATGTCGCCGCTTCCGTACTTTTGGGCCTCTTCTCCGAACTGTCTTGTGGCGATGCCTGCTGCATTGGACATGGTGACAGCCTTTGTCTCTTCATAGGGATTGAAGGCCTTAACCTGCTCTGCCCCCTTCCTTGTCATGACACTCTTTGAGGGAGCGCTGCCTTGATCAAGCTCCAGGCTGTCAATGCCGGTGCATCTGTAGCCCTTCAGAAGCCCCATGCTCTCCTCCAGAATTCTGCTGTGATAGGCGATGTAATATTTGCCGCCAAACTCAAACATGCAGTGGTGGTTGTTGCCTCCAAGGCCAAAGAAATGTCCCGGGTTCTTAAGAACAGGTGCCGCCATCTTAAAGGGTCCCATGGGATCGTCGGAAACCATGGTCACGATCTCGCCCTGCTCAAAGCCCTTCTCCTTTTCTGCCTCTTTTGACATGCTGAAGTTTGAACAATAGGAATAGAAATATCTTCCACCGATCTTGTTGATCCCGGAATCTTCAAATAAGTAGGAAACATTTTCGATGGGCTTTGGATCGCCTTCAAGGCTGATCATGTCTGCTCCAAGCTTTGCAACTCTGGCGGTTCCGGGATTCGAAGCCACATCATCGGAAGGAACGCCTCCTCCAAAAAATATATAGGAATTTCCGTCATCATCCATTAGTACCGCAGGATCAAAGAGCCAGGTAACCTCAGCGCAGGTGGGAGTGTCCCTTGAGATCAGCGGTCCGTTAATGGGATCGGTGAAGGGCCCAACCGGCGAGTCTGCGCTCAGCACCGCAATGCCGTTCCCGCTGTTGGCAAAGTACAAAAAGAATCTGTCCTTTCCGTCTATGTTTTTCCAGGCCGCTGCGGGTGCCCATGAGTTTTTTCCCCAGTTGGCAGCTCCCAGATCTCCGGCTGCGTACACCGTTCCATGGTCTGTCCAGTTTACAAGGTCATCGGAAGAGATGACACTTATCTTATCTATCTTGCTGTAGCTGTTTTCTTTAACTTCCCCATTCTCATCAAGCTCCTGAGCCGGGTCATCCAGTGTCATGTAGACATAGACTCTGCCGCCGTAAACCATGGCGTAAGGGTCTGCTCCGAACCTCTGAACCATCACCGGATTATTGTCCCCGGGCGCCTTATAGCTTTTCTCAATTTTAAAATCAAAACTCATTATGTAATCCCCTCCGGGCACTTTTGCCCACAATATTCTTATTTTCCACGACTATAACAAATGGGCATTTCCGCCCTCCACCCTATAATTGCTTTATTCTGTCCAAAAAATGCTATAGATGGTCAATTGATAAATATGTCGCATTTTTTGATTAGATTGAGAAAGTGCTTTTGCGATAGATTACAATCATAGGGTTTAAAAAGTATTGTATTCAGGGGTGAATCATGTTACGAATCACAAAAACAGAAAACGGCCAGGTCCGCGGACTTCCGGGAAACGATCCGAGGATCACGGTGTTTAAGGGGATTCCTTTTGCTGCTCCTCCCACAGGAGAGAACAGATGGAAGGCACCTTTGCCCTGCCCCGACTGGGAGGGCACGTTAAACGCCTTTGAGTTTGGTCCCATTTCCATGCAGGATACACCGGGAGTTGGGGACGGTCTCTACGACAGAGAATGGCACGTTGATCCCGATATTCCCAACAGTGAGGACTGCCTCTATTTAAATATATGGACACCGGCCAAAAAAGCCGACGAAGCCCTTCCGGTTCTTGTATGGATCTACGGCGGCGGCTTCCAGTGGGGCTACACCGCCGAGATGGAATTTAACGGCGAAGCCCTGGCAAAGCGCGGCGTCATCGTTGTGAGCATTGCTTACAGGCTGGCGGCTTTTGGCTTCATGGCACATACTTCCATCACCAAAGAGTCTCCCGATGCTCCTTCCAATTTCGGTCTTCTTGACCAGAAAGCTGCCCTCTTCTGGGTCAAAAGAAATATCGCTTTCTTCGGAGGAGATCCTGAGAAGATCACCATCGCAGGCCAGTCCGCCGGCGGCGGCAGCGTAATGCACCAGCTTGCCTGCAAAGATAACTTTGACATTATAAAGGGAGCAGCCATCTTCAGCGGTATCATACGACTTCCCAAAGCTGAGGACGACATCTTTAATCCTCTGAACCTGTCACAGGCTGAGGCTCTGGGGGAAGAGTTTTTTGACTGCCTTGGAGTTAAGGACCTGGCACAGGCAAGAGCCCTTTCGGGAAAAGAGATACTGGAGGGCTACAACAGATTTGTAAAAGATCACAGAAGAATGTTCCCGATAATCGACGGCTCTTTTTGCACATCGGATCCCGTGGAGAAATTCATAAAAGGTGAGTGTGCCGATGTTCCCGTTATCTCGGGAAATACCACGGATGAGTTTTCTGAAGCCGGCGTAAATATGGTGGAACGGTCCGTTAAGAGCGCCTTTACGGATGCTCAGAAAAACCGTCCTGATCAGAGGTTCTACTATTACAGATTCGATCCCAACATTCCGGGAGACGGACATAAAGGGGATGCTTATCCCGGAACCTTCCACTCCTGCGACCTGTGGTTTTTCTTCAACACACTGGGCAAATGCCACAGACCTTATGAGGGCAGGCACTTTGACCTGGCAGGCAGGATGTGCGACTACTTTGCAAACTTCATAAAAACCGGAGACCCCAATCCCTCCGGTGCTGATAATAAACCTCTTCCCAAATGGGATCCCTATCGTGACCCCTTCCATAGCGAGATGGAATTCCTTGGAAGAGGACCTACACCAAAATCTGAAGGAGGCATCAGGCAGGGCAGCAAGAAACAGGCTGTGAATCCCTACCTTCCCTCCTGGGAATATATACCCGACGGCGAGCCCTATGTTTTCGGGGACAGAGTCTATGTCTACGGCTCCCACGACATTTGCAAGGGCGAGACCTTCTGCCTGGGTGACTATGTGTGCTGGTCCGCTGCAGTGAACGACCTTGGCAACTGGCACTACGAGGGCGTTATCTACAGAAAAACTCAGGATCCTTTGAATCCGGACGGACACATGTGTCTCTACGCTCCGGATGTTACCGTGGGTCCCGACGAAAAATACTATCTGTACTACGTACTTGATAAGGTGAGCATCGTCTCTGTTGCGGTGGCTGATACACCTGCAGGACCCTTCGAGTTCTACGGCTACGTTCACTACGAGGACGGAACAAAGCTCGGTGACAAAGAGGGGGATGAGCCCCAGTTTGATCCCGGAGTACTGACTGAGGGAGATGTTACCTACCTTTACACAGGCTTCTGCGGCCAGGGAGACAAATCCAGGCACGGCGCCATGTTCACTGTCCTTGGAAAAGACATGATGACTGTAGTCAAGGCTCCCAGAATAATTGCACCGGGAGATCAGTACAGCGCCGACACAGGCTTTGAGGGACATGCCTTCTTCGAGGCACCGTCTATCAGAAAGCGCGGCGACACCTACTACTTCATCTACTCATCCGAGGTTATGCACGAGCTGTGCTACGCAACCTCAGATAAACCGGAAGGTCCCTTCACTTACGGCGGTGTAATTGTAAGCAACTGCGATCTTCATATAGATACTTATAAGGATGCTGAGGTTCCCACAGCTTACGGTGCCAACAATCACGGAAGCATCGTGGAGATTTCCGGTAAGTGGTATATCTTTTACCACAGACATACCCACGGCACCTGGTTCTCAAGGCAGGGCTGCGCAGAGAGGATCGACTTTGAGGCTGACGGCAGCATAAAGCAGGTAGAGATCACCTCCTGCGGACTTAACGGGGGGCCGCTATCGGATATCGGAGAATATCCCGCATACATCGCCTGCAATCTCTTTACCGAGGATCGTGAGCTCTACGTCAGAGAGTCAGTTCCGAGGATTGTTCAGCAGGGCGGCAACGAGGATTTCAGCGACGGCTATATCAAGGGCATCGTTGACGGAACCACCATTGGATTTAAGTACTTCGATGTTAAAGGCGCTACAGGGCTTCGCATTAAGACAAGAGCTTACTTCGATGGGGAATTTGAGATACGTACCTGTCCCGGAGAATCAGCTGGCGGGAAAACTCCCGATGGCCAGGGCATTTTACTTGGGAAGATAACGGCCAACGGCTCCAATATCTGGACTTCCCACGAGTGCAGCTTTGATGCACCTTATACCAATGAGAAATGCGCACTGTACCTGGTTTACAGGGGAACAGGAAACTGCTCGCTTTGTTCAGTGGAATTTCTGCATTGAGTCATTGTGAGCCAATGGGGACGGTTCTTACCGGCACAAGAAACACCGGACAAATCGGAGACAGCTCTTTTCCCAAAGGTGGCAAATTGACGATAGATTTGTCACTTGTACAGAAAATTAACGATTTACATTGTTAAATATGCACAATAAATTAGAACAAATAGTAAATTTTCTGTTAAAGAAGTAAAAAATGTGCTAACTGAAGTAAAAGAATTCCATTCTTTTTACGAAGGGCAAAAATTTATAATAATTTTGTAAAAAGACATAGTAACTATGTTTTTTGGAAAAAGCGAGGAGAGAAAGGGGTTTAGAAATGAAAAACAACACAATGAAAAAAGTCGTTGCACTTTCAATGAGCACACTGCTCATGGCAGCTTCTCTTGCAGGCTGCGGCAGCGCACCGGCTGCAGACAATGCTGCACCGGCAACAACAGACAGCAATGATACAGCTGCACAGACAACAGAAAGCACAGAGGCTGCTCCTGTTGCAAGCGGAGACATCGTAGACTTTACATTCTTCGCAGGAATGCCCGGAACAGAGATCAACAGCGGAAACAATGAGATCCAGGACATGATCGCTGAGAAGACAGGCGTTCGTCTCAAAGAGACATGGCTTACAGGCCAGACTGTATCAGAGGCAATCGGAAGCATCATCGCATCAGGAACATATCCTGACCTTATCGATGGTGGTGACGGATCTACAGATCTTTACAACGAAGGTGTTCTTATCCCTTGGGATGAGTACCTTGAGAGCGGCAAGTATCCTAACCTGACAAACTACTACACACCTACAGAGTGGGATCAGTTCAGACAGGATGACGGACACATCTACTGGTGTAACGTTTTCCAGAACACAAAGGGTGCTCCTACAGGCACAGCTCACAACGATGAGGCATTCTGGATTCAGGCAAGAGTTCTTGAGTGGGACAACTATCCTGAGATCAAGACTCTCGACCAGTACTTCGATCTTCTTGAGAGATATGCAGCAGCTAATCCCAAGACTAAGGATGCAAACGGCAACGAGATGGACATCATCCCTTACACATGCCTTTGTGATGACTGGAGATACTTCTGTATCGAGAACGCTCCTCAGTTCCTTGATGGATATCCAAATGACGGTTCAGTAATCGTTGATTTCGAGGGCAAGGATCCTACAATCGTTGATTACAACACAACTCCTACAGCTAAGAGGTACTTCGCTAAGCTCAACGAGGAGTACAAGAAGGGTATCGTAGATAAGGACTTCGGAACACAGAAGTACGACGATTACATCCAGAAGCTTTCAAACGGTAATGTACTTGGTATGTGTGATCAGTACTGGGATTTCCAGCAGATCAATGATGCACTCCTTACAGCAGGTCTTGATCAGCAGGGCTGCAACTATGTTCCTCTTGGACTTACAATTGACGAGGGCATGGACAACCGTTGGCATACATACGGTGATACTCTTAACACAGCTTCAGGTATCGCTGTAACAACAAGCTGCGCAGACCCTGACCTTGCATTCTCATTCCTTGACAAGATGCTTGACCAGGATATCATGAACCTTCGTTTCTGGGGTGTTGAGGGTGTTGACTACCTCGTAGATGATAACGGTCTCTTCTACAGAACTCCTGAGATTAGAGCACAGGTTGCTGATCCTAAGTACAAAGCAGATCACATGTGCACATACAGCTACCTTCCTCAGTATGGCGGAACAAGCGATGATGGAATCAACGCTAACCTTCCCGAGGAGCAGCCTTCAGAGTTCTATGACAAGCTTGCAGATCCTCTTAAGAAGTGCTTCGATGCATACGGCGCTAAGAACTATCCCGATCTTATCGGTTCAGTTGTAGAAGATGTTAACGCAACACATCCTTGGTTCCCTATGTGGTCATACTCAAACAACCTTGATACATCAACACCCGGTGGTGTTGCCTGGACAAAGATGGGCGAGACAAAGCACGAGTGGCTTCCTAAGATCGTTATGGCTTCTGACTTCGAGAGCGAGTGGAACAACTACATGAGCGCTTACGAAGCATGCCAGCCTGAAGATTTCCTTAACCAGATGCAGGAAGAGCTTGACAGAAGAGTGGCAGCAAACGCAGGCAACTAATGCTTAATTTCCGGTTTTAGATGATAAGGCGGCCATATGCAGTTGTATAAGTATATGGCTGCCTTTTTATACAGATTTATCAAATGAAAGGTACCAAAGGCATGAGTAAAACCGTCAACATGAAAAAGAAAACGGTCATCACCAGAAAAGAACTCTACAAGCAGAGAGTCCTTGTAGCATGGGGTGCAGTGTTTGTTATCTACGGATTCATCTTCTACTATCTGCCCCTGGCCGGATGGCTGATGGCTTTTGAAAACTATAAGAACAAGACAGGTCTTTTCCACTCAAAGTGGGTTGGCCTTACAAAGTTCCAGTTCCTGTTCTCCGATGCCACATTCCTTAAGGTCATCAGAAACACTTTCTGTATGGGAACCTTGAACCTGATATTTACAACTCTCACAGCTATTATCTTTGCTATTCTCTTAAATGAGTTCAGGCTGCTGAGAGCTAAGAAGGTAGTACAGACTATCTCCTACCTTCCTCACTTCCTTTCATGGATCATCGTTACCGGTATCTTAAATGATGCTTTGTCATCAACCGGTATCATCAACGAGCTTTTGCAAAAATTCGGCATTGTTAAAGACACTGTCCCGTTTTTCTCGATACCTGCGCTGTTCTGGCCAATCGTAACCTTCGCGCATGTATGGAAAGAAACAGGATGGAATGCCATCATCTACCTCTCAGCGATAACATCCATTGACCCCTGCCTGTATGAAGCCGCTTCTATCGACGGCGCAGGAAGATGGGGCAAGATCAAGAATGTTACACTGCCGGGTATCAGACCTACGATCATAATCCTGCTTATTATGAACATGGGAAATCTGCTGAATGCAGGTTTCGAAGTACAGTATCTGTTAGGAAACGGACTAGTAAAGAGCGTAGCGGACACCATCGATATCTACGTCCTCACCTGGGGTATCAGCCAAAACGACTATTCACTGGGTACTGCTGCAGGTATCTTTAAGAGCGTTGTATCCATAGTGATCATCGTGCTGGCAAATCAGATCGCCAAGAGAACCGGCGAAGAAAGGTTATTCTAAGGGAGGTGCTGTATGGAAAAGAATGAGAATAAGTCAGGTAGACTTTATAAACTGAAAGTAGGGGATGTTATCTTTTACATCTTCCTCTATCTGTTCATGATAATCTTCTGTATAGTAACCATTTACCCGGTACTGAACACTCTAGCTATCTCTTTTAACGACGGTGTTGATGCCATGAGAGGCGGAGTTCACCTGTGGCCGAGAATCTTTACTACTCAGAACTATTCCGCAGTGCTTGCCCTGAGAAACATCGGACGAGGCGCAGTTATATCTGTTCTTCGAACAGTTCTCGGAACGGTTTTTGCGGTTATAGCCAATGCGCTTCTGGCATTTATCGTAAGCCAGAAAAACTTTATATTCAGATCTCAGCTTTCACTTTTCTGGGTTATCACAATGTATGTCAACGGTGGAATGATCCCCATCATGCTCCTGTACAGGAACCTGCATCTTACAAATTCCTTCTGGGTATATGTAATCCCCGGAATGATAAGCGGTTTCAATATGCTGGTTATGAGAACCTACATGGAAGGACTTCCGGATTCTCTTCAGGAAGCAGCACAGATTGACGGCGCAGGATACATGAAGATCTTCGTATCTGTTGTATCTCCCCTGTGCAAACCCATATATGCGACCATAGCTCTTTTCGTTGCTGTAGGTCAGTGGAACTCCTGGTTCGATACCATGCTCTACAACCGTATGGCAGATCAGTACACCACACTGCAGTACGAGCTGATGAAGATGCTCTCAGCGGTTACCAGTCTTAAGGGTAATGCCGGTGCAGCTACCACGGGAACACAGGTCAACATTACACCTATTTCCGTAAGAGCCGCAGCAACCATCCTCACCATGGCTCCCATCGTTATGCTCTATCCCTTCCTGCAGAGATACTTCGTTGCAGGTCTTACAATCGGTGGTGTAAAAGAGTGATCAAAGTCCGTCAGGTTTCAGCGATATCGCGTCGGATGGCGCAGAACATAGAATGGCCCGGAGTAAGCACTCCGGGCCATTTAATTTGTCTTTATATTATTGTTGTGTAAAGTCGTGATCCTGTCCGGAAGAACCAAGTCTTACCAGGGCTCTGTAGAGCTTGGCCTCCGCCCTGACGCGGGCTTGCTTGTCCAGCTGCTGGTCCTTAAGCCTTTCCTCGGCCCTTGCCTTGGCAGCTTTGGCACGCTCGATGTCGATGTCTTCACTCCACTCCCAGGTGGTAGGGAAAACTCTGACCTCGCCCTTAAGTACAGAAAGCATTCCACCGATACAGGCTGCTTTTCTAACGGTTCCGTCTTCCATGGTAACTCTGGCGGTGCCCATGCCGATAGCGGTACAGTAGTCCGTGTGGCGTGCAAGGATTTCCACGTCACCGTCTATTGTACGCAGCAATATCTTTTGAACCTGTCCGTCAAAGTCTTCTCCATCCATGGAAACAACCTGTAAATGATATGAGGACATAGTAATTATCCTTTCTTTGCTTTCTCAAATACTTCGTCAATGGTTCCAACCAGGAGGAATGCTGACTCAGGAAGGTCATCGCACTCGCCGTCGAGGATCATCTTGAATCCACGGATAGTCTCCTTAAGAGGAACATACTTTCCGGGAAGTCCGGTGAACTGTTCAGCAACGGAGAAACTCTGGGACAGGAAGTTCTGTACCTTACGAGCTCTGTAAACTGTCAGCTTATCCTCTTCAGAAAGCTCATCCATACCCATGATGGCGATGATATCCTGAAGTTCACGATATCTCTGAAGTACCTGCTGCACTCCTTTAGCTACTTCGTAATGCTCTTTTCCCACAACATCGGGAGAAAGGATACGGCTTGTTGAATCCAGAGGATCAACCGCAGGGTAGATACCCTTTGAAGCGATATCTCTGGAAAGAACGGTGGTAGCATCCAGGTGTGTGAATGTTGTAGCAGGAGCAGGATCAGTAAGGTCATCAGCAGGTACGTAAACGGCCTGAACTGATGTGATAGAACCCTTCTTGGTTGATGTGATACGCTCCTGAAGAGCACCCATTTCAGTAGCCAGTGTAGGCTGATAACCTACAGCTGAAGGCATACGTCCAAGAAGCGCTGAGACCTCTGAACCAGCCTGTGTGAAACGGAAGATATTATCAATGAACAAAAGCACGTCCTGATTCTTAACATCACGGAAGTACTCAGCCATAGTAAGTCCTGAAAGACCA
>JAILFT010000148.1 GCA_024697425.1 Butyrivibrio sp. | reverse complement strand
CTTCTTGATATCGGCATTGACCTTAAGTGCGTCCTCTCTGGACTGCTGGTTTGAATAGAAATAGAATTTGATCTTGGGCTCGGTGCCGCTGGGTCTTATTGCAAACCAGGAACCGTTGTCCAGGAACATTCTGATGGCGTTCTGGGGAGGAATATCCTCGTAGCCGTTAATGTAGTCGATGACCTTTTCAACCTTGGCACCGGCAACTTCTGTGGGAAGGTTCTCCCTGTAGAACTTCATCATGCGCTGGATGCGCTGTGCTCCGGGAATGCCCTCCAGAACGATGTTGGGCTCATCCTCTGCAAAAGCGCCGTACTTGGCATAGATCTCATTGAGAACATCCCAAAGGGTCTTGCCCTGCTTGCGGTAGTAAGCTGCTGCCTCTGCAACCAGCATACCTGCGGATATTCCGTCCTTGTCTCTGATGTCCTCGCAGACAGCGTAGCCAACGGACTCCTCATAACCAAACAGATACTGATATCCGTTCTCATGAAGGTAAGGGATCTTGCCGCAGATGTTCTTGAAGCCTGTCAGGGTCTCGAACATCTCAACGCCGTATGCCTTGGCGATGATGGTTGAAAGCGTTGATGTAACAATGGACTTAACCATTGCTCCCTTAGCGGGCAGTGTTCCTGCGGTCTTATGACCCTCAAGAACGTAGTTAACCAGAAGATATCCTGTCTGGTTGCCGTTAAGAGGAATATAGTTGCCGTTGTCATCTCTGATCTCAATGGCAAATCTGTCGGAGTCGGGATCTGTAGCCATCAAAAGCTCAGCGCCAAACTCTCTTCCGTATTTCTCAGAAAGAGCAAAGGCCTTGGGATCCTCGGGATTGGGATATCCCACAGTTGTGAAATCGGGATCGGGATTCTCCTGCTCGGGAACGATCTTCCAATTGGTGAAGCCTCTGTCTGTAAGCATCTGTCTGAAAGGAATGGAACCGCATCCGTTAAGAGGTGTGTAAACCAGCGGTATGGAAAGATCCAGGTCGTCACCTTCATGGATAGCAAGGCTCTCGATCTTGTCCAGATACTCTCTGTCATACTCCTCACCAAGAACAGTGATCTTGCCGGACTTAACGCCCTCTTCATAGTCTGACTTCTTAATTCCTGTCCAGATATCAACAGCGTTGATGCACTCTGTCATTCCATCGGCAACCTCTGCGGAAACCTGGCATCCATCATCCCAATAAGCCTTGTAGCCGTTGTAATCCTTGGGATTGTGGGAAGCTGTGATATTGATACCGGACACAGTGTGAAGACGTCTTATCATGAACGCCAGCTCGGGTGTGGGGCGAAGGCTGGGGAAGGTGTAAACCTTAATTCCGTTTGCCGCAAAAATGCCTGCTGCCAGCTCTGAGAACTCCCTTGAAAAATGTCTGGGATCATGAGCGATGATAACACCGGCATCCATGGCTGCCTGTCCCTTTGAAACAATATAGTCGGCAACGCCCTGAGAAGCCTTGCCCACTGTAAGGAAATTCATGCGGTTTGTTCCGGTACCTACCTTGCCGCGAAGTCCCGCAGTACCAAAGGACAGATTCTGATAGAATCTCTCCTCTTTATCTTTCTCATCATCTGCAATTGCAATAAGCTCTGCCTTAAGGGGATCGCCCTCAGGAAGCTTTTCAAGCCACTCGTCATATCTTGACTGATAATCCATTTATAACCCTCCTTATTTCCTTGTGAAAAGATACAGCTAAAACCCGTATCTACATCTTATATTTTCTTATATTGAGAGCGTATTTTCAAGCCCTGAAGCCCGTAAAAACAGCTACGTAAAAGCACTTATACACCTCGTAAATCAAACTCCGGAATGAAGCTTTCGCTTGCTGCTTCCCCCTCCTGAATGAAGCCCTTTGAAACCCCGATATTCTGCGCGTAGGTAACAAGGCTCTCATACTCACTGCCGGTAACTTTCCTGTTGATCTCCGGATAGTCCGAAAGCTCGCCGTTCGGTGTAAACTGGCTCATAAGGCTAAGGTAGATGTCATCTCCGTAGCGCTCATGCAGATACTTCACAATGAGCTTGCTCTGAATCAGCATTCCCGGCATCAGAAGGTGGCGCACCACGACACCCTTTGTGATAAGGTTCTGCCCCTCTTCGTACACAGCGTCATCCCGTCTTCCATGGCTCTTTTCCCGGGTAAACTCGCACCTTGGCTGCTGCCGTACCATCTCCCATATTGCAGCCTTGGCCGCTTCCACATAGCCGGGAGCGTTGCTGTATCTTACGGCGTCCTCTTCCCGGATATATTTAAAGTCCGGAAGATAGATGTCAATTAGTCCATCCAGCGTCTTCACACTGTCTGCATTAAGGTAAGACGAGGTATTGAAAAGAAACGGTATCTTAAGCCCCTGCGCTCTGGCTCTGCCCACAGCTTTTACAATTGTGGGAATGAACATGTCCCCGGTCACCAGATTGATGTTGTTGGCGCCTTGCTCCTCAAGTTCAAAGAATATCTCCGTAAGTCTCTCCCAGGTGATGATCTTTCCGGTTTCTCCGCGGCTGATCTTCCGGTTCTGGCAAAAGACACATCCCATATTGCAGCCGGAAAAGAAAACCGTTCCTGAGCCATTGCTTCCCGAAATGCAGGGTTCTTCCCACATATGCAAAGAAGCCCTCGCCACCCGGAGAGAGCTCTTTTCCCTGCAATAACCTGTTGTGTTGTTCCTGTCTATGCCGCAGTTTCTCGGGCACAGCCTGCAAGAAGAATATTCCTTCATCTTCTTTTCTTTCTTCTGTCCTCGTGAGTCTCATAAAACAAGCGCTTGTCCGCATACATGGCGGCATCAGCCTTGTTGAATACGTCTGTGTAAACCTTGTCGGTTTCAGGATCGTAAGAAGCGCCTCCTATGGAAACACCGATTTCAACAGAAGGATCGTGCAGTACCGGAGACTCCAGATTTTTGATATCTATCAATCCCTTAAGTTTCTGAATTCTAGCGGAAGGATCAGATTCACTTAAGATGCACACAAACTCGTCTCCGCCGATTCTGTAAATCCTGTGGCCGTCGAAGATCTTTCGGATAAGCTTGGAAATATCCACGATAAGTTTATCTCCCATCTCATGGCCATAATTGTCATTTACGATCTTCAGCTGGTTTATGTCAAATACAACAACTGAAAATGTCAGGTCTTTTTTATCCCGGATTTTATTATCAAGGATCTGAATATATTCACCGTAAGATGTCCTGTTGTTAAGCCCCGTAAGCCCATCCACATATGCATTGGAGCGGATAACATCGATATATCCTGCGAGTCTCTCCTGCATAACATTTATCTTCTCACCCATAAGCTCGACTTCGTCTCTGATGCCCTTCCTGCTTTCAATGGAAGACAGGGATGTATAATTGTCAGTTTCGGCGTCGGGCATTACCTCATGGACCAGAGTCTCGATCCCAAGGGACAGCTCATTCATCTTGCCAAAGAGATTCATGAAGTTCTTTCTGAAGTGGCTGGCAATGATCACCGTAAGAACAATACTGACCAGAATAGCAAGCACGCTGAATCCACCGGTTATTCTGACAAGATGTTTTATCTGTTCCTGATACCATTCCGCGTCAAAATCAGCAGCCACTATTCCGGCCACGTTTCCCTTGGAATCAAACACCGGAGAATAGGAACTGTAGAATTCACCCCATCCGTCCTCGTATGGAACCTGATCAACTCCGGCTTTGCCCTTACTGGCGTTATAGAGCGCATCGGTATAAACAATAGGGGAACCGAACTCTCCGGGATCTTCAATGGTAGGATCAACACAAAAGACAAATTCCTTCTCATCCATCTGCATTATGCAGTATATATACGCAAGCTGCATGTTATTCTGGAAATAGGAAAGAGTGGTGAAAACCCTTTGATATTCAGGTGAACCCAGGTCTTCAACCGTGATCTTTGCAAGATCATCGCCATCCAGCATAGAAGCCGCAGTATTTGAGATATCAAGCATGCGGGCATTGATCTGCTCTCTCATGGCCTCTCCGGAGGCTCTTGTCAGCATGAAACCAAAAGCCAGGTTAAACAAAACCAGAGCAGTGCAGATAAATATCATATATTTAGTTGTGCGGCTGAGTCTCTTCATGCACAATTACCTATATGGAGGCTATCGGTTTTCCGTATCGCATATTCTATTATAACACTAATGTCATAATTTATTTATATCTTTATGGTAAGGACATTCATTCCCAAGAGGTTTTGATAATTCACCTCATCCGCTATCTTGTAGACCATCTTTATGCCGATGTTCTTTCCATCCCCGTCGTCACTGTTGGCTTTGGCTCTCTCGGTGGGGTTAAACTCCTGGCAATTGTCCCTGATACGAAGAATTTGTCAGAACGAATCAAAAAGACTTATCTGTCGATCTATCCAGGACTTCTGATCAACGTCATTTATCTCGTCATCAGGTGTGTAATTGCCGATAAGGAACGGCGAATTTGGATCATGGGCTTGCATATTGCGCTTTACAGCTTCTATGTCGTTGTTGGCATAGCAGTACCTGCAAAGATGGCCGCAGCTGTCATAGGCACCTATATCTCCGGAGAGGTAGCAGGCGCACTCTTTTCTTGCTGGTTTCTTATTTGGGACGATGAGTCTTTTTCCAAGGGCCTTCTCGTAGTCTTTTACTGTCATGCAGCCGGAGCAGTCCGCGCCGTACTGCGAAAGGAAATCGCCTTCGCCGCAGGGTTTGACAATCATTCCATGAGCCCTGGCCATGGCCACTATCTCTTTTCCCAGGAAATGCTTGTCCTCGCGGGTGACAGCTGTTATCTCCGGAAAGTTTCTCTTCACCTTCTCGTACAGATCGATAAAGCTGATGACCACAATATTTGTATAGCCCTCGAGCTCTGCCGCCATCTGCTCAAAAGCCCGAAGGTGGTATTCTTTCGTATATCTGTCGTTGACAAGAATGGGGTCATATCTCCAGCCGATGCGCTCTTTGCCCACCATCTCTGAAAGAATCTTAAAGTCCTCAAGTATCTTGTGCTTATCGGGAACAGCAGGTTCTATGTCTTTGCCGTAGGGAGTTATGGTGACGTACCAGAACTGCCCATAGCCCTCAAGAAGTTTCATGTATGGGAAAAAAGGTGATGGATTCTTGGAGCAAAATCCAATGATATCCACCACCTCGGGATTTAATCTGTATCTGCTAACCTGAACAGGGTTAAAGGGGTTTCGCACGCACACAAAGCCCTCCTTAAGCCTGTTCGCCAGCCACGTTGGATAAAACGCCGGAATATCCGTACGCTGTCCGGTATTTAAGATCATAAAAGTACTTCCTCATGCTTTTTAATAATCTGTATTCTCAATTTCTATAGGCCAATGTTGGTAAAACTTCAGACAGTAAATATTATAGCACTTTTAGGATACGTCTCCCGACCGGTTCTCTTGAGACAGGTTTTCTACGATGCGCTGACGAACTGCGCAGAGTAGAGCTCGTAGTACGCTCCCCTTCTTGCCATCAGGCTCTCATGGTTGCCCCACTCAAGGATTCCGCCGTCATCAATGACGAATATCTTGTCCGCATTTTTGATAGTAGATAGCCTGTGTGCAACAACGAATGACGTTCTCTTTTTAAGAAGCTCCTCTATACCCTGCTGAACCAGTATCTCCGTTCTTGTGTCGATACTGGCTGTAGCCTCATCCAGTATGAGGATCCTGGGATCTGTCAAAAGAGTTCTCGCAAAAGCAATAAGCTGTCTCTGTCCGTTTGACAATCCGCCTCCACGCTCGGTTATCACAGTGTCATACCCCTTCTCCATCTGTGAGATGAAATCGTGAGCATGTACAGCCTTTGATACCTCCAGCATCTCTTCATCCGAGGCATCCGGTCTTCCATACTTGATGTTATCCCTGATGGTTCCGGAAAAGAGATAGTTGTCCTGGGTCATGATTCCAAGCTGATTTCTAAGCGACTGTATTGTAACCTTGCTGATATCATATCCGTCCACCAGTATTCTTCCGCTCTTGGTGTTGTAGAATCTGCTGATAAGACTCACGATGGTAGTCTTACCTGCACCTGTAGGTCCAACTAGAGCTATGGTCTCTCCCTTTTTTGCCTTAAAGCTTACATTGTGGAGGATATCCACATCAGGCTCATCGGGATAAGCAAAGGTCACATGGTCAAACTCGACATTTCCCTCAATCTCAGGAAGATCAATCGCCTTCTCACCATCCTTAACAAGTGGATCCATGTCCATGATCTCATATACTCTTTCAGCTGATGACAGGTTGGTTATCAGCTTATTGTAGTAACTGGCAAGATCCCTTATAGGACTAAAGAACATGCCAAGATAGAGAACAAATGCCGAAAGCGTACCTATAGACTCCGGCATGACATTAAGCTTTGTCACTGCAAGGTAATACAACGTAGCAGTTCCAAGTCCTCCCGCAATCTCAATCGTAGGGCTGTAGGTATCTGTGATCACAACTGCATTCCTGAAGGCCTTTATAACCTCATTAACAAGTCCGTCGAATTCCTTCGAAGACTCCTCCTGAGCATTGAAGCTCTGGATAACGGATACCCCCTCAATGCCCTCGTGGATGTACGCTGTCATGTTGGAATCTTTCTTTTTCAAGATCTGCCATCTCTTGTGAGCCAGGATCTCGCAGAAATAAAGTCCAAGCATGATTATCGGAACCGCAACCGCTGCGGATAGTGAGAGAACAGGACTCTTTACAATCATAATAGCAAGTATCACCACAAGGCTTATGGCCTCAGGCGCCAGGGTTGTAACGGTGCTTGAGAGCACATCTTTCAGCGCATTGATATCTCCCGTAATCCTTGCCAGAATCTTACCGGATGGTCTCTGGTCAAAAAAGTCTACCCCAAGCTCCTGGATATGAACATAGAGCCTTCTTCTGATGTTCATGATCATGTCGTTGGAAATGACTGCCATGATGCGCCTCCAGATCCTGGTGGCAGCGTAGTTTACAAAGGCCAGCACTATCATAAAGCCCGCCATCATAAACAGTCCCTTTGTATTCTTATTTATGATCTCATCATCAATTACTTTCTCAATCAGCAGAGGATAAGTGGTCTGAATGGCAACGGTGACCAGGATCAGCCCCGTTACCAGTACAATTTTCCCTTTATATTCCAGGAGATTCTTAAGGAGTCTTTTTAAGACATCAAGCTTAAGACTCTCCTTTAAATCTTCATCCTCTCTGGTGCTGTTAATAGCCATATATGCACCTCCTTACTCATTTACTGCAAGAGCGTTTCGATAGTCTCCGTACTGGGCTTCGTAGGTGCTGTAGTACAGTCCCCTCTTTCCAATAAGCTCAGCGTGAGTTCCTCTCTCTTTTACTCTTCCGTTTTCCAAAACTATGATCTCATCTGCATCCTTAACCGAAGATATACGATGACCGATGATGATCTTACTCATGTCTTTTTTCTTTAAAAGTTCCTGCTGTATTGCAGCTTCCGTCTCCATATCCAGCGCAGATGTAGAGTCATCAAGCACCAGAAGATCCGCCTTCTTGGCAAGGGCTCTCGCAATTGAAAGCCTCTGCTTCTGCCCACCGGAAAGCCCGATTCCCCTCTCTCCGATAACTGCCTCGTAACTGTCGGTTATTTTCTCAACGAAGTCCTTGGCGTGGGCGCTCTTTATGGCATTTCTAACTGTCATTTCATCCATGGTATCCTTGAATCCAAGTCTGACATTCTCTGTTATGGTATCGGAGAAAAGAAATACATCCTGGGTTACCACTGATGAGAAGGCCCTTACAGCAGACAAAGGCATCTCCTTAATGTCTTTTCCCTCGATGCGTATGCAACCGTCCGTAACGTCATAGAATCTCTCAAGAAGATTGACTATGGTACTCTTTCCCGCACCCGTTGCTCCCATGATACCCAGTGTCTTTCCCTTTTCTATGGTAAAAGACACATCCTCTAAGATGGGCTTATCCTCGATTGCAAAGCTTACATTCTCAAAACTTATCTGTCCCGGAGCACTGACTGCATCCGACAGCTCTTTTCCCGAAGGATCGGTTATATCAGGCTTTGTGCCAAGGACCTTGGAAATCTTCTTGTATCCTGCAAGGCCCTGGGAAACCAGAGACAGCATCCATCCAAGATTCTCAATGGGCCATACTATGTTGATTGAATATGACACGAATGCCACAAGTGTTCCGTAGGTTATGCTTCCTTTTATGGCCGCGTATCCGCCAATTGCAACCACAGCCACCTGCATTACCTTTGGGATAAGACCGATGAGCGGATCGCTGTCTGCAAGATCTTTGGCGAATTTCTTGTTAGCCTCGGCATAGTCACGGTTCTTTTCATCGAACTTCTTCATCTCGGTGCCTTCTGCCGAAAAAGCCTTAACTGTCCTTACCCCTGAGATGTTCTCTTCAACGACCTTGGTAAGAGCTGCGTTTCTCTCGCTAATATCGTCGTAGTCCTTGCCAAGTGTCTTTTCAAGATGAAGTGCCACATATGCAAGAAGCGGCATAAATACCAGCGGCACAATACTGAGCTTCCAGTTAAGCCTTACCATGCAGACAACAACACCGATGAAGTAAACCGTTGCCTCTGTCAGCAGCATTCCGACAAATCCCGTCAGATCCCAGACTGCTCCGGCGTCGTCCTTGACTCTTGCCATGAGTTCTCCGGTGTTGGTCTTATCAAAATACCCCTTGTGAAGCGAAAAGATATGCTTCATCATATCTTTTCTGAGGCCCGATGCCACGCGGCATCCTGACATGTCACAAAGGAACTCTTTTACGAACTGGAAGAAAGCTCTTCCCAGGCCTGCTGCCACAAACAGAATAATGTCTCTTCTGAATATGTCCATGTTTCTCCCCACGATGACATCGTCCACCATGGAAAGGGTTACGAAGGGAAGCAGTACGTCGATTGCTGTGCTGCATATAAGCGATATTCCGCCGATGGTGTATCTCCACCAGTTTCTGATCAAATACTTTTTCATAATTATCACATCCTTAATAAAAAACAGCGGTAGAGCCCGAAGACCCTACCGCTGAAATTAGCCATAAAAATAGCGTGGTCTCCATGCGGATACCACGCCTGATTGCTTCAAGATAGATCCAGTTATTGAGCAAACTCCTGCGAGGTAACCACAATTTCCTTATTCACTGCCTTATGATTTCTAGTCTTTAACATTGTTCTTACCTCCTTTCTTAGTTTGCTTTATCACAAGTAATTATTACATTATGCTAATTGACATGCTTTGTCAACACAATTATTTAAATTAACTGTCTTTTTTACCGTTCTTTGTCCTCAACCTATTCTATGCACTATGGTTTCAAAGTAACCTGCTACTGTACTTGCTTCATCCTTTCTACCTGTATCCAGCCACCATACTACCGTATCTACAAAACCGGATGAAATAAAGTTTACAAGATAATCCATAGGAATATTGGCAGCATTTTTTGCAAGTTCATCCCCATACCGGTTACTGATCAACTCGTTCAGTTTCCTTTTAAAGTAGACTAGGAATAAGTCTCTACTCTCGCAGGTCAGCATTCCGATTATATTATGGTCATTCTCCTCAATATGCTTAATCAAGTGTACAAAAACAGATGGCGGCAATCCTTTACTAATCTTAAGGCCATGCGTATGTCTGCAATCTCTGACTGACTCTATGATATGCATGAAAAGGCGTTCACACATTTCCTCGAGCAGGAAATCCTTTGTTTCAAAATGAGAATAAAAGGTGCTTCGCCCAATATTGGCTTCATCAATGATATCCTGAACGGTAATCTCGGTATATTTTTTTTGCGCAAGCAACCGACCAAATGCTTCAAATATCGCCTCTCTTGTCTTTATCTGCCTCCTATCCATACGCAATTCTTCCTTTCTATTTGCTTTCTTTATACATCAAAAGTGTAATAGAATTGATTACCACAAATACCGATCCGAAGTTGTGAAGAAGTGCACCGGCTACCGAGTTTACCGTTCCGGTGGCTGCAAGTACGACTGAAATCAGATTTATCCCCAGGGAAAGAATAATGTTTATCCTGATTTTCTTCATGACTTGCCTGGACAAATCAAGTATATAAGGAATTCTGCTTATATCATCCTTTACCAGAACCACATCTGAAAGTTCAATAGCAATATCTGACCCTATGCCACCCATGGCAATAGCCGCATCTGCTGTATTTAATGCAATGGCATCGTTGATTCCATCACCAATCATGCATACCTTTTTCCCGGCTTTCTGCATTCCTTGAATATAACTCTGCTTATCCTGAGGAAGGAGCTCACTTTCTATCGTGCTTATACCTAGTTCAGTTCCCAGGCTCTCCCCTGCCTCTTTGTTATCTCCTGTCAAAAGAACTGTTTCAATACTCTGCCCGGACAATCTGCTTATTGTTTCCCCAGCCTCTTCTCTTACTGTATCTGCAAGTTCGATAAGACCAATGCAAATGCCATTTGCAGCAACCCAGATGCAGGTTGATGCATTTTTTGCCGAAACAGAACTATCCGTCTCTATTTCATAGCTATCAAGTAAATCCTTCGTTCCCGCAAGGATTGTGGTTCCATCGCATCCAGCTTTGATTCCTTTTCCAATAATGATTTCTTCTTCAGATACATCCTTTATTTCCAGTCCGCGTTCCAAACACTTATTTACGATTATCTTACCCAGAGGATGCTCTGAGTGCTTTTCTGCAGATGCAGTAAGCCTTAGAACGTCATCCTCTGAATATCCTGCTATGCCAACGATGCGCTTGATTTCCGGTTTTCCCATGGTAAGAGTGCCGGTTTTATCAAAGCAAATTGTATCTATTGTTGAAAACTTCTGAAGAGCTTCACCTGATTTTATAATCAGTCCTCTCTTCGTTCCGTTTCCTATTCCTGCCATGACAGCAGTAGGTGTAGCAAGAATAAATGCACAAGGACATACTACAACCAGGACAGTAACTGCTCTTTCAAAAGCTATGCCCAATTCCGAATATACAAATCCATTTACAATACCTGTAAGAATCGAAGCAGCGAATGCGCCTAACACAAGCCATGTTGCCCATTTATCAGCCAAACCAACTACCGGTGCTTTATTTTCATCAGCTTCCTTCGCCACCTTTATCATTCTCTGAAGGACACTGTCTTTTTCCTCGCCGGTAGCTCTAATTTCAATTACACTCTGTCTGTTTATGGCACCGCTTATTACATTATCTCCGGGGCATTTATCTACAGGAATGGATTCTCCTGTCATAGCCGATTGATCCAGTGCAGTGCTCCCCTTTATAATCACACCATCCACAGGAATGGTTTCACCGACATGGATAATCAGATTATCTCCTATCCTTACTTCCTCAACAGGAATTTCAATTTCCTTATCATCCCTTCTGACAAATGCAATTTTCGGAACAATATTAATTAACTTTTCAATTCCTTTTCTGGCCTGTTCAGAAGTATAATCCTCAAGAGCTGAACCTATCTCCATGATAAAAGCAACTTCACCTGCCGCAAAAAATTCCTTTGCGATAAGGCATCCTATAAGTGCTATTGATACCAGCACATCGGCTTTTATATCATGCTCTGTAATAACAGCTTTTGCAGCTCCGATAACAATCGGAAATCCGCATAGCAGAATTGCAATCCAGGCAATATCGATACCATAAGGAACCTCAATCCATTTACCAAGACTCAAAACTAAAGATATCCCGGAAACAACAATTCTAAGCAATCTGATCTTCGTTTCATCCTGATACCAGCTCTCTTTCATCATATCACACCTTTCAAACATTTCGTATTATATAAAACACTTTGTTCGATATCATCTTAATATCGGATCAATAGATGAAACAATAATCAGATTATTCGATTCATAAGATACTGAACATTTTAGTGTGATTGTACAAAAAAGGCTTCCGAAAGCGAACTATCAACGCTATCGAAAGCCTTTATTTTCTGTTATAGAATTACTACCTGCAAACCACCTGGTATTACTCCAGCTCCCTAACTTAACCTGTACTTTAAACATTTTTGTTAGGGTTCTCTGCTACGATTTGATTTCATTTGGTTTCAGCTGTCCATATCACACGGACTGTATCAGCTAATGTTATCAATACTTACTTTTTCAATTCCCAATATAAATACAGAGGGATTTTCTGCAACCACGCCATCGCTACAGAAATTTTCGCCTGCTCATCTGTAGCTCTTGGTTCATTTAAATCTACAATCGTCAATCCTGCACACACAAAGGTTTTAACATACTCCTCAAAAGTACGATGTCGCCATATAACAGGAATTGTTCCTTGATAAAGCGGCGCTTCCCATTCTCTCGGTTCAAAATAATTCTTAACAACAACCTGACGATCTATTCCTTCGCCTTGTCTTCCAATCCCGGTATCATGATTTCCATCAAAACAAGGATGTAAAACACTTGCAAAAAGACGTCCACCCGGCTTTAGAACTCTCACGACTTCCCGAATTGTTCCCTCAAAATCTTCGCAATCCATCAGCATCATAGAACACAAGACTATATCAAATTGTTCATCAGCTATGTCAAAGAGATCATTGCTGTTTCTGACATAATGCTCGATTTGAAGGTTTTCCTCTTTTGCCAGTTTGACAGCATACTCTATCGCTTTCCCGGAGCAGTCAACTGACACAAGCTCTGCGCCTCTTTTTGCCAGCTCTCTGGAATATCCACCTTCTCCACAACCGAGATCCAGTATTCTCTTTCCACTGACGTCGCCCATGAATTCAAGCATTTTGGGCATGATAAAACAATTCCTGGCTTCACCTGTCTGAGCAAGTTCAAACCATTCATCCCCCATAGAGTTCCAAGCTATTGTCGAACTATCCTGTTTCATCTCTTTCAATGCGCTAATCCCCCATTTCTTTTCACTTAACCGGTGGTTTCCATGGCTTTGGGGTTAAAAGCGTGGTTCTTCCAATATCCGGAAGGACATCGTATATTGAGCATCCCATACGTTCTTCAAAGTCCTCTTTTATCTTGAAGGCGATTTCCCACCCTTTAATGTATCCTTCCATAATTCCGTATCGTCTGGTAACATCAACAAATCTTTTTTCCAAAATCACAAAACCATAATCAGTAGCAAGAGAATCGCAGAGCTGGATCAGCCTGTCATAGTCATCCGGCTCTCCACAATTCATTATGTAATCCTTTATGACCTTCTCATGCTCTGTTTCAGGATTGTAATCGAACTCATCCTGCATGCGAAGATAGGAATGTGTCATACAAATCCTGGCAGCCTCATCCCATCCTTTTTCCATGCAGTACTTATATCCTTCATAGACATGTGTTGGAATATCAACAAACCCAAATTTGCACCTTCTTCCAATATCATGTAAAAGGCCGACTATATATGCTTTTTCTTCATCCATATCCGGAATTTTCTGCGCTATATTTTTAGCCGCAATCCCTGTGTTAATTGAGTGCTTAGTCCATGGTCCCGGATTTATCTCCCCAGCGATTTCTAATTCCTTTAGTACTTCCTCTGCTGTCGGTAACATCTTGTCCTCTCCAATACTATTATTTCCCTTTCTTTATACTGCGCCACCTATAGAATACTAGTAATCATCCTTTTCATTCCCAGCAAAAAGTACGCAGCCACTTTCTACAATAATGGCTGCTGCGCGGTACCTAAACCACTTATTGTCCTGCGTAAATCCGCAATCGTATGCCATATCTCCTCCAACAAACATTTTCTTTCATCGGTAATTCCCTTTTGCACATCTACAACTACTATCTTCACTCTATATTCTCCATTTCCGTATATACCAACTGTATCCATAGAATACAAGCTGCCTTTCTCTCCTATCGAAAACAGGCATTAAAGATTCAATCATCCATTTCCTTATCTCATCAGCACTGATACTTCCGCTCTCTATCTGAGCATTAACATTGGACTGGATCAGCATAAAATCAACAAACTTATCCAGGGTAAAAGAGTATTCCATGTCATATTCCGTCTGCTTTTCCATCACAAAGCCATCGATCAGATCAGCCTGAGTCCACTTGTTCTCTTTTCTTGGTGGTTTAGGGAATCTTATCAGATACTCATCCCGGTACCATCTTGTATAATCATCATTTCCTACCATTCTGTCTGTAATCCCAAAATCATAAATTACCACAAGCCCATTATCATCCAGAACCTGCGCCATATTATTCATGAACTTCTTTTCATCCACCCAGTTGATGCATCCTGCAGCAGTTACAATATCATATTTTTTATTTGAGATTCTTGTTTCTTCCGCTTTAGCAGCATAAAAGGAGTACGTAGAATCTGTGCCATAAATCTCATGGCATACTTCAACCATTGATTCAGCTATATCTGTTCCTGTTACCTTGTCACATATGAGCCTTAGTGCCTTGGTTGAAAGTCCCGCTCCACACCCCACGTCAAGACCATTTTTGAACAAATAATCCTTAGGAAGACTGCAATCTATTTTAAGTTGCTCTATTACTGACTTATGAAGCCAGGGTCTCTTGGCATAGCCCTGTGCTATCCTTTTAGAGTCAAATGCCTTATTATCCATGAATACCTTATACTCTCCTCAATCAGCATCCGTCTCGCATAATCCTAATATTGTCTCGCTCATTCGTCACCCATGTTTTCAAAAATGCTTACCGCATTTTCATCCATTTCTTTCACAGTATTGAAATATTTGAAACTATTATCAGCTTCCTGTCTGTTAAAGTCGAAATTGCCATGTTCTGCCACCCATTTTGAAACATCATAGAACAGCCGACACATGGCTTCCACAGAGCTCCACATATTGTTTATATCAGCATCGCAAAAAGTATCCAAATACTTCTTCCATTCCTCCCGGGAGAGCCATTTCTTCATATACTTTCCGGATTTACCGACGCTGACAGAATAGTCGGTCATCTCACCGATTTTCCAGGAAAGCATCTTTTCAAGTTGCTTTCTGACCACGAAGTTCAGCATATCCTGAGCATATGTCACTTCTTTTCTCCAAAGGCCCTTGGCAATATTATTCAGGCACCACCAGAATTCATTACAGACAGCCGCATACTGTTCCTTTGACGGTCGATGGACTAGATACGTTTCTTCCGACGCCTCATGAATCTCAGGAAGAATTCCATCTTTATCCAGCAGGATCTTGCATAAGCTGTCTTCCTTAACGTTTTCCTTTGCCTGTGGAATCGATTTAACTGTAAGATCCAGCCTGTTTCCGTCCGTAAATATCATCAGCCAGCCATAGGAGCTTTCTTTATCACTGGGATAATCCGGATGTTCGTCAGGATACTGCATAAAAAGGATATCACCAAAACGCCGGATCCACTCTTTGTCTTGGATGAACAATCCGGTTTCTTCCACAACATATACAATGTCATAATCCTGAAAAATATCCTTTGGTGCGTTGGGATTGGTTCGTGAGCCATTCATATAAACAGCTCGTATTCTGGAATCTTCCCTAGCTGTACGCAGGATCAGTTCCATCATCTCTTTCTCAGTACGCATTTATTATTTACCCCACATTTTCGATTAAGAAGTCTTAGGCATTTCTGTCATCATTAATAACATGGATCAGTGATCCGCCCTCAATTACTCCTTTTAGCTCGCTCTTCAAAAATACCGGACGAATATCGTTGTTTGTAAGCTCATCGAGGGCAACCCATTCCAATTTCTCGTCATCATCAGTTGAAGTTTCAAATATAGCCTCCTTAGGCATATCCATTAAATAGTAATACTCTAACTCATGACAATCTTTGCCATCAATTGCTCCTCCCACGCCATGAAAGAAGTTCTCGCATATTATAGCAATACGCCTTGCTGTGCATTTCACACCTGTTTCCTCGTATGTTTCTCTTTCAACGCAAGACTTGGAATCTTCTCCCAGATGAACGCCACCACCGATCATATAGTAGTATCCGCCAAAATTGGATTTTACAAAAAGCATCTTTCCGTCGCGGACGATGATAGCTCCCGCTCTGTAGCGAAACCAGTAATTATCTTTTTCCATGCCACAATCGAAGTACTTTGGAATCCTTACAAAGAAGTGGTCTTCATCATCTCCCACAACCTTTCCGCCATTATTCTGCATGACCTTTAAGGAAGCGGGATTGTCTTTGTTAACTCTAAGATAGATTTCATCCTCGGAAATTATGCCCCTTGCTAGACTAAGAGTCTGCTTAAGACCTTCCGTTGCATATCCTTTTCCTCTGAATTCCTTCGCAACGAAATATCCGATATGTCCGGCACCGGTTCTAAGAGCATCGGTAAGGTAATGTCTGATACGGAACTGCCCCACGATTCTATCATTGTCCCACAAATAGAGAGTCGTCTGTGGCACCATCCAGTCGGGCATGTCCTCACCCCGCTCATGCTTATGCATTTCCGGGAGCACTTTCTCTTCAAACTCGATTCTCAATACGCCATGATACTGGTTTGTAAGTCCGTTTTCATCCTCCGGCATATCCCTCACAAACGCCCATTCTTTCTCAATATCAGTATTGCATTTCTTTAGTTCTAACATTATAGTAATATCTCCAAATCAATCTATATCTCAAAGTCCGGAAAGAGACCATTGTTAACGCAATTAATAATCTTAATGACCTCATTTGTAGCACGTTCTCTTCCTTCTGCACTTTCCATCCAGTTTTCACGCTTTGTGTTATTGTCGTCGGCAGGGCAAGGTATCACTTCTTCTGGTAGTACGGATAGTATTGGAACCCCCATCCATCACGATTTAATCGCTTGTGTTTCATTACTCTCCCCTTCTCATTGATAGCCCTTCAGTTCTTTCTTCCGATTGCAGTGAATTCTCCCGGAAGCTTATCATTCTCCCACGAGGGATGCTCGTCAAACCTCTCCATAGTAAATCCGGCTCCGATTATGGAATTAATGATCTCACTGATGGTGTACTTCCTGTAATGACACTTCGGGATCTGCTTACGGATCTCCTCATCGTAAAATCTTGCGTGCGCCATCTCACCTTCAAAGATATCTGTTGAGAAATAGCTCATGGTTGGCTGCTGCAGCCCAAGTATATCGGAAATCTTAGTAAATGGATGGAAGTCACTGCAGATCATCTTTCCGCCGGACTTAAGCAATCCGTTTATAACATTCATAAAAGCATTTATATCGTGGAAATAATGAAGGATTCCACCCTCCATAAAGACAACATCAAAGAAACCGGCATACTTGTCCATATCAATTTCCATGATGTCACAGACTTCATATCCGATCTTCACGCCTGCAGCTTCGGCGGTTTCCACAGCGTATTTCCTGTTAGCTTCAGAAATATCAAATACAGTCACCTCCGCGCCCAAGAGAGCCAGTGGAATTGCCTTTTTTCCACAAGATCCGCATATATTCGCCACCTTGATACCTTCATAAGAATCAAAGTAGTTTGCATACTGCTTCAGCATCTTCCTGGGGTTTTCTTTATCCTTTGATGCTCTTTCCTCCGGAGTTCCTGCAGTCCTTACCCAGAAATCATAGGCATCAAATTCCCAGGCCTTTTTATGTTGTTTACTGTAATCTTCCAAAGCCGTTGTCCTCCCGGTATTTTTTATGGACATTTATCCGGACATTTGTCCAGATAAAACTATATCAGCGATATTTTTATTCCAACAACCCCATACTGAGTTTGTTTTTCCTTCGAGTAGTATTCTTCCATGTCTTCCGGCGATGCCGTATCAATATCTTCCTCAGTATAACCGCATTCAAGTAAAGGGAGTTCACGGTATAGTTCCTCAAAAGAGGCATAGATAAATATATCCTCTACACTGACACTTAGCGTATCGCTTCCATCCTCAGTATTACAAAACGTAATCGTATCCCCAATCGAGATAGCCTTCCGTTTCTCATCGTATAATCGCAGTTCAATTGTTTTTCTTCCTTCTCGAATCATTTTGAATGGAGAAGGTGTTAAATTCATTGTATGATTGCTCATTTCTACAATCCCCTTCGGGCTACTACAACCGTATATTTATCTTTCTCATTGGTTGCGCCTGTTTCAGCAAAGCCATTCTTTTTCCAGAAATGCTCCGCTTGAGGATTACCCTTAACCCAACCGAGCCGAACTTCTTTTATACCAATACCGGACATAGCATTGCTCAGTTCTGTAATAAGAGCA
>JAILFT010000143.1 GCA_024697425.1 Butyrivibrio sp. | reverse complement strand
CACTTTTGTCTGGTTTTGCGATTGTCTGCGTCTGCATGTAGTCTCCTTTACTGATACCGAATGGTGATTTTCGAGAAGGCCGACCGATAAAATGTACAACGTCTCTCGTTGTGCTGAGCACTCCGCTAAGCCCAGAGCATTCATCGCTTCGTGCATAGGCACTCACGATGAATTGGTCTTAGCTCCGTAGCACAAAATCGTTCCTTATGTACATTTTTACCGGCCGGCCTTCCTCGCTTGTCACCTGTGTGTTCATAGGTGAATAGTTCTGCATGAGGGATTTGAAAAAACAAAATGCGTCTCTCGAAGGGGCTACGAGGCGGCCGGCACTGGCGCCTGTTCTTCAGGCGCCTAGTACCGCTGCCAGCCGAAAGGAGCGAAAGCGTCCCAAGAAGACAAATTTGTTCTTATAACCGGAAAATTGTAGATTATTCCCCAGGGGTGTAGTGGTCGAGGACGTCGATCCAGCTGCCTACTGTGAAGGATACTTCTGAGCAGTATGCGGGATCTTCGAGAACGAGCTCACCGGTTGTTGTCCACCAGTCGTAGCCACGGTCGTTCTTTGCAGGGAACTCGTCTCCGCCTGCTGTTGAGTGATGGAAGGTATCCTCAATCTCTTTTGCCACATTAGGGTTGGATGAATATCCGCCCATGTCCTTGCCCCATGCTTCGAAGCCGGGCTCTGTGCAGGTCATGAAAGCGATGAATGCGCATGCTGTCCAAGGAAGAGGGCTGTTCTTTGTGAGGAACAGATAGTGGCAGTAGCCGTATCCGCCGATTCCTGTGTAGCCGTCCTGGTAAGCTGCAACGTTGATGTTGTTAACTGATACTGTAGCTGACTCCTCAACTGAACGAAGCTTTGAGTAAACAAGAAGTCCTGACTGATCCTTGGCAGATGCATCTACAAGAGTGTTGCAGATAGGGCCGTCGTCGGTCTGCTCGTTGTAGCTGTTAACCCAGAGCTTGATCCATGCAAGAGCGTAAGCGCCGTTTGCGCCAAGGCCAAGGTCGCTGGCATCAGCCTGCATAGCCTGTACCACGGGCTCGAAGTATGCCTTCTTGGTGTCATCAAGCTTGTCATAAGCTTCCTTGAGCCATGTAGCGTACTTGTCTTCTGTGAGCATCATAAGGAAGTTCTTTCCTACGATCTCAGAGTCAACTCCCATGAAGAGGGGATTTGAACCTTCGTAAACGAAGTCCCAGCAGTTTGTATAGGTTGCTGTACCCTGGTTGTTGTACATGAATACCTTGTTCAGAGTCTGAAGAGGAAGGAATCCTGTGTAAGCGTCTGCTGTGGTTCCGTTTGCCTCTGCCCACTCCTTGGGAACGAAGGTCTTAAGGATGTCTGTGTCAACCATCTTGGACTGGATCTGGTTACCATCCTGGATAAGAGTCATGGCAAATGTGCCTTCGCTCTTAAGTGAATCTGATGTAAGCTGCTCGAAGATCTTGTTGTTCTTGGGCTGCTGCCACTCGAACTCCATTGAGTATGAAGGATCGATACTCTGCATATACTCGATAAATACGGGAAGTGCAGATTTTCCACGGCTACTGTTTCCTACGCCGTAGAAGGTCTTTCCGTTGGACTCTTCGATGGCTTTCTTTGCCAGCTCTTCCATTGACATGCCCTCTGCCTCTGCGATGATGGCGTCAATTCCTGTGAGCTCGACAGCGGGTGTTGCTGCCTGTGTTGTGTCTGCTGTAGTGTCTGCTGCGTTATCAGCTGCAGGTGCTGCGTCAGATGCCTGCCTGCGTTATCAGCTGCAGGTGCTGCGTCAGATGCCTGCTGTGTGTCAGCAGCGGGTGCTGCGGTGTTTGCTGCGCTGCCGCATCCGGCCAGTGCTGAAACAACCATTGTGAATGCTAAGATTGTTGATAATACTTTCTTTTTCACTTCTGTAATCCTCCTTTTATTTTCCTGCGGGATCAGTTTCCTTCTGTAAAAAGAAAATGTACCCGTCAGGCAGTTTTCTGCTTGATAGGTACATTTTAGATTCATTTTATAAAGTTTTTGAGAAGACAATTCTGATATATTTTGTAAAATTTTAACATTTGGAAGGGCAAATGGTCCCTTGTCTCTGTTTTGATCCCTGGGGACGGAGTCATAGGACCATTTTTGGTTTTGGTCCCTTGACTCCGTCCCCAAGGACCATTAGAGCATCTTCTTTCTGCTCTGAAGGATCCGTTCACAGATACCCCCGGCATTTACAAAGCCGATCTCCGTAAGCTCTTTTGCAGACTCTTTTAGGGCTGCCTCAAATCCCTCCAGCACTTCATCGTATACCCTTAAGGCGGGTTTTTCTCCGATGCCTACCATTCCCGCCATTGTAACGAAACTGTCTCTTTTCACCTCTTCTATGTTTCTGACCCCGCCAATATTAAAGGACAGTTCCCTGGTGGCGCTTTCATAGATCAGAGTTCCTATAATGTCATAGGCAGGACCAAGCCTTACCCCCGTCATATCGGGATTGTACAGCAGTGAAAAGTTCTTGATATGTGAATCCGTGTTTCCTATTGCATAGTTAAATACTATCCGTCTCCACAGCGCAAGCTGATCCTCCAGCGGGTTGGTGGCATACATTCGCAGTATCTCGAACATCCTTGGGGCATAGTTTTGCCCTTCTTTTTCATATTTGTCAAAAGAGGCAACTCCCATGGCCTGGGCAAAATCCTCCTGATGGATCCTGAGGGGGATTGTAAGCCCGTCAATACTGTCCACAGCACCATCGAAGGTTCTGTCATATCTTTTTGTGGCAAAGAGGACCTCGGAATCCTGTCCCTCTCCCATGTTTATGATAAAGCTCTGAGGGATCTGCACTCCGCATTTTGACGCAGTGAGCATTGACAGCTGCTCATTTGTCACGATCCCGTCCAGCCTTATGTGGCTCTGCTTCACTATGTGGGTACTGGGCGCAAGGCCAACCGGAAGATACCACCTGTTCGCCGTTTCATCATAATAAAGTCCCACTTTTCCCGAGGCCCCGGTAAGTGAGAGATGGGTCTTTATCACAAGCTCCGTGGATTTTGTAGCTCCTTCAGAGGCGAGCGCTTCCACCTGCCCCGCAGAAAGCGGCTCGTAGGAAAAAGACTTCTCTTCATCATCTGTGTAGATTCGCAGCGCGCCAAGGCACTCTTTTCCCAGGTTATGAAGAATTGACAGGTAATCCCTCTCATCAAAATGCATATTTCCGGCAATTGACCTGCGCATGAAACCTTCGGGGAGAAGTCCGTCAAAAAAGTTTCCGGTCTCCCGCGAAGAAAACGGCTCCCGCTGCAGGGGCAGAGCTACGGATATGGGATATGCGTCTGCACCTGAAATATACTCATCAGAGTATGCAAACTGCGCGCTTTCAAAACTCTCGCCCTCGATAGTTCCAACCTTTACCTGCTTACCATGTATCTCAAGACCAACGTTGTATTTTCTCATGTTCACCCTCTTGCTTCCATTGTGATGTCAAGGCCCAGGGTGCTTGCCAGATAGAGCGCTTTCCCAAGTTCCGCTGTGGTCTTGCCGTTTTCAAGGTCGGAAAGGAAGCTTACGCTAAAGCCCGTAAACTCAGAGATATAGCTCTGGGTGTAGCCCAGTTCCTTCCTGCGTCTCCTCAATGCCTCTCCAAAGCTCTTTGCATCGGTTATCTTCATGGCATCTCCTCTCCAAGTGCAATTTTCCGGTGTTTCTTTTCGCCGTACGGCTAATCTATTTCATTTGGGCATAAATTTAGCCGTACGAACAAGTCCACTTATTTCAAGTATAATCTTCGTCGTACGGCTAAGTCAAGCTGTTTTGATCCCTGGGGACGGAGTCAAGGGTCCACTTTCTGATTTTGATCCCTCGACTCCGTCCCCAGGGATCATTTCGTGGCACCATTTCACTCAAGCCCCTTGGTCTGATAGTCCGAAGGGGTCTTCCCCACAAGCTTCTTGAAGGTATTGGAGAAATACGCTATGTCCTGATATCCCACTTTTTCTGCGACTTCATAGACCTTAACGTTCACATCCTTGAGGTAATCCATAGCTCTTTTTATCCTGTACCTGGTGAGGTAGTTGTTGATGGACTGATCCGTCTCTGATTTGAAAAGCCTGGAGATATGCCCCTCGCTTACACTCATGGACTCCGCAAGCTTGCCCAGTGAGAAATCTACATCGGGATAATGTTCTTCTATATAAGTAATGGCGGTCTGAACGTAGCGGTTGGCCACTTCCTCTTTTCTCTTAAGAGGGATAAGCTGCTCCTCCAGCTCGGAATTTGACGCCGGAGCATTGGGATGAAGGTGGAGAAGCCGCTGGATACTGGCCTCCAGCTCGCCGTCCTGAAAGGGCTTCAAAAGATAATCCGACACCCCGATGCGTATTGCCTGGCGGGCGTACTCAAATTCGTTGTAGGCGGTAAGAAAGATCACCTTCACTCCGGGATACTTCTCTGTCAGCTTCTCCGCCAGCTCGATGCCGTCCATCTTAGGCATTCTGATGTCCGACACCACAAGGTCGGGGCGCGCCTCTTCCGCCATTTCCAGCGCTTCCAGACCGTTTGAAGCCTCTGCCACAACCTCGCAGCCGATAAGAGCCCAGTCAGTCTCGGTCTTTATGCCCATGCGCACATATTTTTCATCGTCAACGATCATCACTTTTGTCATGTTTCCGGTTCCTTTTCCTGATAGGGGAGAGTTACGATCATGACCGTTCCGCCCTCGGTGGGACGTACCGCCATAACACCATACTCTTTTCCATAATAGAGTCTTATTATGGTATTCACATTGTTAAGGCCAAGATGTCCCTTTAAAGTTTCGGGATCATCGTTGTTCAGGGCGCTTAGCATCTCATCGCTGATGCCTTTGCCGTCATCCTGAACGGAAATCTTCAGAAGATCCGGGCTTCCGTCACTTCCCGCCTGCTTCAGAGCCGCCATGTAGATGTGGCCGTGCTCCATCTCATCCATGCCGTGGATTATGGCATTCTCAACAATGGGCTGAAGGATGAGCTTGGGGATCACCGCCTCCATCACCTCATCGGGAATGTCGATGGTTATGTCGAACTTGTCATCAAAGCGGATCCGCTGAATGTCACAGTAGTTCTCCACCAGCTTGATCTCCTGAGAAAGGGTGCAGAACTGCTTCTGGGAGATGCTGGTCCTAAGGATCCCGGCAAGAGAGGCAGACATTGTGGCCACCTCCTGCACCCCGTTGGCTTTGGCAACCCACTTTATGGTGTCCAAAGTGTTATAGAGGAAATGAGGATTCAGCTGGGCCTGCATCATCTCGATCCTGGCCTCGTTGACCTTGCGCTCAGCCCGCACCCGCTCTTCCATGGTATCCTTGAGCTGCGCTGTCATCTTGTTGAATCCCACTGCCAGCTGCTCAAACTCGTCTTCCCTTTCCATCTCAATCTTGGCGTCAAAGTCGCCCTTCCTGAACCTCTTCATTCCAAGGGCCAGGGTTCCGATGGGCTTTGACACGTAGTTACTCATTCTGTTGGCCACAATGAGGCACACCACCACGCTGATCACCGCCAGAAACAGAATGATCTGGTAGCCGGCCCTCACTGCGGATTCGTCCAGCGCCGGGGGAGTGACATAGATGCCAAGAAGCCCTGTGTCTCCAAGCTCTCTTAAGTATATATTCTTCTCAAACCCTTCCGTATAGGGCTTTCCTCTAAGGAGATTGCCGCGGATAGCCGACAGGTCTTTTCCGTCCTCGGCAGTTCCCACAAGACAGAAAGGCTGCAGAAAGCTTCCGGTGAGCATAAAACCATCCCGGGCATTTATGGATCCCGAGATCAGATCCCGAAGTATCTGCTGATCGATCCTGATAATGGCAACTCCGGGCTCCTCCTTGTCCACCATCAGCTTTGCGATGATAAGCGCGCCGCCGTCTTCAGCTGCCACCTCACTCATATCCCGGGAAAAGACTGTGTGGCCCTTGCCCTTGACAGCTTCATAAAGCACGCCGTAATAATCGGGAAGCGGCTCCGGCTTGCTTCCGCTGGCTGTGGAATACATGCAGCGGTTCCCCATGTAAAGGTCCACCTGGGCAAAGGATCGCACCTGCCTTGTGGCCTCGTAAAGCTCGGCATATATTGCTATGGAATTCTTTCTTCCTTTATAAAAAGAGTCGAGAAGAACCTCACTGCCTGCAATGGCTTCCAGGGTTTCCTCGGATTTTTGCAGAATATCGTTTATCTTGCCTACAGCCACCGCTTCCTGCTCCGCATCCCGCCTCTCATAGTCGGCCTTTATCCTGGCCTGGAAGCCCTGAACCGTCAGGATGCCTCCGAATATGACAAGACAGAGGGTAACTGCAAGGAACACCACGAAGATCTGCCGTTTGAAGGATTGTCTCACAAAGCCCATGCTCACTCTCCTTCCTGCCCGGCAATGGCATTCCAGAGGGAAAAGACCTCCTCCTCTTCCCTGGCGGATCTCTCCACGTCAAACTTTATGAAGTTCTCTGTGTTGCCGCGATTGCTGCCCACATCCACTCTTGCGGATCTTCTGTAGAAGTTCTCAAGAGCATACCTTTGTGTATCGTAGCTCACCACAAAGTCTATGAACCTGCCTGCATTGTAGCTGTGGGGAGCTTTTTTTACCATGGCGCATCCGTCGGGAACCGCGCTGGTTCCGTCCTCGGGATAGAGCATGGAAATGTCATCGTACAGGCCAACGGCTTTCCTTGCGGTCTCCTCCAGAGTTATCCCTATAAGGAAGGTTCCGTCCGACACCTCGGGAATTATCTGCCCCGAAGAAGGAAGGATCCTGCCGTCAAGCTGTTCGTAAAACCTTGGCACAAGGCTCTGGGGCTCTTCCTTAAACAACTGCTCCATGGTTGACAATATGGTATAACTGGTTCCGGAATTATCAGGGTCCGCAAAGGCAATCTGCCCCTTCCACTTGCTGTCAAAAAGCTCCTGCCAGGTGGTGGGCACTTCCGAGTAGGAAACCAGTTTCTTGTTGTATACAAATACAATGGGAAGCTCGGTGAAGGGAGTCCAATAGCCCTCATCATCCACGTAATCGGGATCAAGATACTCAACCTCCTGAGGCTTATAGGGCTGGAAAAGCTCCTTCTGCGCCTCGTAGCTCTCGATTCCGCCGCCGAACATTATGTCACAGCGTCCCTCCTTCGATGCCTCTTTTACCTCGGAAAACATCTGGGTTGTGCCACCGGTGTGAAGCTCCACCCATATCCCTGTCCGCTCCTCAAACTCCCTGATAATGGGAAGATACACCTCTTCTTTGTGGGAAGTGTAGACAATGAGCTGCTTTTCCGGGGGGACAGCGTAGCTTCGGGACATCTCCTCAATCTCCTGCTGCCTCTCAGAACCTGCGCAGGCACAAAGAAGGAGCATCATTGCCCCTGTCAGCGCCGCTACTGCTATGGTCTTAAGACGTTTTACTTCATTTATCCCGTGTCTCATGGTTTTATTCTACTACATCCACGCCGCAATTTGCACGGGGTGTGTGCGCGGGGATCCCCCATGGCGGGGCGCAACCCTGAGTGAACGGTAACCTGCCTTGATTTCATGATAGTCTTGTGATAATATATTTAGTGCATGTTTCCGTAGCTCAGCAGGATAGAGCGTTCGCCTCCTAAGCGAAAGGTCGTGGGTTCGAATCCCGTCGGGAACATTAAGGGAAGCCTTGGTTTAAGGCTTCTTTTTTGTTTCTAGAATGAAAAACTGTGAATGAGTAAGGGTAGACTTCACCGTTTTCATGCATGGTGTAGAATGTTATAATTTAGTTGTAACCGATAGCATTCTTTTACGAGGGTTTAATCTATGATTAAGCAAAGCTCAGATATGGAAAAGCTATATAAAGACATCTATGTAAGCATGATC
>JAILFT010000212.1 GCA_024697425.1 Butyrivibrio sp. | reverse complement strand
GCGGCAAAAGAGGATGCGGAGAGAGCCAACACAGCTAAATCCAGGTTCCTTGCAAATATGTCCCATGAGATAAGAACACCTATCAACACCATCATGGGCATGAACGAGATGATAGCAAGAGAGGCTGACACCTCGGATCCTGAGGAATACGTACAGAACGTAAAGGGCTATTCAAGGAATATCAAGATCGCTTCGGAATCTCTTTTGACCCTTATAAATGAACTTCTGGATCTGTCCAAGATAGAATCCGGAAAGATGGAACTGGTGGAGCAGGAGTACAGCGTTGAGGAGCTTCTTAAGTCCCTGACTATGATGATAAGGGTAAGAAGCAACCAGAAGGACCTGACCTTTGCCACCGAGATTGACGAGAGCCTTCCAAAGACTCTTTTCGGAGATTGCAACAAGCTTAGAGAGGTGCTTTTAAACCTCCTTACCAACGCAGTTAAGTACACCGACAAGGGCGGCTTTACTCTTATTGTGAAGAACGTTCTGACAGCGGGAGATGCCTGCAGGATGTATTTTGCCGTTAAGGACACCGGCATCGGCATAAAGCCTGAGGACATGGACAAGCTCTTTACCGCCTTCAAGAGGTTGGAAGAGGTTAAGAACAGTGGCATTCAGGGCACCGGACTTGGTCTTGATATCTCAAGGCAGTACGTGGAACTCATGGGCGGAAACCTGGAGTGCAGCAGTACCTACGGCGAAGGGTCTGTATTCTTTTTCACCATCACCCAGAAAGTGGTGAATAAGGAACCTATAGGCGAGTTCAAAGAGGAGACGGAAGGACCAAGGGCCGAAAAGTACGTTCCTCCTTTCATTGCCCCCGATGCAAAAGTGCTGGTTGTTGACGACAACGAGATGAACCTTCAGGTCATCAAGGGACTTCTTAAGCACTTGAAGCTGAAGCTCACCCTTGTGACCAGCGGAAAAGAGTGCCTTAAAAAACTGGATGAAGAGTCCTATCATATCGTTCTTCTTGACCATATGATGCCTGAGATGGACGGTGTGGAGACACTTTCACATATCAGGGAGAAGTTCCCGGACCTTATCGTCATAGCTCTTACCGCCAATGTTATGAACGGCGGAGTGGATTTCTATGTGAAGGCCGGATTTACGGATTACCTCTCCAAGCCTGTTGATGCGGGCCAGCTGGAGGCAGCGCTTCGGTATTACCTGCCGGAGGATATCGTTCAGGATGTGGACGAAGAACAGGCGGCAAAAGAGGCAGCGGCCAAGGAAGAGGAGATGGCTCTTCCCGAGAGTGAGAGATGGCTCTATGACGTTGAGGGCCTGAATGTGGCGGAGGGCCTTAAGTACACGGGAATGCCTGCCCAGTTCATTAAATTTGTGAATGCCTTCTATGACACCATGGACGAGAAGTCGGAGGAAATAGAGAAGGCCTTTGAGGATAAGGATTACAAGCTCTACACCATCAAGGTACATGCATTAAAGAGTACCGCAAGGATCATGGGAGCTACGCAGCTTTCAAAGCTGGCGGAGGAGCTTGAGGCAGCAGGCAACAACGGCGATATTGCAAAGATCGAGAGCTCTACGGGAACACTTCTTTCCATGTACAGAGCCTACAAGGACAAGCTCTCAAGGATCAAGGAGGAGCCTGAGGATGATGACAGGATCCCCATCTCGGAAGCAGATCTTGCCAATGCCTATGATGCCATCAAGGAATTCGTTCCCCAGATGGACTACGACGCTGTGGAGATGGTGCTGGGCGAACTGAAGGAATACAAACTTCCGCCGGAGGATGATAAGAAAATCAAAGAGATTGAGAGACTTCTTAAGAACATCGACTGGGACGGAATAGAAGCATTGCTTTAAGGGTTACATTAAAATCAAATATAAATCTAAGGACCGCTTTCGCGAAAATGGTGAAAATCCGCGCGATGGCGGTCTTTTTTACGTGCAAAGTGCTGCCTTTTGTGATATCATTATTCCTTGGGGAGACCGGGCGCCATATCTGAAAACGTTCGGTCAGTTGGGAGTTCTTTTTATTTTCCAAATTTTTCTTATGAGATTATCTGAGGGAGAGGCTGCTGACTGTGGCTTGTTTTTTGTGCGCCGTTTTTCGTCAGCTAAGTCATCTTAAAGTTATACATTTACGCCATATAAATGAATACGGAGGGAAGGAAATGACACCGGAAGAAATCGAACAGGAGAAAGCGGCCTTGCGTCAGCAGATCGCACACTACAGCGATATCAAGGAACAGCTTGAGGAATGCAGAAACGGAATCAGAGAAACAAATCATACCATTTTTGAGGAAGTTACAAACCCGGTGGTTCACTATGATCTGCAGGAAGGTAATAAGTGGAGAGGACATAATTATGATGTTGCGGTAGAGTCTGTTGCAACTATTAATTCCACTGTGAATTTTTACAGAAGCAGTGCTTCAACGGTTGTTGGACAGATCTATCTGGCCATAAAAGATGTTGAAGAGAAAATCGAAGAGCTGGAGGCAGCGCTGGCTGCTCTTGGCTGATGAATGGCAGGAGGGGAATATACAATGTTTGAAATTATCAGTATGGATGTTGAGAAGTATGAAAGGATAGTCAAAAACATAGAGACTGCAGGGGATACACTTCTTGCAAAGAGAGATTGCCACACAGCATCGGAAAGAG
Source organism: Butyrivibrio sp. (assembly GCA_024697425.1). GTDB lineage: Bacteria > Bacillota > Clostridia > Lachnospirales > Lachnospiraceae > Butyrivibrio. The sequence continues at coordinate 22,173 of JAILFT010000212.1, read as the reverse complement.
CTGTAAATAATGTAGTTATTAAGGATTATGTGGTTGCTTATGAAGGAATGGTAAAGACAATTAATTATCTCACATCTGTAAACAGTCAGATTGTTACAACTATGAATAATGTTATGGCTTATCATAAGAAGATTGATCAGCAGAAGAGCGACGAACTTGAGCTGGCCGGCGATGTATTCAGCTCAGATGAAGAATAAGATATAGAACAGGATCATAAATAATAAGACAGGAGAAACAATTCTATGGGATTTACAAAAGAAAACTTATATACGAATATTCCCGGTGCAGGGAATGTGTTTACAGCCGGCGACCAGATATGGGATCAGACTGAGATAAAGAATTTTTTTGATCTTGTTATATCTCAGCTCTATGTGTTTGAAGGTAAGTCAGAGGTACTGGTAGACTATCTGAACGCATATATAAATGATTATTTTCATCAGGGAACTGAGGCAAGTGCATCCAAAGACTTTGCAGGTAATACATACATGCCTGTAATAGTGGATACTGTAAGATCTGTTCAGATTCTGAAAGCCATGATGGAGATTCCGGGGTTTGAAGGATATACACCTATTTTGAACGCCTTTAAGGATGATCTTGAAGAAAATGATGAGGCTATATTTACAAAGTCTAAATTTGATCAGATCATCATTGACTTCTCTTCTTATAACAGATGTTTTGCCGAGAATACTCCCACTATAACCAGTTATCGGAATACTGCACAGGCTATCATTGAGTCCTGTGATGCCATAAAATCAATAAAAAATCTGGACGAACCCGATCCTGCTCCTGCACAGGAGGAACTGGACGAGTTTGTTACCGGTGACGGCCAGGACGGCGATATTCCGATTCTCAGGAAGCTTTTCCTGAATTTCCTTGATGCCCACAATGATGATTTCTCGAATAGCGAATTTGTTGGTCTCATTGATAAGATCATTGCCAATCTGAATCGTATAAATGAAGGTCTGGGCGATGGTATCTACGAACCCGGTACATACAATGATAAGCTTGCCGCTATTGAATATGAGGCAGGAGGTGATACAGAGGAATATAAAGCATATATAGAGACATATGGGAAATATATAGAAGGCGAGGCAACCGGCTCACAGGTCTATGCTTACGATCCTGTAAATATGAATTCAGGAAGTTTTGTGAGCACCAAAACAGACCTTGTTATTGCCGGTATTCACGGGCTTGATTTGAAACGTTCCTACAACTCAAAGAAAGACAGATCCGGCATTCTCGGAACCGGCTGGACCTTAAACTTTGAAGAGAGACTTACCAGGGATGATGAGGATACCATCACACTTTATTTTGGTGATGGAAAAGTGGGATGCTTTAAGAAAACCACCCTTGGAAAAGACGAGGTCTACCTTGAGATTCACGGTGAAGAAGGCGTTCTTTGTGAAACAGAAAATGGCTATCGCCTGACTCACGCTAACAACAAGTATACAGAATATGATTCAGAGGGCTATCTTGTTAATTATGGAGACAGCTATGGTAACCATACAATTGTTGACTACAATGTATTTGAAAAGACAGTAGATGGAAAGGAAGTTTCAACTACTCTTCCTATAAGAGTAAGCACCAAAGAGGGAAGAAGTATTTCTTTCATCTACAATAAAAACGGCATTCTTATTAAGGCCATTGATCATACAGGAAGAGAAGTCAGCTATAGCTACAGCGAAGAGAACGGCAGCTGCAGACTGACCTCCATTACTGCTCCCGATGGCAGTGTGAGGAGCTATACATATACAGCTGATGGAATGATCCGGTCTTGCACAAGGGCTGACGGTGTAGTTGGCATAACCAATGAATATGATTCTCAGAAGAGAGTTGTACATCAAACCACAGCTGATGGTTTGGAATTTACATATTCCTATAATGATAAGGATCATGTAACCTCCGTAACAGAACCCAGCGGATGTAAAGTGGAGTATGTTGCGGACGATGCAGGCCGTCACGTGGCTACAAGATATCCTGAATTTGGTGTTCAGGATTCCTATACCTATAACGAGAAAGGTCTCAAAATATCTCATACCGACAGAAGAGGACTTACAACCAGGTATACCTACGACAACAGGGGACATGTTACCGGAATCATTGGTCCTGAAGGGCTCCATGAGTGTTATACCTACAATGCTGATGGAAAACTGATCAGCAGAAAGGATTCTGAAGGAAACACAATAACCTATAAATATGATCTGGACGGAAACCTCTACAGTATGACTGATCATCTGGGTGAGAAGACCAGATATGACTACGAGGGCGGCAGGCTTGTTGCCATGAGAGATGCTGATGGTGGCAAGACAGAATATACCTATGATGACAAGGGCAATATTGCATCGGTCACCGATCCTGCCGGTGTGGTTACAAGGTATTACTATGATGACCTGGGAAGAGTTATAGCTACCGAAGATGCTGAGGGTAACAGGACAACCTATGAACTTGATGTAAACGGCAATATCCTCCTGTCTACAGATCCTGAAGGAAATGAGACCAGATATTCGTACACTGCTCTGGGCAAGGTTTCTGATGTGATGAAACCTGACGGAACCCGCAAACATTGGGACTATAATATCGCAGGGAAAAAGTCAGCTTATACCGATGAGGAGAGCAGAACTACCAGATTTTTCTATAACACACTTTATCAGGAAGAAAAGATTATTCTTCCCAATAATGGAACAGTTTCCTATGAGTATGACAAACTTGGAAATTGTCTGGCTGAGGTAGATGCTGAAGGAAACAGAACCGAATATACCTATGATAAAGGCGGTAACAGGACATCTACCATGAAGGTTGTGAAGGACGGCGCTGAAAAAAAGAAGGTTACAGTTATGTCCGCTGTTTACGACGGCCGTGGAAGAATTGTGTCTGAAACAGATGCAGAAGGCAATACCACAAGCTATAGTTACGATAAAAATAGTAACATGATTGAAAGACTCGATGCAGCAGGGGGAAAGACTTCATATGAGTATGATGCTGCGGGAAGACTTGTAAAGACTATTGATCCACTCGGCAGAGAGACTTTGCTTACATATACTAAGGATGGAAAACTTAAGAGCAGCAAAGATTACGCTGGAGTTATAACTCATAATATCTATGAGGATGGCAGAGTAAAGAGAGTCGTAAAACAGGCAGGCGAAAAAGAAATGCTTGTAAAAGAGTATGAATATGATGCCTGCGGAAGAGTATGCAAAATAACTGAGGCAGACGGCCTTACTGTAACGCATACGTTTGATAAAGTCGGAAGAATCAAAGATACAGTTGTAAGCGATGGCAGGCACCTGACCTATTCTTATGATGCTTGCGGAAGAGTTACAGAATTTACAGAGTCCGGCAATACAACGAGATATACCTATACCGGAACAGGCAAACTGAGGAGTGTAACAGATGCTCTCGGAAACGTTACTGAGTATACCTACGATGAGCTTGATCTTCTTGAGACAATTGTGGGCTCAGCTGATCATGTTACTGCTTATAAACGTGATCTCACCGGAAATATAGTTTCTGTCACAGACGGACTTGGTCAGAAAGATGTTTACACCTACGATGAGTTTGGCTGGGTTAAAACTCATATTGACAGAGATGGCTATGAAACATCTTATACAAGAGATTACAAAGGTAATGTGACAGGCGTTGACTACTCCGATGGAAAGAGCGTAAGACTCAGTTACAGTGCTCTTGGCAAGCTTGAGGAGATCAGGGATCACCTGGGTGTAACTAAAATTGTGAACGATATTGCAGGCAGAATGATCAGCGCGACTGATTACAGTGGCAGGACCGTTGGCTATGAGTATGGACCTGACAATAAGAGGACAGCTGTCATTTATCCCGACGGAAAAGTTGCCAGATATAACTATGATGAGTTTGGAAGACTTATCTCACTTTCAGATGATGCAGAAGGCAACGGTGTAACTGAGACTGTAAATTATACTTATGATGAACTGGGCAGATTGTCTTCTAAGGCATTCCCGAACGGAACTTCGGTGCTTTACGATTACTATCCGGGTGGCAATATCAAAACCCTTACAAGTAAGGATAATGAAGGCGTTATAGATAAATATGAATATCATTATAATGCTGCGGTTCGTGACAGGATAACGAGAGAAAGACGCGGGCTTGATGCTGTATCGGGAACCTATGAATATGCTTTTGATGCTCTGGGACGAATCATCAGCACAAGCTTTGATGGTGCTCTTAAGACCTCTTATGCATACGATGCTTTTGGAAACCGTGTGAGCATGACGGAAGGATCTGCAGTTACAGAGTATCAGTACGATGCTCTTAACAGGCTTACAGCTTCCATAATGACATCACCTGAGACTGCTGAGGTAAATACAACTTACGGATATGACAAGAGAGGCAACCTTGTAGCACTTTCCGTAGACGGAATTGTTCAGAAGAGCTTTGAATATGACGCTGCCGGCATGATGGTGCGTGCCCATGACAACAATATGGGTGAAGCATCCTATGATTATAACGGACTGGGATACAGAGTAAGATGTGTAAGACCTGAAGAAGAAACAGAGTATATGTGTGACCTGTCCAGAGAATACTATAATCTTCTTGAGAGAACCGTTAATGGTGAGAAGCAGAGCTTCGTTTATGACAAGAATGTTGTAAGCATGCAGAATAAAGAGGGCAATTTCTATTATCTGCAGGATGAACTGGGTAGCACCATGTATCTTACCGGTACTGACGGTCTTACCGTAGACTCTTTTGCCTATGATGATTTTGGAAGAAGACTTGATCCTATTACCGGCAGGAAACAGGATGAAAGGCATGGCTACAGTAAGGAAGGAAACATCCTTCAGCCCTTCGCCTTCACGGGCTATCAGGAAGATAGCGTGACAGGACTAAGCTTTGCCCAGGCCAGATATTATAACAGCGAGGTCGGCAGATTTACAGCAGAGGATCAGTTTAAGGGCAGTGCTAACAAACCTGCAACTCAGAACAGATATGCTTATTGTTGGAATAATCCCATAAGATATGTGGATCTGGACGGAAAGACTCCTATTGATGACCCCGTAAAGGATGCTGAAGCAGCACAGGAGATACAGGATGCCTTGGATAGTAAAGTTGATGTTCCGGATGTATTCCTGGAGCATATGGATGAGGACAAGGATAGTGTTAATCAGGCCGGTACTAATACAACTCCGGGATGCCTGAGTGATACTATGGATAATGGCTCAGGTGATGGAGAATATGTGGCAGCCGTATATCTGTTAGCCAGAGATGGGGCAGCAGGTCAGGGACACGCTGCGGTTGCTTTGGTAAAAGATGATGGTACCTGCGATGTGTTCAGTATCGGTGGAGGGTATAATAGTGATTGGAATGGCGGACCTATTGAGGGTTACTTTGGCACTACAGTTGATGAAAACGGGAATCAGACGTCTATGAATTTCCAGGATCTGCTTAACACGGGTAATATTATCCACGATAATCACGGATCCAGGGATGAGAATAAAGCTGACCCATATTCACATTTCATATATATACCAATAACCAATGAAGAAGGAAAGGAAATGTATGATAGAGCTATGGGCCTAAGAAATGAGTATATTGCAGACTATTCTGATCCGAATCAGTATTATTATCTGAGAAGGCGCGGAACAAATGCTTATGGTGTTATGGATAACAATTGTGGTCAGAATGTCATGATTGTTTTAGGAGATAAGTATGCTTTTGCTCATCCTTATATGATAGATAACTGGTGGAGATCAAAGCCCAATGTTCAGTATCAGGACGGTATATGGCAGATTGAAAACGGCTACATGAATGGCTGCTATTATGGAACAATTGATCAGTTAAGAATGGCTTTCTGTGAGGTGTGATTATGATAAGAAACAAAATAGGTATCTTAGTAATAACATGTCTTTTGACGCTTGGAACAGCTGCCTGTGGTGCCGGAACAAGTGACGGATTTTTATATACAAAAAGAATCAGCGATAGCAACGGACAATTTGAGCACGGCGAGCTTTATCAGAAAAGATCAAGCGCTGCAAAGAAAGTGGATGATGTATATCTGCGCTTCATGACAAAGGTTGATGATGACACAGTACTTGGAGTCTATGGTGAAGGACCGGGAACAGACAGCTATGTTGCAACTTACAACTTAAAAGAAAAGTCACTCACAAAGATCACGCAGGTTGCTAATATTGAAGAACAGAGAATATCTGCTACTTCCGACCTGTCTACTGTATGTTATGGTGATAAAGATAATGGAATTGTGTTATATGACCTTTCAAGCGGAGAGTCAAAAGTAATAGAAAAACCCACAGGCCTGAAAGAACCAATGATTACCGGAGATGGGAAGACATTGTACTATGTAAGCGATTGGAAGCTTATAAAGCAGGATATAGCCAGTGGGGACAAAACCACACTTGCTAAAGATGTTCATCTCTACACTCTTTCAAACGATGGGAGTTTCATCGTTTTTACCAGAATGGGCAGGAAAAATAATTCCATAATGTACAGATATGATATTGAGTCAGGAGAAGAGACACAAATAATGGCTGCAAAAAAGCTGGCCGAAAATCTTTCAATTTCTTCCGACAATACCAAACTTGGCTATGTGACCCATACAGATGCTTACTTTTCATCCTGGGGCAGGACTGTGCTGAATGTATGCAATCTCAAGACAGGGAAGAGTAAAGTGGCTTTCAAATCAGGCTTTGCTGCCTATATTCCTTCAATAATTCTTTTCTGATTCCTGATCAATAATGGAATAAAACAGTTGACCCCCGGAGTTTATGCGAACTCCGGGGTTTTTTGCCCTAAGGAAAGGAAGTCGTGATACCCCTATTGACATAGTACGACTGTCGTGGTATATTTGCTACGACAGATGAAGTACGACAGTAGTAGTACGACAGACGTTGCAATGACAATCGCAAATGCGCATTGCGATCACGGGGCAGCACACCTGTCAGAGGTACATACATTACTAAAGAGAAAGGACGAGTTAATGGGCGAGATAAGCAGTGATGTAATTCGAGGTTATAACGACACCATAATCCTTTTTCTGCTTCTGGATTCACCCTCATACGGATATGAGATATCCAAGAAGATAAAGAGCATATCCGAAGAGAAATATCTGATCAAGGAGACCACACTTTACTCGGCCTTCACCAGAATGGAGAAGAACGGATACATCGAATCCTATTCACAGAATTCAGAGAGTGGCAAGAAGAGGACCTATTACAGGATCACCGATTCGGGACGCAGTTATTACCGCGAGAAATGCGAGGAATGGAATCTTACTAAGGAAGTTATAGAGCACTTTATAACTGAAGGAGGGGAAAATGGAAACTCTTAAGAATTATCTTGAATCAATGTTCGCAAGTCTGCCTAACACCGTTGAGGTGCTTAAGGCCAAAGAGGAACTTTATACAATGATGGAAGACAAATACAACGAGCTCATCGCAGAGGGCAAGCCTGAGAACGAGGCTGTAGGGATTGTGATCTCAGAGTTCGGCAATCTTGATGAAGTGGCAGAGTCCATCGGAATCGGACAGATGCTCCAGGAATACACCTATGTTGACAGGAATCAGATCCCTTCAGAGGAAGCGGAAGAGTATGTTCAGCAGTACAGCCAGCACAGGTTCTGGATTGGCCTTGGGGTTATGCTCCTTATCTTTTCACCCATGAGTATAATTATCACATCGATGGCCAGGATCGGAGCCTTTGAAGTTATCGGAGTGGCTTTCTTTTTCCTGATGATAGCAGCCGGCGTAGGTATTATAGTTTTTACCAGCATCAATATGAGCAAGTGGAAATATCTGGATGAGCAGCTTTGCTGCATCGATTACGCAACAGCTAATCAGCTCAAGCTTGAGAAGGAAGCCCACAGAGCAGACAAGGCGCTTCTTTTGACAATAGGCATTGCACTGTGCATCCTGAGCGTCGTTCCTGTTATTATATTCAGTTCTCTTTTCAAGAACTTTGTGCTTACAGAGGGTATCGGACCCGCTCTTATATTCGTCTTCGTTGGAATCGGCGTAATGATGATCATTTTTGCCGGCGGAAGAGAGACAGCTATCAACAAGCTTCTTGCCCTCAATGACGCGCACACCGTATCCGGATCCTACAGAAAGGGCCAGGATATGCCTGACAGCTACATAAATCCCGGGATCGCAGGCTTCATGAAATCCTACTGGACCATTATTACCTGCGTATATCTCATCTGGAGCTTTTTGACCTTTGACTGGCACATCACCTGGGTCATCTGGCCTGTTGCAGCAATAGCCAAGACGGTTATCTGGAACATCTGGGGTGCAAGAGAGGAGTGATATCATGAAATACTTTATGTCTGTACTTGGACTTGTTACCATCGTCTGTATCATAGCAGGAACATACATGCATGTGGGAGGCGGTTTAAGCTTCTTTGATAAGCCAATTATTTCTTTGGGCTCCGGCTCTGATAAATCCTCCGAGGGAAAAGATATATCTTTTTCCGAAAATTATGAGAATGTAAATAAGCTTGATATAAACATGGCCTTCGGAGATGTGACCATTATTGAAGGAAGTGATCTTAATGTAAACTTTGAGGGCCACAGCGATCTTAAGCCTGAGGTTAAGGTTGAGGATGGTAAGCTTGAGATCAAACAGAAGAAAAACATCAAGGTTAAAGCCCTGGATTTCAATAAGTATAAGAGCGAACTTACAGTAACAATCCCTTCATCAGCAGAGCTTGATGAGGTAGAAACAGAACTTGATATGGGCGACTGCAAGATAAAGGATTTCTCCTGTAAGAAACTTAAGGCAGACATGAGCATGGGCAACCTCGAGATTAAAGATGTCACAGCTGAAACAATCGAAGCAGACAACGATATGGGTGACTGTAAGATATTTGATTCGTATTTTGACAGGCTCAAGGGCAACTGTGACATGGGCAACATCCATGTAGAGCTTTCTGATGACACTGACAATTACGGAATTACCGCCAAGGTTGATATGGGAGAAGTTAAAATTGACGGAAACCATGAAGGCAATAGTTACTCCTCAAAGGGGGATAAGACCATTGAACTGAAGGTAGCCATGGGAGATATCAGTGTAGAGTGATTTATATTTTGTTAAGAAATTGATTATAATTGAATAACTTTTTTGCGCTGTAGTATAATAAATGATGTACGGGATTAACAGTGTTTTTGTTTCTTGAGTAAAGAGGTATTACTATGAAGAGAAAGATAACGTTGTTAAAACAAAGGGTTACATTTTTATTGACTGCAGCGCTTTTATTATCGTCGTTTCCGAGTATGGCTTATGAAGATGAGCCGAATGTGAGCGATGAAAGCGCTGTTTTTTTGTCCGGTGATGATGACGGGGCGTCCGGTGAAGAAAGCGATGTATCCGATATTGAGGCGTCGTATCATGCGGAAGATGATGAGTCTGTAATTGATACAACAGATGAATCCCGGGAAGATACAACAGAACAAGAAGAGGAGATGAAAGAGGACGAAGAAAATGATCCTTCTGAGATATTGCCGGAGGAGAATGATTCTGAGAAGCCTCTTTTTTTGTCTTCAATTAGTGATCTTGAGGGTTCGGGAAAAGAAAACGATCCCTGGATCATAACTGATTCGTCAGACTGGAAGACATTCATTGGGTATCTGAATTCCGGAGTTTCATTCAGAGGCAGATATCTGAAACTCTCTAACAGCTTTAACAATGAAAACAATCCCATCACGTCAACCTTCAATGAAGACGGTGCGGATTTCTGCGGCTCGTTTGACGGAAACGGGAAGACGGTATATGTGGACATAAATGACACGTCCCAGCAGGGAACAGCGCTATTCAGATCTGTTTCCGAAGGCGCGTATATCAAAAACCTGACAGTAAAGGGGCGTGTTACAGGCAAAAAATTTGCGGGAGGCCTTGTGGGCTTTTCAAGAGGCGGAAGTGAATCTGCTCCGAATATAGTGGAGCACTGCTGCATTGATGTAGCTGTAACTGTTCCCGAACTTGATGACGACGGCTATGTCGGCGGCGTTGTGGGCCATGGTCTGAACTCTTATATCAGCATTATCGATACGAGTTTCACCGGCACCATAACCAATACAAAAGACTATGCAGGCGGACTCATTGGCTGGTGTGACGGCGGATGTCATATGAGCTTTGACTACTGTCTCTTTTCCGGAACCTACGAGGGTACAGCAGCATTTCACCCTGTTGCTTTGACGGGCAGCAGTGACATTTCGGCAGAAGGAAGTGCGTTCTATCTGGGCGACGCTTCAGATATTCCCGATTCTAAAATAGCTTTTTCCGGAAAGAAGGCATATACAGAACCTGACGATAATGATCTGTATGAGGAGACAAGTGCATGCGGAAATACATTATATGTTCCCTGCAATGCAGAAATAGTAATTGAGGAGGAATATGCATATACCGGCAGCGTAATTACGGTTGTGCCTGTTGTACAGTCCGGAGAGACAGTTCTTTCCGACAGAAAGTACAGTGTGGGTATAGATCCTTCAGTTGTATGTAATCCGGGTAAGTACAGGATTTATGTTACCGGCGTGAATTCTGAGGGATTTTATGGAAGCAAGTACACAGAATTTACAGTTGTGCGGTCAACGGGAGACGGAAGCATAGATGATCCCTATATCATTGAGGACCAGTATGGATGGATATCGTTTGCAAAAGAGGTTAACGCAGGCAACTCCTATAGCGGAAAATACATAAAGCTGGCTGACAACTTTGGAAATCCGGGAGTTCCCGGGGATGCCTTTATAGATGCTATAACCGTGACAATAGGAACTTCTGAACATCCTTTTTCAGGTACCTTTGACGGAAACGGAAAAACTGTCATTGTTAATATTTCTGATACCTCGAATCAGGGAACAGCACCTTTCAGATATATAGCTGATGGCGCGGTCATAAAGAATCTGACTGTGGAAGGAGCAGTAAGCGGCAGTACGCATGCAGCAGGTCTCGTAGGATTTTCATCAGGGGGATTAGAGGATAGCCCCAACACGATAGAGAATTGTATTGTTAATGCAGATATAACAGTGCCGGCAACAGATGGAGACCGCCATATGGGCGGCATTGTTGGACATGGCCTTAATTCTGCTCTAAAGATCAAGGACTGCGTTTTTTGCGGCAGCATGAGTAATTCCGGTAATCATGCCGGAGGTCTTATGGGATGGTGTGACGGAAACTGTAACCTGACTCTGGATAACTGCCTGTTTAAGGGAACCTATACGGGAACAGCAAACTTCCATCCTATCGCAGTAAGGTCAAATAATGCAAAAGTCACCGTTACCGATAACGGTGCTTATTATCTGAGCAGAGCAAACCTCAGTGATGCAGGTTACATCGCCTGTGAAGGCACTGAGGCCTCTGAAGATGCCCCCATTGAAGGAATACTCAATATAAAGAAGCGCCTTGCTGATGGCAGGGACTATTATGTGGATGCGGGGGTTACCATAGAGGGAATCGATGCCCCTTATGTTTATTCAGACCACGATATCAGTCTTGTGTTCAGACTCATGATCGGCAGCAGGGAGCTGGAGCAGGGCACTGACTATACTTATACGCTTACTCCTCAGGTCATTAATCGTCCGGGGATATATACACTTACTATAAACGGTGCCGAAGAGCAGGGATATTATGGTGAAACAGCTGTCATGTTCACTGTTATCAGAAGCCTTCAGGGCGATGGTACAAGTGTTTCACCTTATATAATAGCTAACAATGATGACTGGGAGCTTTTCGGCTATCAACTGGAAAGCGGATACTCTTTTAAGGATGAGTATGTCAAACTCTCTAATTCCTTTAATAACTCCGGGAATCCGATAACACGCATGGCAGGCTCCGAAGGACATGAATTTGAAGGAACTTTTGACGGCAACGGAAAGACCGTTTATGTCAATATTGTTAATTCTGCGCCTTCATATCTGGGACTGTTCAGCGGAATAAGGGACGGTGCCGTAATAAAGAACCTTACACTGGAGGGAACAGTATCTTATGACGGTGCAAGGGACTACAGGAAATGCATTGGTGCTATTGCCGGATGCGTCTTTGGAGGAAGCGAAGACTCCCCTAATATCATTGAAAACTGTACCGTGAATACAGATATAATCAATGGCTATTACAGCGGCGTAATGTTTGGATATTCAGAATCAACATATATTAAACTGACCGGCGATATTTTTACGGGCAATTTGACCGGAACCCGTGGATGGCAGTCAGGAATGGCCGGTTTTTGCAACAATAATACCAACCTTACCGTAAAGAACTGTCTGTTTAAGGGACATGGAGATTCGGGAAGTAATTTCCATCCATTGGGTGTCAAGGAATACTATAAAAATGTACCTGTATCGATAGAGAATTTTTACTATACTCAGGAACGGTCAACTTATAACAATATATATCAGCTTACGGATGGTTCATACGGAACCCGGGTGTACAGCGATATTCCCGATAATACAATTGCTGAGAGAAAACAGATATTCACGGGAGAAACTTATTATGTGGTCGTTGCAGACGGAAGCGGTGCAATTACCGATGTTGAAGACAGATATGCTGCTACCGGCAGTGTGATAAGTATTGAACCTGTTCTCAATATAAACGGAGCACAGGCAGAAACAGGGCTTTATACGGTATCGATAGACCCTTCGACAGTAAAGGATCCGGGCGTCTATACGCTTACAATACACATGAGATCTACGAGCGGATATTACGGTTCAATCTCGAGAACTTTCATTGTTTACGGTCTTTCAGGGCAGGGTACATCAAATGATCCTTATCTTATCAACAATGCAGCTGATTGGGAGTATTTTGGTTATTGCCTTGCAGGCGGAAAGGATTATTCCGGAGAGTATGTATCACTCTCGTCTGATTTCTCCGGTACTGTTACAACTGTTGCAGACGGAACCTTCAAGGGTATCTTTAACGGAAATAACAGAACTCTTGATGTGAACATAGACAGGCCGGGGGTTACTTCAGCGCCTTTCGTTGCAATATCCGACGGAGCGGTAATCAAAAATCTAACTGTTACAGGAAATGTCAAAGGCGGTGCCTGCTCCGGAGGACTGGTAGCCCAATGCTATGGAGGAAGCAGCGAAGAGCCCAATCTCATAGAGAACTGCATTGTAAGGACATCTGTCTCGACGATAGATGGTACTACTTTATACGGTACTTATGCAGGAGGAATATTGGGATGTGCCACCGATTCCGCTGTTAAACTTAAAAACTGCATTTATACAGGCAAAGTTTCTGCCCGAGGAGGCAGCAGTGAATGCTCCGGAGGCCTTGTTGGACGTTCGGTTGCATCATATCAAAAACGTGCATATGTCTATTTAGAGGATTGTGTATATGCCGGACAGTATTCAGGCAGCTATTCCTTCCATCCTCTGGCCTCAAGAGCCAATAATAATACTATTAGCTGGGATTTTACCAATGCATATTATACAGTCGATCCGACAGCTACCAATAATCTGACCTATCTGAGCGGCGGTACCAAGGTGCTTGCCGATATCTCAGAAAGAGAAGGTATTTATAAAACTTACACCGCTGTCGATGATACTGTTTTCTATTTCCCTTCAGAGACAACGGTGGAGGGAGTTGACGAGTATTACAGTTATACCGGAGAAACAATAAATCTTGAGCCGGTAGTTAAAATTGACGGAACCGAATTGGATTCGGGGAATTATACTTTTACCGTAAACCCTGCAAGTGTACGGGATAAAGGTGAGTATGCGGTTACCTTCACGGGAAAAGAGGAAAACGGATACGCAGGTACATTGGTCAAAAAGTTCCAGGTATGCCTGCTGGATGGAAATGGAACAGCAAATGATCCGTACATTATCAAAAATGCCGGCGACTGGGATTCTGCTGCCATTTTCTTTAACAGAGATGAGACGGGTATTTATTCCGGGAAGTATTACAAGCTATCCGATACCTTTGATAATACCGATGAACCTGTAGGAACAATGTTTGGTACGCCGGAGCATCATTTTGACGGAACAATAGACGGAAACGGCAGAACCCTTAATGTCAATATACAACACTTTGAAGACGGAAGCGGAATAGTACGATATGCCGGCTCAGGGACTGTCGTAAAGAACCTCAATTTAGAGGGTGAAGTGAACGGCATGTTCTATACCGGAGGCGTTATCGGCGTTCTTGACGGCGGCAGTGAGCAAAAGCCTGTACTTATAGAAAATTGCCGGATCAATGTATATGTACATAAAGATACATTTGTCAGTGATGAATCGAAACGTGTTGGCGGCGTTGTCGGAATACTGTTGTCCACGTCATATTTCAAGGCCAAGGATGTTATCTTTGAAGGCACTGCAAAGAATAACGGTGCGGTATCCGGCGGCCTTGTAGGACTATGTGAGGAGTATTCCCATCTTACCATAGACAATTATCTCTGCCTCGGAGACCAGAGCTTCTATCCTGTGGCCACAAGAGCACATTGGGAAACAGTACATGTAAATGCGAACCGGGTTTATTATACGACCTCGAATGCCTATGACACTGTATGGTACATGGTCTATGAAGGAACCAGGATTTTCAGCGAAGTCCCGGAGGATGGTTTCAGCAAAAAGATAACTGCCCTGGACGGAAATGAATACTATGCCAAAGGTTCAACGGAGCTGTCGACAACCTATGAAGCTGTTTATACGGGAGAAAGGTTTGTTGTAGATCCTGTTTTGAAGTACGACGGAGAACTCCTGGTAAAAGGCAGGGATTACTCTGTAACAGCAACACCCGCTCCTGTATGTGATGTTGGAAAGTATACCGTAACTATCAAGGGAATTAACGCTGCAGGCTATTACGGTGAAAAGAGCTATCAGCTTTCAATACATGATTTTGTCAGCAGCGGAGGCGGTACGGGAACGGAAAGCGATCCCTACATTATCAGCGATGTACAGGACTTTAATGAGTTTGGATCCTATGTAAATGCCGGAATGACTTTTAAGGGCAAATACTTCAAGCTCTCTGATGATTTTGATAATTCGGGACCGGAGGGAGATGAACTTAAGAATGCCATACAGACCCCTGTCGGAACTCAGAACAACGGATTTGAGGGAGTTTTTGACGGAAATGGCAGAAGCCTCTATGTAAACTTTGGAAGTACAACCAATGAAGGAAATGCTCCCTTTGTTCGTATTCAGAACGGAGCAGTGATCAGAAATCTGACAGTTTGCGGCGATGTCAACGGATGGGATTACGCTGGAGGTCTTGTAGGATTCAGTGAAGGAGGAACGGCAGATCATCCCAATACCATTGAAAACTGCGTAGTAAGCGCAAGAGTCATATCCAGAGACAATGTTGGCAACAGCTGGTATTCCGGTGGTGTGGTTGGACATGGAAGAAATTCACATCTTCTGATAAAAAATACTGTTTTCAACGGCAGTATCTTATACAGCCGTCATATAGGCGGTCTGATTGGATGGTGTGATGGCGGATGCAGTCTTACTGTCGAAGGCTGTCTGTATAAGGGCGCATACACCTGTAATAGTTATGCATCCGATGCCTACCAATATCATCCGTTTGCGCTAAAGACTTCAAACGCTGATGTGACCGTTTCTGTTTCGGAAACATATGTGATCGGAAGTGAACCATATAAAAACGAGGATACTTCAAAGATTGTTGCTGATTTGCCGATTGCATATTCAGAGCTTCCGGAAGGACAGGGCTTCTATAATAAGAGAACTCTTGCGGATGGTGAAATGTACTATGTTGCGGGTGAAGCATCCATAAGCGGTGTAGGCTCTTTTAAATACACAGGTGAAACGATTACTCTCACTCCGACAGTAACCTTTAATGATGAGGTCCTTACCGCGGAAACAGAATATACCTTTACTACATCTCCCGAACCGGTAAAGGAAGAAGGCACCTATACATTGACAGTCACGGGAGTAAATGAGGGCGGTTATTACGGCAGCATATCGACTTCCTTCAATGTGGTAGATAAAGAAATGCTGGCAGGCAGCGGCACGAAGGAAGACCCTTTCCTGGTAGAATCACAGGAAGACTGGGTGAAATTTGCCGATCTGGTCAAGAGCGGATTTACTTTCGAAGATATGTATGTGAAGCTGACCAAGGATATAGACTTTTCCGGCAACACGGAAACATCAGCTTATGCGGTCGGCTCATCAAGCAAACCCTTCAAAGGAACCTTCGACGGAGGCGGCCACTATCTTGACCGTTTGTCGCAGGATGATGAGAGCGTAGATGAAACAGCTGTCTTCAGGGCTATTGAAGGCGCTGTGATAAAGAATCTCGAATTAAAAGATTTGTGTTCTATGAGAGGCGGAGAACACACCGCCGGACTGGTAGGACGCTCCTTAGGAAAAGGAAATGTTATCGAGAACTGCAAACTGTATACATATGTTTATGCTAACGGCAATTACGGAGCAGGAGTTGTCGGATACGTGAACAGCAGTGAGGTTACAATACGAAATTGTATCGTTTCTTCAAGAATTCATATAGTGGGTGCGTACAGCAAATATGCTCTGTTTGCCAATGACGTAACAGAAAAGGGATCTGTAAAGATCATAGATTGTCTTTTCCTGAAGCCTTCCTATGGTTCCACATATAGGAAAAGCACATTTTTCGTATGGGGCTCAGGCGGAAAGCAGGAGATAATAACCAGTTACAAAGATGAGGATGTGTGCGATCAGGGAACCATGGCATACAGGGAAGCTCCTGAGGGCCTGTCCTTAAAGAAGACGCTTACGGACGGGAACGACTGGTATATTTCCTGTAATGTGACAGGACCGGCTAAAGAATATGATTACACAAAAGATGTTATTGATATCCCGGTTACCGTTACCTGTGAAGGTGAAGAACTTATAAACGGAGAGGATTATGCAGTAAATACCGTACCTGTTGTTGTCCATAATTATGGTAAGTATGAGCTTACGGTCAAGGGTATAGGAAACTGCAGCGGCGAGCTCTCTTTTGAGTTTGAAGTATTAAAACCCGTTCAGAACACTGAAGACCTCAGCTCAAAAGATGTGGTTTGGTACGGTGGCCTTCAGTGGTATGTGATCTCCGATAGCAATGATGATACTCTTCCTGTAAGCGGGCAGGGCCGGATGCTGCTTCTTTCCAAAGACAGGATTTGGGACGAAAAGCCTTTCGATGATTCCGAAACACCTACTGCTGTATGGGCTGATAGCAGCCTGAGGACGTGGTGCAAAGATCTTTATTCCGGATGGAGTAACTCTGCTGAAAAGACATATATTCTGGCAACGACAGTTACTGAAACAGAAGGAAGCACTATTAATGACATATCCTATGCCCCTGCCTCACTGGCAGATGACAGATTCTTCATGCTTTCAGCCAAAGAAGCCAATACCTACCTGCCGGAAGCTGAAAAGAGAAAAACCGGTACGGACTGGTGGCTCAGATCAGCCGGAACCGAAGGCGGTGTGGGAATGGTGTCCGATGGAAACTTTGCACTGGTATCCGCGGATGACCTGAAGGATGCCAGAAAAGGAGCCAGAGCTGCGTTCAACTTAGATGCTGCAGGAGTGCTGGCATTAAGGCGTTCCGACAGCAAAGCTGTTGAGGGCGAAGGTATCATAAGTCCTTATGTCGAAAAGACCAACACGGATTGGAAGTTTGTTCTTTATGACGAAGCGGAGCATGGTAACTTCAATGTATTGAACAGTACACTGAAGATTTCCGGCGGAGCCCTTTCGATACCGTACAGCGGAGCAAGTGCGGGAGCAAATGAGTATATAACCGTTCAGGTTTATGATGAGCAGAACATACTCATATATGAAGGCTTTAAGTCAGTTAAGGCTGAGAGCGGAATTGTTGAAATTCAGGCTCCAAAAGAGATTGCATCGCAGGATTACAGGGTTGTAGTCTTTAACGACAGAAAGAACTCACCTCAGGAGAGTGATCTCTCCGGCAGATTTATTGAGGTCAAGGTGGAAGTTGACGAAACCGGAGACGAGGAAGATCCTACAGCAGATGTTATTGAGATAGAGGGACTGGATGATGCTTCTGTTGTGGAAACTGTTCGTAAGATCTATGAAGATGGAAGCATCGAGACAACTATTTTAGTAGATGGTCAGGCAATAAGGAAGCTTGTGACCGACAAGGACGGAAATGTGCTCAGTATAGAGACACAGATATGGGTTGCCGGACTTCACGATGACTACCATTACACCGGAGCTGCCATAAAGCCTGCGCCAAATGTTTATGACGGAATTAAGCGCCTAAAGGCAGGGACTGACTACACAGTATCTTACAGCAGCAATAAGAATGTGGGGCAGAAGGCAACAGTTACCGTAAAGTTTAAAGGAAACTATAAGGGCAACATTTCCAAGAAACTTTACTTCACCATAAGTGCAGCTGTCATCGGAACGGATGTGCTGGTGGAAGATGCATTTGTTGCAGGAACAGGCAAGAAACAATCACCGATTCCGATACTTACAATGGCAGCAACAGGTAAGAGCGTAAGCAAGGGCAACTTTAAATTTGAGTATAGCCCCGAGACGGTGAAGGATCCCGGAAAGTATACCGTAAAAGTGACTTCCAAGAATAAGTCCTTTACCGGAGAAGCGCAGTCTGTAATAACGGTTGTTGATAAGACCCTGCTCCTTTCAAAAGCAACAGTGACTATGAATCCCAAGAAGTTTATCTGGACGGGAAAAGAGATAACACCTGCCGAGGGTAAATATTCACTCAAGATAGGTAATAAACAGCTGGTTGAAGGTACAGACTACTCTGTAATAGCGGTCACCAACAATGTAAATGTAGGCAAAGCTGTGATAACCTTTGGTGCAATCCCGGGTAATGAAGCCGGTTATGAAGGCACGAAGTCGTATGTCTTCAGTATTGTAAAGGGAAGGGTTATCAGTGCTGACAACGGATTTACGATTACCTGCAGTCCCAATGTTCCATATGAGAAAGGAGGCGCTAAACCCAAAGTCTCCGTTAAGGATGGAAACAAGCTCCTTGTTGAAGGCAGGGACTATACCGCTTCATATTCGAAGAATTCAAAAGTCACCTCCGACAAACCTGCCACAGTCAAGATAAAAGGCAAGGGCAACTATAAGGGTACACTGCAGACACAGTTCAATGTTGTTAAGAAGGATATATCACTTCTCGCCGGTAACGTGATCGTACAGGATAAGGCAGAATCAAAGAAGGGATATAAGAATCCTTCAGTTGTTATAACCGATCTTAATGGCAAGAAGCTTAGCCTTAATACTGATTTTGTAATCGATGATTACTCTGTATCGGAAGACGGAATGACCGTAAGTGCATTTGCGGTTGGAAAAGGAAACTACGAAGGCAGAACATCCATAACTTACAAATATCTTAAGGCTTCCAGGTTCCTGTCAAAGGTTAAAGCAAATAAGATTGTTCAGAAGACCTATACCGGAAGATCGGTTGAACTCTCTAAAGAAGAGCTTGGAACTCTTTTGTATACTCAGGATAAGAAGACCAAAACCTATCTTGTTTACGGCACTGACTTTGAGGTTCTAAGCTATACAGGCAATATCAAAAAAGGCACTGCCAAGGTAACACTCAGAGGAATTGGCAGTTACGGCGGAACAAAGACTCTTTCATTTAAGATAATATCCAGGAACGCCGATGCCAAAGGATCATTGATTGACGGAATATGGAAGCTGTTTGGCAATTGATAAGTGCCTGTAAAAAAGTGAGTATCAGAGCCTGCTGCGAGGTATTGTGAGCCTTGCAGCAGGCTCTTTTTCTGCATTCCAAAGCTTTGAAAAAAGGGGCAGATATTTTGTAGTTGCAGCTCTCTTTTTGTGGTAGAATGTTTTGAAGAAAAATTGAACAGAGTTGAAAGGGGAGCACCATGGCACAGAGAACAGATATTCACAAGGTACTGATAATTGGGTCGGGGCCAATTGTCATCGGACAGGCATGCGAGTTTGACTATTCCGGAACTCAGGCCTGCAAGGCTTTAAGAAGTCTTGGATATGAAATCGTACTGGTTAATTCCAATCCCGCGACCATCATGACGGATCCTGAAATGGCGGATAAGACCTACATCGAACCGCTTAACGTGGAGAGAGTGACAGCTGTCATTGAGAAGGAGAGACCCGATGCACTTCTGCCGAATCTTGGCGGACAGTCAGGACTTAACCTTTGTGCCGAGCTTTATAAAGCTGGTGTTCTCGATAAATATAATGTTAAGGTTATAGGCGTTCAGGTAGATGCCATTGAACGAGGCGAGGACAGGACCGAGTTCAAGAATACAATGAATATGCTGGGCATAGAGATGGCCAAATCCAAGGCCGTTTACAGCGTAGAGGAAGCTCTTGAGGAGGCCGATATCCTTGGCTATCCCGTTGTTCTTCGTCCAGCATATACCATGGGAGGCGCCGGCGGCGGCCTCGTATATAACAAAGAAGAGCTGCAGACTGTTTGTTCAAGAGGTCTTCAGGCTTCCATTATCCACCAGGTACTGGTTGAGGAATCTATCCTTGGATGGGAAGAGCTGGAGCTTGAGGTTGTTCGTGACAAGGACAACAACATGATCACAGTCTGCTTTATTGAAAATGTAGACCCTGTGGGAGTTCACACCGGTGATTCTTTCTGCACCGCTCCCATGCTTACCATTGACGAGGACCTCCAGAAGGAGCTTCAGCGTCAGGCCTACAAGATAGTTGAACATATCGGTGTCATCGGAGGCACCAACGTTCAGTTCGCTCATGATCCCAAGAGCGGACGTATCATTGTCATTGAGATCAATCCCAGAACATCAAGATCATCAGCCCTTGCAAGTAAGGCAACAGGCTTCCCCATTGCCCTTGTTTCCGCTAAGCTTGCCACAGGCCTTACCCTTGCGGAGCTCCCCGATTCCAAGTTCGGAACTCTGGATAAGTACGTGCCTAACGGAGATTACGTTGTTGTTAAGTTTGCCCGCTGGGCCTTTGAGAAGTTCCATGGCGTACAGGACAAGCTCGGTACCCAGATGCGTGCCGTAGGCGAAGTCATGAGTATCGGCAAGAACTTCAAGGAAGCCTTCCAGAAGGCAATCCGCTCCCTTGAGAAGGACCGTTACGGTCTTGGCGGAATCGAGAAATTCGAGAAGATGGACAAAAAAGATCTTCTCATCAGGATCAACGAAGCTTCCTCCGAGCGTTACTTCCTTATGTATGAATCCATGAAGAAGGGCGCTACCGTAGAAGAACTCCATGAGATCACCAAGGTTAAGCATTACTTCCTTGAGCAGATGAAGGAACTGGTAGACGAAGAGCAGCAGCTCATTGATAAGAGCAAGGGAAGCGTACCTTCTGCAGATGCCCTTATCAAGGCCAAGGAGGACGGTTTCTCCGACAGATATCTTGCAAAGATGCTCGGTGTTTCCGAGGATGATATCAGAAAAGGCAGAGAAGACGCGGGCTTATCTGAAAAGTGGGACGGCGTTCATGTATACGGAACCGATGGCAGCGCTTACTACTATTCTACTTATAAGAAGGATGCTTCTCTTGAGAATCCCGATGCAGGCAGCGCAGCTGATGCTAAGAAGATCATGATCCTTGGCGGCGGTCCCAACAGAATCGGTCAGGGCATCGAGTTTGACTACTGCTGCGTACATGCAGCCATAGCCCTCAAGAAGCTGGGCTTTGAAACCATTATTGTAAACTGCAATCCCGAGACAGTATCAACGGATTATGACACTTCAGACAAGCTCTACTTTGAGCCTCTTACCCTTGAGGATGTTCTTCAGATCTATCGCAAGGAAAAGCCTCTTGGAGTTATCGCTCAGTTCGGCGGACAGACACCTCTTAATCTGGCAGCCAAGCTTAAAGAAGAGGGTGTCAACATCCTTGGCACAACTCCCGAAGTTATCGACCTTGCCGAGGACAGAGATCAGTTCCGTCTCATGATGGAGAAGCTTGGAATCCCCATGGCTGAGGCAGGTATGGCTTCAGATGTAGAGACAGCCAAGGAGATAGCAGCAAGGATCGGATATCCTGTAATGGTTCGTCCTTCCTTCGTGCTTGGCGGCCGCGGCATGGAGATAGTAAGAGACGAAGAGAGCATGGAGGGCTACATGAGAGCCGCCGTTGGCGTAACTCCCGACAGGCCCATTCTTATAGACAGATTCCTGCAGAATGCCCTTGAGTGCGAGGCAGATGCCATCAGCGACGGAACTCATGCTTTTGTTCCCGCTGTTATGGAGCATATCGAGCTTGCAGGTATTCACTCAGGAGACTCAGC
>JAILFT010000126.1 GCA_024697425.1 Butyrivibrio sp. | reverse complement strand
GATTACTGTCTTTTCTCCGTCTATATAAATCTCTCCGGCATCCATCTTGTAAATACCGAAAAGACACTTCATTAGTGTTGACTTACCGGCTCCGTTCTCTCCCATAAGTGCATGGACGGTACCGGGCTTAACTGCCAATTGTACGTTATCCAGTGCCTTTACACCGGGAAAGGACTTGGATACGCCCCGTAGTTCCAATTTGTACTCTGATGCCATATCGTGTCCCTTTCTACTTCACTTCGTTTCGCAGAACATGATTGTGCATTAAAGTCGCTGCGCGAAGGCACAATCATCTCTGAATCACTCTCTCACGCGCTCAGCAGCTCAGTGCTTCGCGCTGTAGTATACTCCCTTTAAAAAGTGGTGCGGATGCCAGGCATCCGCGCCACCGTTTATTACTTTAAAACTTTAGAATTGATTCCCGCTCAATTATTTAAGTGAATCAAGAACTGACTGTGCGTTGTCAGTTGTAACCTTTACATAGTCACATCCGATGTAGTACTCGTTGCCTGCACCTGTGATGTAGTTGATAGCTGCATCAGCTGCGCCGTGTGACTGAGCGATGTGATCGTTGAATACTGTACCTGTCATTGTTCCTGCAAGTACGTCCTCAAGAGCCTCTGTAAGAGCGTCAACACCTACAAGATAGATGTCCTCGCCAACCTTACGTCCAGCTGCCTCGATTGACTGAAGAGCGCCAAGAGCCATAGCGTCGTTGTTGCAGAATACAACTTCTGTCTCAGGATGAGCTGAAAGCATGTTAGCAACCAGCTGCTGAGCTGTAGCCTGATCCCAGTTACCTACCTGATCATCAAGGCAATCTACTGTCCAGCCAGCATCCTCAAGAGCCTTAACTGAGAACTCTGTACGATACTGAGCATCTACGTTCTCGGGGTCACCCTCAACCATAACGTACTGAATCTTGCCGTCGCCGTTAAGGTCTACTTTGTCCTGACCAAGGTCTACGATAATCTCACCCTGCATTGTTCCTGACTGACGAGCGTCACATCCAACGTATGTTACGTTCCAGCCGTTTGAAGACCATCTTGCTTCCTCGTCTGCATCGGGCTCACGGTTGATGTATACGAGAGGGATGTTTGCGCCAACTACAAGGTCTGTAATTGTTGCAGCAGATGAAGAGTTAACGGGGTTGATGATCAGAACGTCTACACCCTGTGTGATGAAGTTCTGGATCTGGTTTGTCTGTGTAGCCTGGTCATTAGCACCATCTACGATTGTGATGTTGTCCTTTGAGAATCCCTGTGATACGAGATAGCTCTCAAGCTCGTTACGGAAAAGTGTCATGAAGTTGTCAGCGAACTGGTAGATACATACGCCAACCTTCTTGTCTGCAAGATCTCCTGCAGGTGCTGCATCAGCAACTGTCTCAGCAACTTCTGTTGCAGTCTCAGCTACCTCTGTTGCTGTCTCAGCAACTGTCTCAGCTGTCTGTGTAGCTGTATCTGCTGCTGCGTTGCCGCAACCTGCCAGCATAGCCATTGTCAGAGCTGAAACTGTTAAAAGACTAACCAATTTCTTTTTCATTTAATACATCCTCCTTAAGATATGTTTGGAGCGCACCATAAGCACAGCCCCAATGTTTTGTTTACATGGATGATTATAACAATGGCATTTGTGCAAAAACATAGAGAATTCTTCTGTTAATCTTAGAAATCCTTTTTAGTTTTATCTGATTTTATGTATTTTACACAAAAAGAAGCACCTGCTTTTAGTAATTTTTTCTTTTCGGAAACGTTATCTAAAAAACAGGTGTCGTCGTTTTGATTAATTCGTTCAATTGTTTATTCTATTCCCACACTTCCGTCGGAATATGTTATAACCCAGTAGCCATCACCGGTGCCGCAATCCTCATGGTACTCCTTGTTTATTATCTGAAGAGCTGTGGCTGTATTGCTCTCGGAAGCTGCTTTCGCGGTATCCTCTGCCGATGCTGCCATGGGGACTTCCTCGTCCTTAAGATTCTCAAGAGAAGCCTCAGTTTCTTTTCCCGCAGAAACTTCTGAAAGCGCAGCATCCGTTTCTTTTCCCGGGGCGAACTCTGTGAGCTCAACCTCAGTCTGTGCTCCATTTTCGGCTCTGTTGACCTCTACCACCGGGATATCGTCATCGGGCGAGATCATGGAGGATATTGTGTCATGATATCCGGGAACAAGCGCATACAAGACGATATTCAAAAGAAAGACAGTAAATACAGTCCCCATAAAAATCATTGTAAACGTCAAGGCTTTATTCATATCCTCTATCCTCCTGATCTGAAAATTTGTGTTTCTTATATCTTTTTAATAGGTCACCGTGTAGGCTGCTGCCGGCACAAGCGGCCCCGCCGGGTAGCTGTCGTAGGTCTGTCTGTAGTAGCCCTGTCCTTTGGCATCCTGCATCTCGGTATCAAATATGTACCAGTTGTCTCCCATCCGAACCTCGGTCCAAGCGTGGGGCGTTCTTCCGCCAAGGGAAGAAGTAACAGTTCCCGTGCAGACCCTGGCGTCATATCCAAGACCCTTTGCAATATAGGCAAAGCCCGCTGCGTAGTTGTAGCAGTTTCCTTTGCCCTGAGAAAGAATGTCCGTTGCGTAGGTTCCTGTCCAATTGCCCAGCGGAACATCCATCTTTCTTTCGTACTCCGAGGCTTCCACGAAGTAGTTAAAGCAGTTTAACAGCTGTGTCTTCTGGCTCATGTTCCTTGTGGTGCTGGCTTCAACCACCGAGGCCGTCAGCTTCATCAGCTCCGTATCCGGCTCTTTTACCGTCCCGTCCTCCATGCGCCATTTGACTCCGGACTCCGTGTGCACAAAATGTGCGCCGGGAACCTGCCATTCCATCATGCTCTCCTGAGCCTGTCCGGTCACAACGCTTCGTATCTGCTCTTTTAAGGTGCTTGGCAGTCCGTACAGGGCATAGTCGCCAATGGATACCACCGATTCCGGTATCACCGCCCCGGGAAGTGCAGCCGGGTAACAAAGAAGCTGCGTCATCTCCTTGTTGTATAGGCAGTTGCTGTAGGAAGCGTAAAAGGGATTTGACTCGCTCACCGTTATTGACCTTAACCTCATGAGATTCCTGAAGGCTCCCGAGGAAATCTCAGTCACATCGCTTCCTATGTGGATCGTGGAAATCTCCGTCTGCCCGCGGAAGGTGGATGAATCTATGGTAGTCAGCTCAGCGGCCTCTGTAAATGTATTCGGGAAAAGAGCTATCAATGCCGCCGTAAGTACTATGGCTATTAAATTACGAAAAACTTTCCGGCTGTTTTTTTTCATATAATCATCTCTGGGTTGCCACATCGAATTTGTATCTGATCTTTGCATAGGTAACTGCATCAGAAGCCTTGCCGCCCTCGTTGGGGTGCTTGCCGTAGCCCGCTGACTCTATCATTGCATCGCCGTAGCCTTCTTTGCCGTCCACGATCACTCTGCAATACTGGTCAGCCCAGGTGTTGATGTTAACGTGCACCCAGGTGATGCCAAGGTAATCAAGGACAAGTCCAAGAGCTCTTGTGGCTCCGGCGCAGGAGTACTCTCCTCCTATGAAAACGCCGTAGGCTGTTCTGTATATCTTGCCTTTGGTGGTGTAGGTTCCAAGGTCGCAGTAGGCCTTCACTACACCGGCAGCGTATGCCACCTTCTCAACATCCTT
>JAILFT010000114.1 GCA_024697425.1 Butyrivibrio sp. | reverse complement strand
GGCTACAGCGCCGCAGAGGGGGACAAATCCATCACCGTCAACGACTACAACACGGGAAAAGATATAACGATTCCCCTGGACCCTACTCTCACCCCAAATCAGAATGCCAAGAAGTACTTTGACAAATACACTAAGCTTAAGAGGACCCAGGAAGCTCTCGAAGAGCAGTTAAAAGAGTCATCGGAAGCCATTGAACAGCTTGAGTCCATCGCCACCGCCCTTGATATCGCCCAGAAGGAGGCAGACCTTGCTCAGATCAGAAAAGAGCTGGCTGACAGCGGCTACATCAAATCGAAGCCTCAGGGCAGGAAGGGACAGAAGGAAAAGATAACCAGCAGACCCTTCCATTATCTTAGCAGTGACGGCTTTGACATCTATGTGGGTAAGAACAACATACAGAACGATGAGCTTACCTTCAAGGTTGCCAACGGCGGAGACTGGTGGTTCCATGCCAAGAAGATTCCGGGATCCCACGTAGTTCTTATTACAGGAGGCAAGGAAGTCCCCGACAGAGCCTTTGAAGAAGCTGCAGCCCTGGCGGCATATTATTCCAAGGGTAAGCTCCAGGAAAAGGTAGAGATAGATTATCTAAAGCGCAAGGATGTCAAAAAGCCCAACGGTTCAAAGCCCGGATTTGTGGTCTATTACACCAACTACTCCATGGCTATTGCTCCGGATATCTCATCATTAAAACTCATAAGCGACTGACAGGATTTCTAAAACTTTACTTATATGAAAAGGGACGGATCAAAATCGATCCGTCCCTTTCGCTATGCTTAAGTGTTTGATTATTGGTAAATTACTTGTTATTGGAATTGTCTGCGTTAACCTTTGCCTTGTTGTTCCTTCTTCTTACGTACTCCTCAACGGAAACGCCTGCGATGGCTGCAAGGATGATAAGGATCCACCAGGGGAAGCCCTTCTGCTGCTCGATGGGTGCAGCTGCCTTAGCTGTGTCCTCATCTACGATTGTTGTTGTGTTAACAGGCTTCTCATTCTCCTCTACAACCTTGTCTGTATCCTGAGCAATTGCCTCAGCCTCTGTCTGCTCACCGTTATCTGCAGGAACTGCCTCGGTATCGTTAGTAACCTTTGCTGAAGATGATCTTCTTACAGTTGTTCTTGTTGCTCCAAGTACATCCGCATCTGCTGCTGCAGAGTTGTCTGCGTCAGTATTGATAACTACAGGAGTTACATTTGTTGTATTGTCATCTGTTGTATCGTTTGAATCTGAAGGCTCATTGTTTGATGAAGGTCTTACTGCCTTCTTTGAAGCAAGGAGCTTAGCCTGCTCTGCTGCAGCCTTAGCTTTCTGTGCCTCTGCGCTTGCAAGGTTCTTAGCTGTCTCAGCCTCTGAAAGAGCTGTCTTGGCTGCTTCCAGTTTCTGTCTTGCATTCTCAAGTGCTGTTCTTCCAACCTTTTTCTGTGAAACAGAAAGCTCATCAAGTACTGCCTGAGCATCTGCTACTGCCTGAGCTGCTGCATTGTAGTTAGCCAGTGCTGTTGCTTCATTGGCAGCTGCTGTTGCTGCAGCTGATGCTGCCTCACTTGCTCTCTGAGCAGCCTGTGCGGCAGAAATCTTATCAAAGGTTGCTGAATATGCAGCAAACTCAGCCTCATCAACCTCAGTCAGCGAAAGTCTTGCACCCTGAAGTGTAAGAAGGTAAGTCTTATTGTCTGTATTGGATGTAAATGTGATATGCGTCTCTTCTCCGCTCTCCCATTTCCAGTTCCAGTTTGTGTACTTATGTTCAAGATTCCACTCAATGAACTTATCGCCGTTGAGCCAATGTCCGATCTGGCTCCAGAATCCACCTGATGTAACATTCTCGTATGTAGTAACATCGTCTGAAATCTCTTTGTAAAGTCCCTGCTCATTCTTCATCTCTGCAAGGAGCTGCTGGAACATAGCCTGATCGTTCTTATCAAGATATGTTACTTCTGTATTCTCATCACTGTAAATGTACTTCTCGATAAAGGACTGCTGGGTCTGGGCATTTGAAAGCTCTGTTTTAGCCTCAGCTTCCCTTCCTATGGCATCTGTAACCTGCTTCTGTGCCTCTGTCTTTGCACTATTAGCTGCCTCCACCTTGCCGGATGCTGCCTCAAGTGCCTTCTGTGCCTCAGTCTTCTGAGACTGAAGCTGTCCTACGGTTGTCTCAAGAGATGATTTCTCTCCTGTTGCTGTGGTTATGGTCGATTCAGCTGCTTCAACCTTGGCTTTTGCTTCATTTATCTCTGCCTGGGTGTAGTAAACAATCTGGGGATACCAATGAAGAACATCCAAAGGATAATACCAACGATATTTCTCATCTCCGGCTTTAGCCTGAGAAGCAGCAAGATTATCGCTCTTTACCTTCTGAGCATCACTGATAGTCTTCTCAAGCGTGCCGATCTGACTATTCAAGCCGCCAATCTGGCTGCTAAGAGAACTTATCTCTGATGTCTTATTTGTAACAATAGCGCCCTGCTCTTCAATGATTGCATCCTGAACCAGATCAACTGCAGCCTTATTCTCATTGGCTGTTTTAACTCCATTCTCAGCAGCCACAAGGTCTGCGTTCTTAGCCTCTACGTTAGCTGCAAGAGCTTCGCGGTCAAGGTTCTTTACCTGTTCAAGATTCTGTACTGTTACACCAGCAGCTTCTGCTGCATTATTAGCTGCTGTCTCTGCCTCAGTCTTCTTCTGAGCTGCAACTGCGCTCATAGTTGCTGCTGTAGTTTCAAGATTCTCTGTATATGTGGCATTAGCATTATCAAGTGCTGTCTTTGAAGCAGTAAGAGCCTCCTGTGCTGCTGTCAAAGCTGCCTGTGCAGCTGCGATCTTTGCTGTGATATCGGCATCTGCTGAATCTGCCTTAGCTACAAGAGCATCATACTCTGCCTGCGCATCTGTAACCTGCTGTGATGCATCGTCATAAGCTGTCTGAGCCGCATCTGCCTGAGCCTGTGCCTTATCAGCAGCTGCCTGAGCCTTCTTGGCTTCAGCGGTAGCTGTATCTCTGTACTGGGCCTTCTGAACTTTCTCAAGAGAATCCTGCGCATCGTCCTCATCAAGATCAGCCTGTGTACCGGCTGCCTGTGCAGCACTCATCTCAGCATCAATATCAGTATCAATCTGTGCAGCTGCTGTAGCAATTGCTGCCTCTGTGTTATCTACTGTTGATGCAATCGCCTGGTTATTTGCAGCTACTGTATTCTGAGCTGTTTCAATAGCCGAATCAACAGAGTCGTTAAGGTTGTTGTTATTTGTATCATCTCCAACTACGGTATCTGCTGCATTACTAAGATCATTGGCTGCATCAAGTGCATCCTGAGCTGCATTATTAGCGGCTACTGCAGCATCTGCAGCATCACATGCTGCCTGGTCAGCTACCTCTGCAGCTTCTACTGCAGAAACAACTTCTTCCGAGCTTACAACCAGTTCCTTGGAAGCATTTGCTCTCTCCTCAGTTGCAACAGCATCATCAGCAAATGCAACTACAGGCTGGAGTGCCATGCTGGCACTGATTCCGATTGCGATTGCTTTGATAACATTCTTGTTCTTCATAATAATCTACCTTTTCCTTTTCAAAATAATCAAACACACTTTTTTGTTTCAAGCAATTAGAATGTTATCATAGAGGCTATCATATCAATAATCATATTTTACATTATTTTTGTATTTTTAAATATTTTATTATGATTTTATAATTTCTACTCAAATGTTAAGAAGATTCGCCTATTTGCCCACATAAAAGTGCCGATACCCTTTCGGGTACCGGCACCTCTTCTTTTAATTATCATTTTTGCGATAAACACTGAGTAAACGGATTACTCTTCGCTGTCCTCTTTCTTTCTCCCGAAGAACATGATACTGATAGCAATTCCTGCAGCTACAACAATCACAATAACTCTTGCTGCATTGTTAGTAGGATCCTCAGTACCGCCTCTTCTTGCTCCGAGAACAGCACCCTCAGCTGCAGCCTCTCTCTTAGCTCCAAGAACTGCTCCGGGAGCTGCAGGTGTATCAGGTGTCTCATCTCTTTGATCAGGCGGAGGAGTAATGTTCTGTGAACGTCTCGGATTAACTGTAAGTGTTCCGAAAACAGGAGTTACTTCATAGTTGCCTGCCAGAGTCTCATCCTCAAACCTATATGTAAATTCGTTAGGCACTTCTGTCTTCTTGTCAGCAGAACCAACAACAGAAGTTGTATTTGTGATGATAACCTTATGTCCGTCAACAAATCCAAATGTCTGATCCTCAGGATATGATTCAACGGGATCATCGGTTGCTGTAAGAGCCTTACCGTCATAAGTCTTTGATGCGCTGGCAGATGTAAGAGTTACCTCTCTCTTCTTAATTGTGAGCTTACCTACCTCATATACTCCTGAAGGTGCTTCTGCAACAGGTGCTTCAACATCTCCATCCTCTTCTGCAAGAAGTGTAACTGCAGGCTTGGGAGCTACATTTGTGATGATCTGGATTGAATCATCATCAAATACTTCGTTTGCAAGGTTCTCACCAACTGGATTTCCGTCAGCATCAAGAGCCTTAACTACAAGGTTCTCTGTGTGAAGGTTAACAGGATACTCACCAACAGTTATTCCCTTTCCGCCTTCCAAGTAGATATTGCTTACCTTGAAGGTATGATCAACGCCGTTGATCTTTTCTGTAATAGTTGCTGTAATCTCTTTCCAACCTTCAGGAACGTCTGCTGCGTAAACCTTAAGGGTAAAGATAGAACCAAACTGTGAAAGAATATTCTCAATAACCTTTGTTACTTCTGTAGTATCAGGAAGCACGCGCTTCTGTGTCTGAACTGAATTAACGTCCAGAGTTATGTCAACATTAACTTCCTGCGGAGTTGCATCATACTTAACGGTCTTGTAGTTTTCGCCATCATCATCGACATTTATGTTTACGATCAGTTTCCACTTCTCCTTAAGAGCAAGCTTCACATAGATGTCAGTATCGTCTGAAACTGTGTAAGTATCAGCTGCAAACTCTGTTGTGCATGCTGCGTCTGCATAATACCCCTGAACCTGATACTTGTTGGCATCATACTTACCGTCGATTACAGTTGTATCAGGAAGAGCAACTTCAGATCCTGTAAGGACAACTGATGTAGCAAGATCATCTGTGATTCCCTCAGGATATACAGCAATATAGTTTACATCGTTGGTCTTGAACTGAAGATCAAGGTGATACTTGTAGTTCTTGCCATCGATTTCCTGGATTGTCTTGGAATCGCCCCATCTCCAGTCAAACAGTGCTGTCTTATGAGAATTCTCAACGCCGTTGTAGTCAACCTGAACATACTTAAGGTTGTTGTATACAGTGTTATTTAAGTTCTTGCCGGCGTTATAGTCAGTCTTAAAGGTCTTTGCAAAAGCTTCCTGAACCTTTGCCCAATCATCATCACTTGTAATGTAGGTGTAGTTCTTACCCTTGAAGAAGGTTGAATCCATCTCGATAACGCCGATAGGATAATATCCGTCTTCCTGGATGTAATCTACTTTAAGAGTCTGTGCAAAGTTAGGATTTACAACTGTCTCTTTTACAGGGCCTGTAGCATAAACAGCAACCGCATACTTTTCAAGTTTCCATACTGCATACAGGTCAATCTGCTTATCTCTCTTAGCCTTGATAACTGCACCGGGCTCATACTCTGCTTCTGTAGCCTCAGGATCTGTTGACCATCCAAGGAACTCATAGCCCTTGTTATCAGGGAGCTTCTTGGTTACGTAGTGGTGTGTAACAGAAACATCAGTATATTTCTTTACTGAGTAATCCTTCTCATCCTGCCACCAGAAGAAGTTTACATTATCAGCAATCTCAGCTGCCTGCCCCTCTGCAACCTCAAAGTTTGCATGGTAAACAACATCACCTGTAAGCTTAAATACTTCTGTAAACTTAAGCTTATAGTCAAATCCGAATATCTTCTGGATCTTCTTATGAGCATTGAAGCAGTCATTGGAAGCCTTGGTATTCAGTTCAGTTGTTGATCTGTAAATATAAGTCTGTCCAAGGTAATCAACCTGGAAGATGATAGTATCGTTTACGGAAACAGTATCAAGTCCGCTGTAATCATTCCAGTGATCACGTGAACCCTTGTAGTTTCCAAGCCACAGACGATACTCATAAGTTCCCATCTCTTTGTCTTCGCCTATAGCTGTAACCTTCTCGTAATGAGTTCCGTTAACCCATACAGATACTACAGCACCGCCATTGCGGTACATGTAATAATCTTCTTTCTCTAAGCCAAGGTCGATATGATCGTCTGTCTTGGAGAGGTCTACTCCGCCCCATACAGCGTACAGATCTACTTTATCGTCCTTAGAAAGAGTGATCTTCTTGCCTACTGCCTTTGCAGGATCTGCTACAGTTCCGTTTTCAACTGTAGTCCAACCCATGAATGTATATCCGTCACGAGCAACAAGCTCAGTCTTATCATAGCCAAGAATTGTATACTCTTTTGTTTTGCTGAAGTTCCACTTTACAGTGTCAGCCCATCTGTCCTTACCGGCGCCTTCTACATCAAATCCGGCATGGTAAATAACATCACCCTGAAGATCGAAATCTTCTGAGAAGCTGAATACATAGTCGAAACCGTATGCTGCCTGTTTTCTGTGCTTGTGAGAATCGTAGCACAGATTTGATGCAGCCTCGTTTTCTTCTGTTGTGCAATCCTTGGTAAAGAGCTGCTCTTCTGTACCATCCTTGTAAACAACTTTAAATGAAATGCTATCAGTTACTTTTGCAGTTGAAATACCTGAATACTTGTAACTTCCTCTGTAATTACCAAGATACAGTCTGAACTCGTATGACTTGATATCCTCATCCAGATCGGTAGCATACATTTCCTTCCATCCACTGTTGCCAACCTTACCGTAAACAGTGGCATGGTCCTTATAGAAGCTGTACTCCTTGGAATCTGTAAAGCCAAGATCAAGGTGATCATCGGTCTTTGTAAGCTTGCTGCTCCAAACAGGGTAAAGATTTACCTTGTCGTTCTCATCAAATTCAAGTGTATATTTCTTGCCTGCTTCGTACTTTGCAGTTGTGGCATTCTTAGTATCAGCCCAACCCTTGAACTCATATGTTTCATTATTTGCAAGCTTGGTCTCAGCATATGATAATACTGTATATTGTGCAGTAATATCATCTACAGGATCATTTAATGTAGCCTTATCATCGTATGAATGATAGATTACTGTTCCGGGAATATCAAAGTCTTCAGTAAATGTGTACTCAAAGTCAAATCCCCAAATGCTTGGGCCAACTGTAGGATGACCGGTCTTGCATCTGTCATATGCATCAATAATATCCTGCTCGGATGCTTCTTTAGTAAACTCTACAGTCTTGCCATTCTTTTTGTAACTAACCTTAAATGTAATCTTATCTTTTGATGTAACAGTTGTGTTGCCGTTAAGCAGGTAGCGATATTCGTAATTCTTTACGCCTTCGTCATAACCATACTCAGACATGGTACGGAAGGAACCGTTCTCACCAATCTTAACACTTAATGTAGCCTTAAGTTCCTTATATCTCTGGAAATCAGCGCCTGTAAGACCAAGATCAACATGGTTTGAGGTCTTTACAACAGGTGTGGGCTTAGGTGTTTCCTTCTTATCATATACGAACACCAGCTTGCCGTTATTGAGATTTCCGTAAGGAATAGGTGATGTTAAATAAGTAGGATAAACATAAACCTGCTGTTTCTCGTAAAGATATCCATTCCAATACTTGGCACCTACAAGCTGGAAATAATTAACCTCTAAAACGTACTTGTAAGCAGGTAAGTTTACAATCCTTAAGGATGCATCGCTGATGAAATCCTTAAACTGTTCATCATTAGTTACATAGTATGCGCCAATATACTTGTAGTCATCATTGTCAGCAAAAGGATCAAGTTTGCTGAGAGCGATCTTGTCATGACTTGTTGTCTTGAATGACCCCTTAATACTGTCAATGGTCTTTCCGGACTTTTCAACGAGTTCAATATCAAAAGAAAAATCCTCTTCTTCATCAGGTGAAAACAAATGCTCTGTTATCTGAGTGATCGTTACAGTATAAATTGAGAAGTGAGTTGTATCAAAGTCGATGGTTGTAGCAGTTCCGCCAACCTCAGCCTTCTTCTCAACATCCAGATCATTAGATACATAATAAACAGAAAGATCTGCCTCTTTGCTCTGTGCCTGAGTAACCTGAGAGAATACTACATTAACAGCTGTCTCATCAGCAGGCTGTACATTCGTTCCAAGACTGGGTGAATAAACGTTGATATCAAAAGCCAGTGTATCAACACTAAGTTCCTGATTATCATTAAGGTCAGTACTATTCTTAACCTCTTCCTCAACCGCCTCAACTACAGCAGCTTCCTTGTCGCCTTCAACCTTAGCTACATTAAGCTCAGCATCCTCAGGGAAAACTCCATCCGCAGCAAAGAGCTCAATCTTGATATTGTCAACTACTGCGTCGCCGATAAGCTTCTTCTCTGTGGATTTCTCTTCAGCAGCTTCCTTATCAGCAGCTTCCTCTTCATCTTCTTCAGTTTCTTCAGTCTCTTCTTCAGCTTCTTCTGCATCCTCGGAAGTCTCGTCATCTTCCTTGGCATCTTCTACAGCTTCAGACTGCTCTGTGGGAACCTCATCCCCTGTTCCCTCTACTGCAGCAGGAGTGTCATTGTTAGCTCCGTCTGCAGGTGCAACTGCCGGTGTTTCAGCAGGTGCATCTTCCGGTTCAGTCTCTTCCGCAGGCTCAGTAGCCTCCGGAATATCTTCTTTTATTTCGGAAAAAGATTTCTCTTCCGCATTATCCTGTACAGCCGGAGTCTCTTCCTGCGCTGTAACGGTCTCGCCGTCTGCAGCAAAAGACTTAGCACTTGCAAAATCACTGCCAAAGGTAGTGATTACCAGTGCTATTGCCAGGAAAAATGCCAATACTCTGTTCCATTTCCTAGACATAAGATTGCCTCCCTCATAAATAAGTTAAAATTGTGTAAAAATAGTGAAAAATATGTGAACACTCAGTGATATGATACAACAATCTCAATCATATATGCAATCATATTTCAGGATTTTTTTGTTGAATTGAAAATAAATTTTGGAAACTTTATAGAATTCTAATCTTTTCCAAGACGCCAACGATACTGCTACCTTTAGGAAACCTCAAAATATCCTCTCTGGTCGCGCCGCCGGATTTGATCAGAACAGTGAAGTAAACAAATACAGCCACAAGCACTGACAGCAATGTGGCAAAGAGATTGACAAAATACTCTCCGGGAATAAACATGCCAAACAGCATGGACAGAAGCATATGGACAAGGAAAGCCACTGCCCCCATTACCAGAGAAGAAATTGCCGGGAAAAGATAGGTCTTTTTGAACTCATTAATAATAAGAAGATTCCTCTTCATTATTACGTTATTAAGAATGCACATCATAAGAGAATATATGATGGTCACTATGCAAAGGGCGATATCCCCAAGATCAGTATAAACAAGAAGAAGCACAAGGGTTATCGTCTGTACTACAAGTGCCGCTACTGCGTTGAGCACAGGCACATTAACCTTTCCAATGGCCTGAAGAACCGCGTTGGTAACTGTGGAAAGTGAATAGAACACCACTGTAATGGCAAGAAACCTGAGAAGCAGTGCTGCCTCGTCAAGAGATGCCCTCTGAGGGAAAAGAATCATCATCACAGGGCGGGCCAGTGCAAAAAGTCCCACTGCGCAGGGGATCGAGATCATGAGAATGACTCTTGTAACTCTGGATACGGTAACTCCCGCCTCATCCCTGTCTCCTCTGGAAAAGGTAGTGGAAATCTCCGGGATCATGGCTGCCGCTGCAGCACTGGCAAGAGCTATGGGAAGGTTTGTGATAACAACAGCCTTCCTTGCGAAAATACCGTACTGATAAAGAACCGCACTCTCCTCCATGTTCTTTGCGTGGATCAGGATTCTGGTAAACAGTGTTGAGTTAAGAGATGTGGAAAGATTATATATGAAGGTGCTCAGGATAAAAGGAGTCACGATCATAAAGATGCGCTTGAAGATCTGCATAGCAGCCATATCCTCATGCTCATCTTCTCTTATACGTCTTTCCACGATGGACCTGTTATAGTTATAGACCAGATACATGAAGATAAGGGCCACAAGAACACCGGAACCTGTACCGATGGCACTGCCTATGGCTCCGTAGACAGCTCTTTTGACCGGGTCCTCGTCCCCGGCCATTCTGGTGAGAATATATGCGCCGCCTACACTTACGGCAGCGTTAAATACCTGCTCGATAAGCTGTGATATCGAGGTAGGAACCATGGTCCTGTGAGCCTGGAAATATCCGCGAAGAACCCCAAGAAATCCAAAGAGGAAGATGCTGGGGGCAAAGAAACGAAGTACCGTAGCAGAACGCCCTGCAGCCAGGATATCCGCTCCGAAGAAAAGCACAAGGCTTCCTATGCCGCCTACTATGGACACGTAAATCAGCGCACCCCTGAAGATCCTGTGGGCATTTCTGTACTCTTTTACCGCCAGCTTCTCGGAAATGATCTTGGACATGGCGGAGGGAATACTGTAAGAGGATATCAAAAGAACTATCGTATAAATAGCATAAGCAGCTCCATAGTAGCCATTACCTTCATCTCCGATAATAGCTGCCAGGGGGCTGCCGTATAAGAGGCCGATAATTCTTGATATTACGCCTGTAATAGCAAGAATCCCGGCCTGAAATAATAGTCCTTTTTTGGTATTGTTATCCTTAGTACTGCTCTCCATTATGCTTGTTTATGGCCTCAGCCAGTCGTACATCTCCTGATATTTTTCGGCAGAAACCTTCCAGGAGAAGTCAACTGCCATGGCCCTGTCGATCATCTTGTTCCATTCGCGCTTCTGATCGTAGAATACTCTCTCAGCCTCTCTGATGGTACCAAGCATCTCATGGGCATTGTAATTGAGGAATCCGAATCCGGTTCCTGTGCTCTCAAACTTGTTGTAAGGCTCAACGGTATCAATAAGTCCGCCGGTCTGTCTTACAATCGGGATTGTTCCGTATCTCAATGCCATAAGCTGTGAAAGTCCGCAAGGCTCAAACAGTGAAGGCATAAGGAAAACATCCGAAGCCGCATAGATTTTGTGGGACATGGGCTCTGAATAGTAGATGTTTGCGGAAACCTTGTCATTGTACTTCCAATCAAAGTGACGGAAGGCGTTCTCATACTGCTCTGCTCCGGTTCCCAGAACCACCAGCTGAACAGCGTCCTGGCACAGTTCATCCAGAACATAGTTGATAAGGTCAAAGCCCTTCTGATCCGTAAGTCTTGAAACGATACCAATCATCATGATCTTGTCGTCTTCCTTAAGACCAAGCTCCTTCTGAAGCGCTCTCTTATTCTTAACCTTCTCCTTGCGGAAGTTGATGGCATTGTATTTGTGAGGAATGTACTGGTCTGTCTCGGGATTGAACTCATCGTAGTCAATACCGTTGACGATTCCTCTAAGGTCGTGAGCTCTTGCCCGAAGAAGCCCGTCAAGCTCCTCGCCGTAGAACTCAGTCTTGATCTCCTCAGCATATGCCTTACTTACGGTTGTAATGGCATCGGCATAAACGATACCACCCTTAAGCAGGTTGGCATCCTTGTACAGACCAAGCTTGTCCGGAGTAAAGAAATAGTCCGGAAGTCCTGTGATCTCCTGAACCTTCCTGATATCCCATTTTCCCTGGAACTTCAGGTTATGTATGGTCATAATGGCCTTGATGCCTCTGTAGAACTCGCTTCCCTGGAATCTCTCCTTGAGATATACAGGCACAAGTCCTGTCTGCCAGTCATGACAATGGATGATGTCAGGTCTGAAATCTATTACAGGGAGAATTGAAAGAGCTGCCTTTGAGAAATACGCAAACTTCTCAATCTCAAATATAACGTCATCGCCATAGGGCTTCATGCCGTTGAAGTAATACTCATTGTCTATGAAGTAGTACTTGATCCCGTCTACTTCAGCCTTGAAGATACCTACGTACTCATTCTTCCAGTGAAAATCCATGTAGAAGTTGGTAACATACTCCATCTTCTCCTTCCACTGCTGATTGATGCACTTGTACAGCGGCAGGATAACTCTCACATCAAAATATCTCTTGTCGATGTTCTTGGGCAGAGACCCAACTACGTCTGCCAGTCCGCCGGTTTTGATAAAAGGTACACCTTCTGAAGCCACAAACAGAATGTTTTTCATTTGTCTGTCATCTCCTTCACATTTATGATTGAAGTCGTAATTATAGAATAACCTATTTCATCTTAAGTGACAATGCATATTGTTCCTGAGACACCTTAACAAGTACGTTTTTGGTGTTTACCGTCTGGCCCAAAAGTCCGAAGGTTTCCGAGAAAAGTGCAACGCCAAAGTTAAGCTTTCCGCCGCATCTCCTTCTTACAGATTCATGGATCTGTGCCATGATGCTGTTCATAACCCTGTCCCTGAGGCCCCAGCTGTCAATATGAGCTATTATCTCATCCACCGAATTGCAGCCCATTATGATCTTGGCCTGGGATGAAGTTCCTCCCACCATGGCTGTGTGGGCGGCAAATATCTCACGCCTTGCATCTGAGGCTGTGGAGTTGGTGTTCATGATACCCGCAGACAGCTTCACCAGCTTGCCCACATTTCCCACAAGAAGGAGGTTCTCCACGTGTTCCTGAACAGCTTTATCTATGGCCTGCCCCGGAAAGTTGTAACACATGATACTGGTCTTAAGATCAACATGAAGCTGAGTATTTATGGCCTCGGCGCAGTATTTGCCGGGGCTCACCAGAATAGACCTGATGCCCTGTCTTGTCTGGAACAATATCTGATTGTCGATTGAATTGGAAATATCCCTCATATGAACAGGGGGAATCGAGCCGTAACTGCCCATTATGGTGATGCCGCCAAGGAACGTATTCTGACCTATGGTCTGTTTGGCTGCGATCATAATGCCTTCAGGGCATGAAACGGTTATAAGAAGGAGCTGTGCTCCGTCGGAGGCTTCACATACTCCGGCTACAGCATCAAAGATAAGCTTTCTTGCATCTTTCTCAATGAGAGGCTCGCCCTTTCTGATCCCGGGCTTGTTCTCGCTTGCTGTGCCAATGCCCTCTCCGCCTTTAAGAAACAGATTGCCGAAGCGTACGTCGATGCAGGAATTATCTGCTGCGTTTGCAATATCCGTGATCCTGGATACATTGACAACAATATTCGCCTTGTCCCTGATATCGGGAGGTGCTCCTCCCTCCATCTGGACAGAATATTCAGAATGAGTCTCGTCACAATGGGCAGGATTGCGCTTTACTATGTAGGTTCTGGATGCGCCGCCCTTATGATTTACCGTGACGTTCTCGTAGTCTATTTTAAAAATAAGATTAGCAGCAGCTGCTCTTGCGGCAGCCGCTGCACAATCACCCGTAGTTGCGTGGCTTAAAGTTAACCCCATATCTCTTCCGACATATCTATCCATAATAATCCCCTTATGATCAAATAATGGAATTTATTGTGCCCGCTTATAATCATTATACAATATGTCGTGTTTTTTTGTAAAAGAAATATGGGTTATAATGCAAACTTTTTGAAGATCAGTCTTCCTCCCAGAATAGTTCATCCAGGGTCTTGCCAAGGGTCTTGCATATGGCAATGCAAAGGTTAATTGTAGGATTGTAATCTCCCTTCTCAATGGAGCTTATGGTCTGTCTTGAAACTCCGCAGGCAGCTGCCAGCTGGTCCTGAGACAGGTCTTTGCCCGCACGGGCGGCTTTAAGTTTAAGATTCTTCATACGCCTTACGCCTCCTCGCTCTCATTCTTAACCAGTTTCTTAACAATAGCTGCTATGCCGATGATAGCCATCCATACAATGACCATGATATTCATAACAGGAAGTGAATCAAATCCTTCACCGGAGATCTCTCCTGTGGTGATGGCTGTTATAATGGGAATGATGTTGAGAACAATGGCTATAACGATAATCGCCGTATAGCGCTTGCGGTTGTTGTTAAGTCCCCAGTATGCATCATTCCAGATGCAGTAGATGCAAAGTACCAGGCATCCAATAAGGATTATCCCAAGGTGAACCAGGTATGTGGCAATGGGAAGTGTTAACTCCGATACGGAAAGAACTATCATCACTGCCTCAAGTGCCAACACCGTATAGAATGAATACTTGTAGCCTTTATTCCTGATGACTTCCTGTCTCTCGTCATAATCTGACATGATCTTCCTGTTTGAGTTTGCAAACTTGAAAAGTATAACGCAGAGAACTGCTGCAAACATAAGTCCAAATACAAATCCGATTCCTGCATAATTTCCAACTGTCATTTCATTTCCCTCCTGGCCTTAGGCCATATTATTTAATGTGACGTCTGATAGGCGTCTGATGTGAATGTAATATTGGTGTTACTCTCAGCTGATATGAAAATTGTAATCTATACCTTTGAATATGTCAAGTATATTTTACATTTTTCATATTATCAATTTTTTGGGATCCAAAGTTGCCCAAAATTAACTATATACCGTATGCTAATTATTTATTATTTCGAATTACTTTATTTTTTCTTTAGAAATCGTCTACATTTTGTCCATATTTACACCGTATGATGTATACATATCAGAAGTGAAACACTTCTGACTCCCCCAACAAAACTTTTTTCATACCGGGTCGATTGGCTCCCCACTAATCGACCCCTCCTCCCAACAAAAACGGCACCGGCGAGTAATCGCAGGTGCCTTTCTTTTTAACTGTATTTAGATAATATCACATCGTACCGTTTACTTCGTATCACGCCCGGGTCACAACCCCTTATGCTGGAATTGCCTCTCCCTCTGCAGGAGCTCCGTTCTCTTCAGCCTTCTCAGGCGCCTCATCGGTAACCATCTGATCGCTCTTCCTGGGACCTCTTACCCCGAAGCTTCCGTTATAGCGAAGTTCCTTTAAGATCTTGCGGATGTTCTTGAGCTCCTTGGACATATCTGAAGCTGCTGCGCAAACCACAGTGGGAACGCCGCTGCCGTTAAGCTCCACTCTGTATCCGGCCTCTTTAAGTGCCTTGAAGGCCTTAAGCTTGTCTGTTGTACTTATCTGTTCAAGTTCCTTATCATTCTTACCCATAGATATAGTGCCTTTCGTTTAATACTATACATAATATAGCACATTAAATTTCTTTTTTCAAACATTTGTTCATAGATGTCATATTGCACAAATTAACTATCGCTATATCGTATATTTTCGTTTATTATTTTTTTCAATAAAACATTAAGTTATTTACTAATGCTCCGATATAGTTATTGAGAACAAAAATTCTCACTCCCCCAACAAAACTTTTTTCATACCTGGGCAGTTTAACTCCCCATTAAGCTGCCCTCCTCCCAAAAAAATCTTGTGAAAACAAAAAGAGAAGGCGATTCCCCGTCACCTTCTTTTTTGTTGTCCTATTATCTATTATCTTTTTAAGCCTGTGTAACACACTATCTGTCGCAGGTGTAGCCCTTCACAAAGAAGTCCTTGTCGTCCTGCTGCACCATTGACAGTCCGTCATCAGAGATATAGTAGCTGCAGCCGCTGGCTGTGTAATTGTTGTGGATGTTGCCCGTAAGGTTCTGCCACTCGTCATAGTTGGCATCACTGATGGTATCCTCTGCTGCCTCATACACCAGTCTTCCGTCAGTTGCAGGCTTTACCAGAATAAGGAAGGTGTCTCCCTTCTCAAGATCTACCTCCTTGTCCAGAGGGAAGGTGTGGAATCCTCCGCTAACCGCAGAAACCTTCTGCCCAAGCGCCGGCTCATCCTGTGTGGTAAAGGTTATGCTTCCGTTTTCCACAGAAGGATTCACATAGATTTCAAGGTCATACTGCTGATACATATCCAGGGCCATAAGGCCTACCGCCTTAAGTGTCTCTTTTCCCTGAGCCTCGTACATGACACCGTAGGGATTAGCTGCGGCGCTGTAAGCAGAAACCGTATTAAGGGAGTCATCAAGGGTGCTTATGGTCCTGTTAAGGAACCCTGCTGCCTGATAGTTGCTGTCATACCAGTCATCTTCTCCGGGCATCGCCACGTTGTAAGCCGCTGCATTACTGATGGCTGTGGTCTCGTCATAATAGGACAGATAGAAAAATCCGCCTTCTCCTACGCCGTCGCCCCAGCTGTTTCGGCATATCCAGGCTCCGTCGCCCTCTGGCTCATCCCTGAAATTGGAGGCGCTGTAATCATCGTCCCATCCTACTATCAAAACCTCATGATTGGCCGTCTCCACCTTGCCTCCGTCAAAGGAAGAATAGAGCTTGCCGCTGTGATCCTTCCAGTACTTGCTGTCAGCGTTAACGCCCACTGTAGCCGCGCCGTGCTCCATGATCATCTGCTTGACCATGAGATTGTGCTCCAGATCGGCCCTTACCTCATAGACACCCTGAACATGGTAGTCGGAGGCAAAGCCATCAGAGGGCGGGTTGCCGTTATCGGAAAAGAGAAACTGGCTTCCGTAAAGTGCGTTAAAGGCGTCATCTCCCGCCTCCGCCATGGGTCCCTTCCAGGCAGTGAGAATGCTGATGCAGCAGTCCGTAACACCGCCGTTGGCCACATAGTTTGTGTCATAGTCAAAGACCCAGGCTTTGGGAATGTTGTCCGCATTCACAAATTCTCTGTAATCGTCATCGATATATCCGCCTACAGAGCCTTCTGCCTTATGCATGTTGTAATAGGCCAGATGCTTCTCGGAAAGATCGATATCTTTGTATCCAATGTCTTCATGGTGCTTCAAAAGATCGCTCTCGATGGCTCCCATGCTGGCAAAGGTCCAGCACAGGTAGGAATAGCCCTGATCCTCCACCACTGTCACATATCTTTTGCCCTCATAGTCTCTGGAATCATATCTGGACGGGAGCTGTGCTCTGTCAAAAGAGGCAGCGTCCACAGGAACAGTATTCTTAAAATCCTCGTTGTTATAGAAGGAGGCCACATCGCCATCCTCCATGACAACAGCCTCGGGGATGGTCAGCTTCCTGACAACGGAAACCTCATCGGTTACGGGAGCGTTGGCAGGCTCCTTGATGGTGCTCTCCGGAAGCTGGTTGTCCGCAGGCGCCTTGGTTGCCGCAGCCCCCGCCGTATTATTATTAGAAGGAGTTCCCACAACGTTTGCAAGATCCGCCTCACCTGAAGAAGCACCCTCACCGTCTCTTCGTGAGGAATTGCCGGCTGCCTTCCCACAGGAACAC
This sequence comes from Butyrivibrio sp., assembly GCA_024697425.1. GTDB lineage: Bacteria > Bacillota > Clostridia > Lachnospirales > Lachnospiraceae > Butyrivibrio. The sequence goes on along the minus strand of JAILFT010000114.1, from coordinate 11,832 downwards.
AGCATTGTCAAAGTCAGCGCGCCGATTAATGAGATTGATAATATTTTTCTCTTCATGCTTCACCCTATCACTGTAGTATTAAAGGAACCGAAGATTGACTGTGATATATCTTTTGCAAAGGCCTCGTAGTCGATGTAGTGGATACCGCTCTTCCATCCGTCAATGACGCGAAGTATGGGGATCATCCTGTTTCCCACTCTCCAGATGCTGTATCCTGCCACAACCACCGTGTGGTCCTTGTAATAGCCTCTTGCGATATTCATTATTATGGGCCTTCCGGCAGATATCTCTTTTACCACGTGTTTCTCAAAGCTCCAGACATAGACACCGCGGCATCTGGCCTTTATCCCATACTGCTTGAAGGCCTCACGGGTTATGCCGGCGATGAAAAAAGGTATCGTCCCCCGCTTGTCCGTGTAGCCATAGTCGGTAGCTATCGCCTCCACCTGTTTGTAGATCTGCCCTATATCCTCGGGAATCCCCGGAAGCTTCAGGGTCTGCCTGTAGTAATCGATGACCCTTGTCACCGCCACCACCGAACAGTTCCTGGTGATGCGCCCGCTTATCTGCTCCATGGATTTGTGGTTCATAAGGCAGGAGCGGCCACGTCTTACCATTACCCCCTTTTCCCCGTACTGCTCCAGAAGGTATTTCGATATATTTGTTATGCCCCCATAAGGCTTATTCATTGTCTCCCTTAATTCTCCTGTTATTCCACTTCTTTTCTATCTTTTTCCATTATACTAGTTTTTTTGAACCTTTCACAATATAAACAGGCAAGGAATCCTTTTTGTTTCAATTTAGTGCTAATATGTATCTATGGATACTAAAGATAATGAAAAAAACGATCAGAATAAACTGCCGTCTAAAGAAGATCTGATCTCACTGGCAGAAGCCTCGCAGATACTAGGAATCACAGAGGGCACGGTCCGCAACTGGGCAAAGCTGGGAAGGCTTACCGCCTATTCATCCCGCCCCATGAAATTTGATGCCCGGGAAGTTGAGATGGTCCATTCAGCCCTTGAAAGCGGCAAGCGCTTAAGCAGCCGCAGAAACAAGACCCGCGCTGTGGGCAATTTTGTGCCCCTGTCCTATATAGATTCTGCCTCTCCCAATCACAATGTCATCAGCTCTCTTCTTGATGCACTTCCCGAAAAGTCGGTTCCGGACATTTCGGTTATCTTTTATTACGCAAAAGAGCTGCTTTCCTTCAGGAACATTCCTCAGAATATGTCAGATGAGCTCCTTGAGGGCCTTGGTCTGACTTTGAAGGAATTTGGCTGCCTTGACCTGGATTTTCTTAAGGACTATCCCCTCTCCTACGTTGATGCAGAGGATACCCTCGGCATGCTCTACATCTCTCTTAAAAATCTTCGGGACAAAAAGTCCACGGGCTCATATTACACCCCTTATTACGTGGCGGACTGCCTTATCGGATCCCTTGGAGATCTCAAGGGAAAGTCAGTCTGTGATCCCGGCTGCGGCACCGGAAACTTCCTGATAAAGCTTCCAAGGTATGTGACCCTTGATAAGATACACGGATGTGACATTGATCCTGTGGCTGTTGCCATAGCCCGCATAAACCTGACCCTTAGATTTCTCGTAAGATTTCCGGAGGAGTTTAAGGCTATTACAAGAAACATCACTGTGAAGAATTTCCTCACAGATACCTATGCCTCTGCCCCCATCGACCTTTACATCGGAAACCCGCCCTGGGGCTATAACTTCAGTTCAAAAGAGATAATTATTCTCCGACATAATTATGAAACCTGCACAGCAGGAGCAAGGCCCGAGTCCTTCGCAGTTTTTATGGAGCGTGCATTAAAGAGCCTGCGGTTCCCCGGAGAGTTTTCCTTTGTTCTTCCGGAGAGCCTGCTGGAATCGGGGCTCCACAGCGGCATCAGGAATCTGCTGCTTGATAAAGCCCGGGTTACTTCAATCTCCTATCTGGGAGACGTTTTTGACAATGTTCAATGTCCCGGTATTATTTTAAACGCCAGGACAAAGGATGACATAGCTCCCGATGATGGCCTTGTTTCCGTTACCTCCTATGAGAAGGAGCATACCTCTTTAAAGGAGATCCGGCATTTTACGGTCTCACGGGACAGGTTAAGTTCAGCAAGTTTTCAGCTTCTTTCTGATGATGAAGAAATTGAGATATTAAAGCACATCGAATCCGTGCCTCACTTTACCCTGGAAGGCAACGCGGATTTTGCTCTCGGAATAGTCACCGGCAATAACAGGGAGTTTTTGCTTAATGAGCCGGGGAAGGGCATTGAGCCCATCATCAAGGGAAAAGACATATCTCCTTTCAGGATAGCGCCTCCTGAAAACTACGTTGCTTTTATCCCGAAGAGTTTTCAGCAGTGTGCACCTGCCAAATACTACCGAGCAAAAGAAAAGCTCTTTTACCGGTTCATAGCATCCCGCCCCGTGGTGGCAAGGGATACCACAGGTCTTTTATCCCTTAACAGCGCCAATATCATCATCCCTCATGTGAACGGTTACAGTGCAACCTACATCATGGCGATCCTCAATTCGGATGTGATAGGTTTTTACTACAGCCGTACCTTTAAGAGCCTGAAGGTTTTAAGATCTTCTCTCGAGGCGCTTCCCATACCTTTGTGCTCTCTTATGGTGATGCATGAGATTGAAGACCTTGTTCACCGTATTGAAGAGGGAAAAGAGCCAAAGGAAGCCGAAAAAATGCTTGCTTCCAAGGTTCGTGAATGCTATGGTATTACTAATGACTTGAAATGGAGGTTTTAACCGATGTCTTTTGATTATATCCAGAAACTGCCTACTCCCGATGAGATCAGGTTTGAATATCCCCTTAAGAAGGAACTGACTCTTCTTAAGAAGGAAAGGGATGCCATGATAGCCGATGTCTTTACAGGCAAGAGCGACAAGTTTCTGGTGGTTGTAGGTCCCTGCTCAGCAGATAATGAGGATGCAGTCTGTGACTATGTTTCAAGACTGGGCAAACTCAACGAGAGAGTCAATGACAGGTTGATCCTTATTCCCAGAATATATACCAACAAGCCCCGTACCACCGGTGAAGGCTATAAGGGTATCACTTCCCAGCCCGATCCCGAGGGCAAGACAGATTTCAGAGCCGGCCTTATAGCCATGCGCCACATGCAGCTTCGTGCCATCGAGGAATCCGGTCTTACAGCAGCGGACGAGATGCTCTACCCTGAGAACTGGGGCTATGTTGCGGACATCCTCTCCTACGTTGCCATCGGAGCCCGTTCCGTTGAGGATCAGGAGCACCGCATGACTGCCAGCGGCTTCGATGTTCCCGCCGGTATGAAGAACCCCACCAGCGGTACCTTCAGCGTAATGCTCAACTCTGTGTACGCGGCTCAGCAGAAGCACAACTTCGTTTACAGAGGCTACGAAGTTAAGACCAACGGCAATCCACTTGCCCACTGCGTTCTTCGCGGCTCCAGCAACAAGCACGGCCAGTCCATTCCCAACTATCACTACGAGGACCTTCGTCTTCTTCTTGATCTGTACAACGAGAGGAATATTGTGAATCCTGCGGCTATCATTGATGCCAACCACAACAACTCCAACAAGCAGTTCAAGGAACAGATAAGGATAGTCAAGGAAGTGCTCCACTCAAGAAGCCTTAATCCCGATATCAAGAGCCTGGTTAAGGGTGTTATGATCGAGAGCTACATCGAGGAAGGCTGCCAGAAGATCGGTGAGGGCGTATACGGTAAATCCATCACAGATCCCTGCCTTGGCTGGAAGGATACCGAGAACCTCATCCTTGAAATGGCTGAACTTGCATAAATCATACTTACAAAACAAAAGCTCCGGCATCGAAAAAGTGATGCCGGAGCTTATTTTAATTCCTTATTCTTGCCCACTCAAAGGGGTCTTTGGTTCTCTTCTTCCTGTTGATATATCTTGAGATGGTATTGCTGTCCGAATATCCCATAAGTTCCTGAACGGAAGCCATGTCCGCTCCGCTCTCCACAAGATGCACCGCAAAGGAGTGCCTTAAGGTAAAGGGCGTGATGTCTGACTTTATCCCTGCTCTCTCAACACAGGTCTTCACCAGCTTCCACAGCCCCTGCCGGCTCATGGGTTCCCCGCTGCAATTAAGGAACAAAACGTCGCTGTCGTACCTTCCCTCCATGAGGCGGTTCCTTCCCTCGGTAAGATAAACGTTCAGGGCTTCCTTGGCTTTTTTGCCGTAGGGAATAAGCCTTTCCTTTGAGCTGCTTCCCGTAAGCCTTATACAGCCAAGGCTAAGGTCAACATTCGAGAGCTTAAGCCCTATCATCTCCGAGGTCTTAAGGCCTGTTGCATACATAAGCTCCATTATGGCCCTGTCCCTCATCCCCTTGGCATCATCCCCGAAATCCTGGGACAAAAGGTCCTCTATCTCCACAGTGGAAAGAACTCTCGGGGGAGTCTTTTCAATCTTAGGGCTTGAAAGAAGCTCCGCCGGATTCTCTGTGATATTGCCGTTTTCCAGCATATACCGGAAAAAAGCCTTCATGGAAGTGTTATGTCTTGAGATGGAGGACGGCGCAAAATGTTCATCCTGAAGGCTTGCGGAATAGTCGGCAAGAGCATCAAGAGTCACATCCGTCGCATCAAGGATCCCCCTCCTCTCCATATAGGAGGACATCCTTTCAAGGTCCCGTTTATAGGAAACAAGGGTATTTTCCGAGGTATGCTTTACATTCTTAAGATATTGCGTAAACTCCAGAATCTGTTGTTCCATCATAATTTGTTAGTCCCCAAAAGCCACAGCGGCCAGGTCATCACAATAGCGTAGGCATATCTGAAATCCACCACCGGAGCGGCAATAAGAAGCGTTGCCACCAGAAGCAGCATAAGAGTCTGCAAAAGCACAGGCTTTTTGCGGCGGACGGCATATATAAAGGATGCTGCAAGGGCCCAGGTATAAATGGCCGCAGTAAACAGCATACCGTAGATTGGCATGAAGTCCTGAAGCTTTATAAGTATCTCTTTTACCTTGATAAACTTTCCGCCTATGATGGGGCTCCAGGTAAGGCCGTGTTTGTTTCGCATGATACCGTCAGCCTCCGCAACCATGTAGTTTACGTTGGTGTAAATGTAGCCTCCGGTAAGATCAAACCAGGCATCAATATAGTCCCCGGGATACTTAAGCCCAAGCCTTAGCCAAAGCCCAAAGTACTCTGCCTTGTTGTTCTCAATCGCATGGGGGTTACCGGCTCTTACAAGTTCCTTGATATTATCTGCAAACCAGGGTGCATAGAGTTCACGGATGTAGGTCCTGTCTATCACCTTATCGATAAGCTCCATATCCTCTGCATCTATATGCCTTTCATTTACCAGAACCCTTGCCACCTGCTGCAGCGGTACTGACAGGGACTCCGTAAAGTCAGCTCCCTTTATGTTAAAGGCTCCAAACACAGGGATCTTGATGATAAACACCACCAGAATGCACACAATTACCGAGATCAGTGCATGGGTAAATTTCCCCTTCATCATCCTAAGAAGGAAGAAAATGGCAAATACAAGAAATGCGTAAAGCGCGTTGGACCTCATGAGGCAAAAGAGGATCCCCAGCACAGTAAAGGCTGCGAAGTCAAAAATACTGCTGTCCTTCCCCTTCCTTAAAAGCTCCGCAATAACAACGCACAAAAGCATCGATACCCCCGCAAAGGGAACATCCTTCCAGATGGTTACCGCATACACTCCGTTAAAGGGCATAAAGGCGTAGAAGAAAATAAAAGCCGCAACTATCCTGTAGCTCTTTCTGTTCATAAGTCGCAGGGTCTCTTTTACCACCGCGCCGCAGCACAGGCTCATAAATATCATCTGAAAAGCTGTATACAGCGAGATCGCTATCGTCTTGTCATGAAATTTCGTAAGGTGGAGTCCTATCCGGTAAAAGAATCCCATCAAAAGAGTGTGGACCACTGGATGGTGGTTACTCATAGGCGTAAAGTACGTGATCTGGTCGAACTGATCCAGAGAATCCGCCGTCATAACTCCGGGAAATTCATACAGAAAATAGGGAAGATAAAAAAGAAGGCAGAAAGCTGCCGTAATGATGAAGGCTCTTTTCCCGAATTTCTCATCGTAGGGCTTACTGGCTCTTACCAATCCGGAAAAAGAGTTCTCGGGGGTGGCAAGCATACAGCCTTCACCGCTCTTTCTTTTGCCAAACTGCCCCTCCATAATGAACTTGGTAATGAGTCTTACCAAAAGCCAGTAACCCACAAGGATGATTATCAAAGACAGAAGCCTGAAATAACCATTCTGAAACCCCTGGCCGTTAATGATTGCTCCCCGCAAAAGAAATGTGATAACCGTGCTGACAACAACAGGGATCGTCTCCCTGAAAAAGCCCTTTATCTCTCCGAGGGCCGGGATACTTAGCCCCATCATATAAAGGCATGCAAAAAGAACTACCGTAAGAGGACTTCTTACGGCAATTCCAAAGGTCAGCATAATTGCCCAGCACCCAAACAGCGCGGACAGAAAAACAGAAATTCTAAAACGCGCCCCATTCATAAACTGATCATACACTCTCTTCATCCATTATTTCGGAAAGCTTCTCAAATACAGGCAGAGAATCAAAGGTTGCAAAATAGTCCCTTGGGGTCTCCGCTCTTCTTATGAGTTCTACGCTTCCGTCCCTCTTAAGAAGGAGCTCTGCGCTCTTTAACTTTCCGTTATAATTATAGCCCATTGCATAGCCGTGGGCTCCCGTATCGTGAATAAACAGGTAGTCTCCCATATCTATCCTGGGCAGACTTCTCTCAATAGCGAATTTATCGTTGTTCTCACAAAGGGAACCGGTCACATCATAAACTTCCGTAAGAGGAGCATTCTCTTTTCCCAGAACCGTTATGTGGTGGTAGGAACCGTACATGGCGGGTCTCATAAGGTCCACTGCACAGGCATCAACGCCGATGTATTCCTTGTAGATGTGCTTCTCGTGGATGGCCTTTGTAACAAGTCCGCCGTAGGGAGCCATCATAAAGCGCCCCATCTCGGTGAAAATTGAAACATCACCCATTCCCGCAGGAACAAGGATCTTGTCAAACTGCTCATGAACGCCTTTGCCGATAACAGCAATATCGTTGCCGGGCTGATCCGGAAGGTAGGGAACTCCAACGCCGCCGGAAAGATTGATGAATGCGATCTTAGCTCCGGTCTTGTTTTGAAGCTCTACAGCCAGCTCAAAGAGCTGCCCTGCAAGCATGGGATAATACTCGTTGGTAACGGTGTTGCTGGCAAGGAATGCATGGATTCCAAAGCGCTTTGCGCCTTTCTCCTTAAGGATCTTAAAGGCCTCAAAAAGCTGGTCCTTGGTCATTCCGTACTTGGAATCCCCGGGGTTATCCATGATACCGTTGCTCATCTCAAACACTCCGCCGGGATTGTATCTGCAGGAGATGGTCTCCGGGATCTTCCCAATGGTCTCCTCAAGAAACTCTATATGAGTGAAATCGTCCAGATTGATGATGGCGCCCAGCTTGTCTGCATAGGCAAACTCCTCAGCCGGGGTGTCATTGGAAGAAAACATGATATCTTCACCGGATGCGTCAACTGCCTTGGACAGCATCAGCTCCGTTTTGGATGAACAGTCAAATCCGCAGCCCTGTTCTTTGAGGATCTCCATAAGCCTTGGATTGGGTGTGGCTTTTACTGCAAAGTACTCTCTGAAGCCCTTATTCCAGGAAAACGCCTCGTAAACAGCCTTGGCATTCTCTATAATGCCCTTCTCGTCGTAGATGTGAAAGGGTGTGGGATAAGTCCTTACTATCTCTTCCACCTGCTCTTTGGTAACAAAAGGTTTCTTCATAATTCTCCTCCTGATGCTCTGACATAAAACTTATCTCAAACTTTAACACGGCAAAGCATCAGTATGCAATAGTAAATTTATCCTGTCAGATGTTTTCAATCTGCCAGTCTATGGGGGAAAGCCCGTTCTTTGTAAGGAAATCGTTGCACTGACTAAAGTGCCTGCATCCAAAGAATCCGCGGTACGCAGAAAGCGGGCTTGGATGAGGTGCGGTAAGAACCAGGTGCTTGGGGTTTGTAAGCATGGGCTTTTTCATCTGTGCAGGTCTTCCCCAGAGCATATAAACCACCGGCTCCTCTTTCTCATTAACCGCCCTGATTATGGCATCGGTAAACTGCTCCCAGCCCTTGCCCTGATGTGAATTGGCCTGATGAGCCCTCACTGTGAGAACAGTGTTAAGAAGAAGCACACCCTGGTCCGCCCATTTTTTAAGATACCCGTTATTGGGAATGTAGCAGCCAAGGTCCGTATTGAGCTCCTTATAAATATTCTGAAGGGAAGGAGGCGTATCGGCCTTCCCCGGGAGCACGGAGAAAGACAGCCCGTGGGCCTGTCCCGGCTCATGATAGGGGTCCTGTCCCAGGATCAGGACCTTTACCTTATTAAGAGGTGTAAAGTTCATGGCATTGAAAATATCCCCTGAAGGCGGGTATATCACCTGGGTATTGTATTCATTTACAACAAATGTGTAGAGGTCTTTGTAGTAGGGCTTCTTAAACTCTGCTCCCACAGCCTCCAGCCAGTCTCCGGTTATCATCCCCATCTTACCGGCACTCCTTTCTCCTTGAGGTACTTCTTGACCTCGTTGATCTCCAGCTCCTTATAATGGAAAAGAGACGCCGCCAGAGCCGCATCTGCTCCTCCTGCCGTCAGAGCTTCGTAGAAATGCTCCAAAGTTCCGGCTCCGCCTGATGCTATCACAGGCACGGGAACTGCGTCCGCAACAGCTCTTGTGAGCTCAATATCATAACCTGCCTTGGTGCCGTCACAGTCCATACTGGTGACCAGGATCTCTCCTGCGCCTAAAGAGACAGCTTTTTTCACCCATTCTATGGCATCCATCCCAACATCGATCCTGCCGCCGTGTTTGTAGATGTTCCAGCCACTGCCGTCTTCTCTTCTCTTGGCATCAATGGCAAGGACCACGCACTGGCTTCCGAACTTGTCTGCCGCCTCGGCGATAAGCTCAGGTCTGTCGATAGCCGCCGAATTTACGGACACCTTGTCGGCGCCCTCTCTCAGGATTGCCCTCACATCATCAACAGTGCGGATTCCCCCGCCAACTGTAAAGGGGATGAAGACTTTTTTGGCCACCTCTCTTACCATATCGGCCACGGTAGCCCTCCGCTCATTGGAGGCAGTGATATCAAGAAAAACCAGCTCATCAGCCCCCGCCCTGGAATAGGCGGCTCCAACCTCCACAGGATCTCCTGCATCCCGAAGGTCCACAAAATTAATACCTTTTACAACCCTGCCGTTATTAACATCAAGGCAGGGAATGATTCTCTTTGTAAGCATCTTAAGTCCCCCTCTTCTCAGATCTTAAGGAAATTGTCCAGTATCTGCATGCCCACCTCAGAGCTCTTCTCGGGATGGAACTGGCAGGCAAATACATTCCCCTTTTCCACGGAAGCTTCAACGGTCACGTTGTAATCTGTGGTGGCTGTCACAATACTTTTGTCCTCCGCATCCAGATAATAGGAATGGACAAAATAGACATAGGCCCCCTCATCAATCCCCTTAAAAATTCTTCCTTTGTTGGGAAATTTAAGACTGTTCCAGCCTATCTGCGGGATTTTGTAGGAGTTACCGTCTCTGTCGGTGTCCGGAATCCTTCTTATTGACCCACGCAAAATGCCCAGGCCCTTAGCTCCGTCTGATTCGTCACTACGATCAAACAAAAGCTGCTGACCCAGGCATATTCCAATGAAAGGCACTTCTTTGGAAGTAACCTCTTTTATTACTGATTCAAGTCCGTACTCTCTTATGCGGCTTACAGCATCGCCAAAGGCTCCTACCCCCGGCAGTACCACTCTGTCCGCTCTATAAATCTCTGAAGGCTCTCTGGTGACAAGAGTCTGTGCTCCCAGATATTCAAAAGCCTTCTCAACGCTCTTAATGTTACCGGCATCGTAGTCAATGATTGCAACCATCAGGCATCTTCTCCCTTCCAACAAATCCGATGCCTTTATGACTGCAGAGTACCCACAATCTCCATAAGTCTGATAGTATAGTCCCTGTCCTTCTTGATGGCGTTGATCTCCTGAACATCCGCTTCAGACAGGCCATATCGTTCCAAAAGCACCGCTTCTATACTATCGTACACGCTAACAACCTGATTTTCAACATTATACTGTGCTGCCTGTTCAAGAAGATCTTCCTTGTTCTTCATGGCCATCATAAGCATATCAAGGGCTTCCTCGGGCATATTCATGGTCATGTAGTTGTCATAACCGTCAATATATCTCTGGGCCCATGCCAGCACTCTTGACTGCTCATACATTGAAGATTCGGGCTCGATCAGCTCTTTTCCGTAGAGCATCTTGTATGCCGTGGTAAATTCCTTGTGAGTATAGGCGCTGACTGCCCTCTGGGATGCTATCCTGTCGGGTAAAAAGATAGCGGGGATACATACAAGGATTCCAAGGCTGGCTGCAAAAATGCCCGCCACCGCAATCTTCTTGGGGGAAATAGCCTTCTCCGTAACGCCGGGATCCTTAGGAGGTTTGGGTTTCTTCTCCTTCTTGGGTTTCGGAGGCTTTTTCTCCTTCGGCGGCTTTTCCTTCTTGGGTTTCTTCTCTTTCTTGGGCTTTTCTTTTTTCTCTTTCTTTTTCTTGCCCTTAGGAGCTGCCCCTTCCTCGCCAAGCTCGTTGAGAACCTGCTGATTCTCATCCGTCAGGCTGGCAAGGCCCTCATTACCATCTGTCTCGTCATCTTCCTGGGTGAGGGCTTTTATAAGTCGTTTAAGGAAACCTTCCTTCTTTTCTTTTTTGCCTTTCTTTTTCTTGCCCTTGCTATCTTCTTCCTCATCATCCGAATCACCGGAAGATCTTTCCCCTTTCTCAGGGATTGAAGCAAGGTCATCCAGGGACGGTTCTCCCGCCTCTTCAGCAAGATCTCCGAAGCCGTCCTCCGTAAGAGCACTTAGTATATCTTCCTTGGGAATGTCATCTGAAGGAGCAACATCCTCGCCCCTCTCTTCCACCATATTGGCTACATTCTCAAGGTCCTCTATATCGTCGCTGGCAAGGCTGTTCATGAAAGCATCCAGCTCATCCATGGAAACATTTTCTCCATCGTCGGAGCCACCGCCCGCAGGCGCATCCGGCTCTGAAAGAGCTGCAATTTCGCCATCTGTGGAACTTCCTTTGGGGACATCATCTTCGAGCAGCTTATCAAGGCCTTCCTCAAGACTTCCAAGGTCGAATTCATCCCCCAGGGGATTCTCTGAGGATGGCTCTGCCGGCGCATCAGCACTGTCCTCCGAAGGTGCTTCGGCCTCGGCCACTTCCTCGGGTTCCGGCGAAGATTCTGCTGCAGCCTCCTCCGGTGCAGGCTCATCCACAAGTCCGTCTAAAGATGATCCGTCAAGAGTAAATCCTTCAAGGGCCAAATCCTCAAGAGAAGCCTCTTCCTGCGCACCATCCAATGAAGAAGTCTCTTCCTGCGTTTCATCTGCAGGTGCATCCTGCTCTTCACCCGGCGTATCTCCAAGCTCCATATCCATGGCAGCTTCCATATCCTCCAGAGAAAAATCATCAGATGACTCACCTGAAGCTTCATCATCAAGAGCGGGGACATCTCCCATGGCAGCTTCTATCTCCTCTAAGGATACATCACCTTCCTCCTTGGTTTCTTCCGCCGCCTCTTCCTCGTCTTCTTTGATATTATCAAGGGCATCGCTTAAGCTGTCCTGCCCCGATTCACCTGAGGTGTCCGTAAGGCTGTTTCCGGGCATATCATCCAGAAGGTCCGTTAGGATCTCTTCCGGCGTCTCATCAGCATCA